>NZ_CP146005.1:0-370000 GCF_038095995.1 Mesomycoplasma ovipneumoniae
ATGAAAGCAAATAGTAATATAAAAATCAGAACCCAAGAACTTCGGCAACAAATTGAAAACCTATTAAATGACAAAATGGTTTACAACAATTTTTTTCAAACAATTTTTGTGGTAAACGAGACCGAAAACGAAATTATCATTGATTTTACAGACCAAATTGCAAAACAAGAAGTTATTTCTCGATGAATTGACACTGTCGAAAAAGCGATTTCTAACCTTGAAATTTCTAAGGTTTTAACTTTTAATAATGAAAATAATTATATAGAAAAACCTAAACAAACACAGGATTTTACTATAAAAAACAAGTATTGCAGCTTTAAAATAAACAATTTTTTGAATAAATTTACCTTTAAAAACTTTATAAGGTCTAACTATAATTTTCAGATTTTTAGCATTTACGATTCGATTATAAGCGACACAAAGCTCAATTTTTCACCTATTTTTATTTCAGGACCTTCGGGAATAGGGAAAACTCACTTTATTAATGCCATCGGAAATTTGCTTGCTGAAAAAGGCAAAAAAGTTTTCTACATTAATGATTATAAGTTTATAAGTTGTATAACCGGTTGAATGCAAAATGGAGAAAGCAATAAAATCAGTGATTTTTTAGAATGACTGACTCAAGTTGACGTTTTTTTATTTGATGACATTCAAGGTTTAGGGCATAAACATCAAACTTCAATAGTTGCTCTTGAAATTTTGAACAAATTTATTGAAAATGATAAAACTGTGATTATTACGTCAGATAAATCACCTTCTTTATTAGGTGGTTTTGAAGAAAGATTTATCACAAGGTTTGGTTCTGGTTTGCATATAAAGTTAAATAAGCCAAAAAAAGAAGATTTTTTGCGCATTTTTACACATAAATTGCGCGAGCAAAATTTGGACAAACACATTTGGACAACTGAAGCGCTTGAATTTCTTTCGAAACACTTTCGAAACTCAATCAGAGAGCTCGAGGGCGCTTTAAAGTCAATTGTTTTCTACATTCAGACAAATAGAATTAAATTTCAGAGCGAAATTTATTTTGACAAGCAAAAAATGCTTGAAATTTTTGTAGAAAAACATGAAACTGAACAGATAATTACGCCAGATTTAATAATTCAGTCCGTTTCTAAATATTACGGAATTCCTGTTAGTGATATAAAAAGTGAAAAAAGAGACAAAAATATAGTTCACGCCCGTGACATCGCCATTTGATTAATCAAGAATATTCTCGACTTGACTCACAATGAGGTTGGGTCATTTTTCAACAACAGAAAGCACTCAACAATAATTTTTACACTTAGAAAAATCGATGATTTAAAACAAAGCAACAATCACGAATTAGAACTGGCCTTAAATCAAATATATAAACATTTAAACTGAAGTTTTAAACATAAAAAATAATAGAAATTAACTCCGTTTTTTGGTAAAAAAACGCTATAAATTAAAGATTTTTTGTTTTTTTGAACTTTTAAACAAACTTATTATAATTTTTATTAAACTAAACATAACCTAACTTAACAAAACTAAACTTAACTAAATTTATTATTTATTTTGCAAGGAGTAAAAATGAAATTTAGAATTAAAAAGAACATTATTGAAAAACAAATCGAAAGAATGCAAGTAGCAATTCTTAGTCACAATAATTCACCACTGAGCTCTTTTTTTATGAAATTAACAAGAGGAGGTTTGTTTATAATATCGACAAATAGCGAACTTTCTTATAAAGTTTTTATCGAAAAAGAAAATTTAATTGAAATAATTGATGTCGGTTTTTGTTTGATTGATGGATTTTTTTTACGTGATGTTATCAAAAAATGTGATTCAGAAATTAGCTTTGAATTAAAAGGCAACGAACTAATCGTTTCCTGAGAAGAAGCTTCATTTACAAAAAGTCTTATTAATGCTAGTTTTTTTCCAGAAATTGACTTTGACCAAAAAGGGATAAAGTTAATTGTAAATGCAAAAAACTTCAAAAAAGCCGTAAAAAATACAGCTTTTGCAACGACAAACAACCCTTCTCAACCGGTTTTATCGGCGATAAATCTTAGTTCTGATTCAGGTTATTTATTTTTTTCAGCAACAGACACAACTAGATTTGCCTCAGAAAAAATTGAAATTTTTAACCAAAGTAAAATAAATATTTCTGTTAATGCTAAAAATTTGAAAGATTTTATACCTCCAGAGCTAGATTCAGACATTGAATTAAATATTGAACCTACAAAAATTAGCTACATTTACGATAATTTAACTATTCAGTCAAGAATTTTGACAATAGACTACAAAGATATTTCAAATGTTTTGCCAAAAAAAGATGAAATTTTATATTTCTTTTCTATAAAAAAGCGCGAAATTATCGATCTAATTGATAAAACTACGATAATTTCGCCCGGAAAAGATAATGTAATTAATCTTACAATGTCAAAAACTGAATTAAAAGGTTTTATTTCACGACAAGATTCAGGGCAATCTAATGTCTCAACAAAAAATGTTATTGACTTTAAAATGAATCCAAATTTTGCTAATTTTGACGAGTATGATCCTGAATTTGTCGAAATAAATGTCAATTATCGTTATCTAAAAGACGCAATTTCTGTTTTTGACAACGTTATTGAAATTTATATAAATGAAAAAAAGACAAAAATGCTCATAAAATCACCTGAGCGTCCAGAAACTAGCCAACTTATTGGTCTAATTCTTGTATAAAAAGCGAACTTCTATTTTAAAAAATCAATAAAAACAGCTAAAATATAGTATAATTTTTTAATTAATTGAATTTAGAAAGTCTAAAATGTCAAAAGAAAAAAATAAAAGCGGTTTAGAGTTTGATGCAATTGTAGTTGGTGGTGGTCACGCCGGAATTGAGTCAGTTTATGCACTTTTAAAAAAAGGTTTCAAAGTTGCGCTGATAACAATTGATAAAAAAAAATTAGCATCAATGCCGTGTAATCCAGCAATTGGCGGACCCGCTAAAGGAATAATAACTCGAGAAATTGACGCTCTTGGTGGTGTGCAGGCTAAATTTTCTGATGCTGCTATGATTCAAATCAAATATTTAAATGAGTCAAAAGGCCCTGCTGTTTTAGCCATGCGGGCGCAAATTGACAAAGAAAAATATTCCAAAATTATCCTAAAAGACCTGAAAGAACAGGATAATTTGACTATTTTTGAAGATTTAGTAACTGAACTTTTGGTTGAAAAAAGCCGTATTTTTGGGCTAAAAACAAAAAAACGGGCTGTTTTTTTTGCAAAAAGTGTAATTATAACCACCGGAACCTACATGGACTCAAAAGTTCTTCGCGGTTCTTCGTCTATTTCGAGTGGTCCTGATGGTCAAGAAACCTCAAATTTGCTCTCAAATAACCTAAAAAAACTCGGTTTTGAATTACAGCGACTTAAAACGGGAACCCCGCCAAGAATTCTTACTTCCACCATTGATTTTTCAAAAGTTGAACGCGAAGTTTTGCCACTTTATAATATAAATTTTTCGTTTCAATCAAAACACAAACTAAAAAAACAAATTTCCTGTTATTTGACTTACACTAACTCAAAAACACACCAAATAATAAACGAAAATTTGGACAAATCCTCAATGTATTCAGGCTTAATTTTGGGAGTTGGACCTCGTTATTGCCCTTCGATTGAAGATAAAATTGTCCGTTTTTCTGACAAACCTAGACACCAAATATTTTTTGAGCCAGAAACAAAAAAACAAGACATAATGTACATAAATGGCCTTTCGACCTCAATGCCCGAAGAAGTCCAAGACCAAATAATTAAAACAATCCCGGGTCTAGAAAATGCAAAAATCGCAAAATATGGCTATGCAATTGAATATGATGCAATTAATCCGCTTGAATTGAAAAAAAGTTTGGAAACTAAAAAAATAAAAGGTCTTTTTATGGCTGGTCAAATTAACGGAACAAGCGGATATGAAGAAGCTGCAGCCCAAGGTTTGGTTGCTGGAATTAATGCCGGACAATTTATTTTAAAGAAAAAACCAATTGAAATTTTGCGAAATGACGGTTATATAGGCGTTTTAATCGATGATTTAGTAACAAAAGGGACAAAAGAACCTTATCGAATGCTAACATCAAGAGCAGAATATAGACTTATTCTTCGAAATGATAATGCTGATATCAGAATGTTAAAATATGCTTTTGTTTCTGGTATGATTTCAAGAGACTATTACCTAAAAGTTAAAGAAAAATACAAAAAAATCGATAAAAAAATAGAAAAACTTTCTAAAGATTTTTTGTCGCCAAAAGATCCGTTGGCAAAAAAATACGGTATAAAAACTGGAATTTCAAAGTTAAAATTAATTTCTCGACCTGATGTTGATTTTAAAGATATTTTGCCCGATTTTGAATACGGTTATGAGTTAATGGTCATTTCTCGTTTAAAAGGCTACATTCAAAAGCAGAATTCTGAGGCCGAAAAAATGATTAGGCTTGAAAATTTACTGATTCCAACAGATATAAATTATCAAAAAGTTGCTAATTTATCAACTGAAGCACTCGATAAATTTTCAAAAGTTAGACCAAAAACTATTGGCCAAGCAAGTAGAATTAGCGGCGTAAATCCAGCAGATATTCAAATGCTTTTATTTCATCTTAATCTTTTAAAAATGCAAAAAGAAGCAAAAACATAATGAGGATTTTAATAATTGGCTTTGGAAGCAATTCTAGAGATTTTTCAGTTTTATATCAAAAAGAAATCAATAAAATTAAAGAATTTAAATACCAAGTTGATTTAATTAATCTTAGTGAAAGTCAAAATGAAAACATAAGTTTAAAAAAAACCATTGAAACAAAGCTAATTTTGGAAAAAATACCTAAAAATTACAGCTGTTTTCTTTTTACCGAGCGTGGTCAAACTATTTCTAGCCCAGAATTTTCACAATTATTAAACTCAGCAAATATTTGCCTCATAATCGGCGGTTCAAGGGGTGTTGATGAAGCGTTGATTCTTGAAAAAGTGCCAAATATTAAGCTTTTATCATTTGGTAAAATAACTTTCCCTCATAAAATTTTCAAACTTGTACTTCTAGAACAAATTTATCGCGGACTTTCTATAAAATACAATCGAAAGTACCACCACGATGACTAAAAAAGGAAAAAATGAACTCAAAACCATATTTACAAATCATTAAAAACATTGAAAAACACGACAATATTTTTGTTTTTCACCACATTAGACCTGATGGGGACTGTCTTGGAGCTCAACAAGGTTTTGCAAAAGCAATTAAAAAAAATTTTCCCCAAAAAAACGTTTTTTTAATTGGAAATAACAACAAAGAATTTGATTTTCTAAATTTTCACTTTGATAATATGGATTCAATTGCAAGCGAATTTTTTGAAAATTCACTTGCAATTACAGTCGATACTGCTGATATTAATAGAATTCAAGAATTAGACTTTTTCTTGAATTCTAAATTTGAAACAAGGGTGAAAATTGACCACCACCCTGAAAAAGAGGAAGAAATTTACGATCAAACTTGAATTGATCCAAGTTTTTGTGCTGCTTCTGAAATGATCGGCTTCATTTTAAAAGAAGAAAAATGACAAATTGACGAAGAAATTGCTCTTTTTGTTTATTTAGGAATTTTAACAGATTCAGGTCGTTTTGCTTTTCCTTCAACAACGGCAAGAACCTTTGAAATTGTGGCTTTTTTAATGAAAACCAATTTTGATTTCAGCGAATTAAATCGCCTTTTGGCTCAAAGAACTGAAAATGAAGTCGCTTTTCAAGCACATGTTTTAGGAAATTACAACAAAAAAGGCAAAGTTTTATGACATTATGTTTCAAAAAGTGAACAGGAAAAATTCAACTTGTCCTCAAGTCAGGTTTCAGCAGTTAATCTTTTGTCAAATATAGGTGATGCCTTGATTTGGCTGTTTTTGATTGAATATGAAAACCAAATCCGGGTAAGAATTCGTTCAAACGGACCTGTTATTAATAAAATAGCGGCCGAATATGGCGGAGGCGGTCACCCTTTTGCTGCAGGGGTTAATTTGGATAATAAAGATAAAATTAATCAAAATATTAGCGAAATACTAGAAAAACTAGAAAAATTAGCCGAAGGTTTTAAACGTAATGGATAAAAAAATAGCAACAGAAATTAAAAATCTCATCGAAAATCACGACTCAATCGTGATTTTTCACCACATCAGACCTGATGGAGACTGTCTTGGAGCTCAAAACGGTTTGAAATCACTTATTTTAGAAAATTTTCCAAATAAGCAAGTTTTTGCAATCGGAGATTTTAAGAAATCATTCTCATTTTTAGATTTAAAAGAAGATTCAGTTCCTGAAAAAGAAATTTTGGAAAAATCCTTAGCCATAATTGTTGATGCAAACTTTAAAAACCGAATCGAATTTGCTTATTTATTTGAGCAAATTCGATTCAAATCAATTTTGAGAATTGATCATCATCCAAATGAAGATGATTTAGGTGAAGCTTATCGCTGAGTTGATCCGACTTATATTGCCGCTTGTGAACAAATTGCAGATTTAGCTCATGAATTAAACTGAAAAATTTCAAAAAGATCAGCCGAACTTATTTATCTTGGAATTTACACAGATTCAGGGCGCTTTTTATATAAAAATACATCAGCGCGAACCCACTTTTTAACGGCAGTTTTATTTGAAACTGGATTTAATTTTTCAAAAATTCATGAAAAATTAAATGCTAAAAGATTATCTGACCTTGAATTTGATAGTTACATTTTTGCTAATAAAAAAACTTACAAAAATGTAATTTATTACACTTTATCCATTGAAGAACAGCAAAAACTACAAAAAAATTCACAAAATTCAGTTAAACCAAATTTATTAGCAAACATCGATGATTATAAAATTTGACTCTGTTTAGTTCAAGAAACCCAAAATTCATGACGTGTTGAATTTCGATCAACAGGCCCAAATGTTCAAAAAATTGCCCTAAAATGAGGCGGGGGCGGTCACCTTAATGCTTCAGGAACTATTCTTGAAAACCTTGAAAAATTAGATTTATTAGTTCAGGATTGTCAAGCAGAATATGAAGAATGAAAAGCTAATTCTTCAAGTTAAAAAGGAAAAATGTCGACCAAAATACTAAATTTTTCCATTTTTTGGCTAAAAATCATAAAAAAATTAATATTCACAAACACACCATGGAGGTTGTTATGAATGGGATTGATATTAAAAAATTTTTAAATTATTTATTTGCGCTTTATCATGTCGACAGCGGAGAAACTGAGCTTTATCGAACTTGAGTTCAAAAAATACTATGATTTACGCATTGAAAATTTTATAGACTTTATAATGAACCGTTTTTTTCTGATGATTTTGAGTCATACAAATATGGCCCTGTTTCATGAACAGTTTTAAAAACTCAGTTTTTTAGCTTTCAGACACCTAAAAATACCTCTTACGATCTTGAGGATATTTTAGATTATCGCAGAAATGATATAATTGACGAATTCAAGGGCATACTAAAAAACGATTTTTTGAAAGACTTTAGCCATGATTACGGCGAAACTTTTACCGAAGAACAAAAAATAGAGGCTCAAGAAAAACGGTGAGATTGTTTTGTCTTTGTTTTTGAACGGTTGAAAAAAATGCGTCCAAATGAATTAATGAACTTGTCATACAAACAAAAATCATACAAAACCGCCTTGTCCAACCCAACAAGCAAAATTATTCTTAACGAAACGATACTTGAAGACAGCGAAATAGATGTGCTAAAAACCGATTTTTAATTTTTTTAACATTTAATAAAAAATTAAAACCCCTTATAATTTATAATATATTTATTAAAAATTATAGGAACCACAAAATGTCTTTTTTTCAAAAAATCAAAGAAAAAATTTTTGGTTCAAAAGAAAAAAAAGCTGCTAATTTAGATAAATACGTGGCTGGTTTGTCTAAATCTAGACTTTCTTTTTTGAATCAAATTGTTCAACTTCAAAAAAAACACATCAAGATTGATGATGATTTTTTTGATGAGCTTGAAGAAATACTAATAATGTCAGATATTTCTCCAAATTTTGTAAACACAATAATAAATGCGCTAAAAGATGAAGTTCGCTTTCATAACATTGACAATCCTGAATTAATTACCGAAATTATTATGGATAAAATGTATACAATTTATTCAAACCGGTCAATTGTAAACATAAATTTGAACGTAAAAACCGATAGAATTAACGTTTTTTTAATTTCTGGTGTTAATGGTTCTGGAAAAACAACTTCAATTTCTAAAATAGCTCGCAAATATGTGCTTGAAGGTAAAAAAGTTTTAATTATTGCAGCAGATACTTTCCGTGCGGCTGCTGTTGAGCAACTTGAAATATGGGCTAAAAGAGTTGGTGCTTCAATTGTAAAACCAGCAACTAATGAAAAAGATCCAGGCTCTGTAGTTTTTCGCGGTCTGGATTTTGCAATACGAGAAAAAATGGATTTAGTCTTAATTGATACAGCCGGAAGACTACAAAATAACGTCAATTTAATGCAAGAATTAGCAAAAATTAACAAAATAATTTCTCAAAAAATACCAGACGGGCCTCATGAGTCACTTTTGGTAATTGATGCAACAACAGGTCAAAACGGGGTCTCTCAAGCTGAAATATTTACAAAAGCAACTCCAATTTCTGGTATAATTTTAACAAAAATGGACGGCACAAGCAAAGGTGGAATCGTTTTTTCAATCAAAGATCAACTTAATATCAGTGTAAAATTAGTTGGTCTAGGCGAAGGAATGGATGACTTACAGCCGTTTGATCTAGATTTATTTATTTTTGCAATCACTAAAGGAGTAAAAAATCAATATCAAATCTAAAGATTTTGGCAAATCTTTAGATTTGTAGCCCTTGCAAAAATAATAATTAAAAATGTTAAAAAATATTAATAAACCTTATGTGAAAAATTCGCATAAATAAAATAAAAATTAAAAGGAAATTATGGCTAAAATTAGTTTTTTTGCACTAGGCGGCCAAGATGAAAACGGAAAAAATTGCTATATTTTAGAAATTGACGACGATATTTTCGTTATAAACGCAGGTGCTAAAATCCCGCTTGACAGTTCAGTTGGGGTTGACACAATTATTCCAGATTACACTTATATTGAAGAAAACAAGGAAAAAATAAAAGGTGTTTTTATAACTGACGCCAAAAATGAATCATTTTCAGGAATCCCTTGGCTAGTTATGAAACTAAAAAACGTAACGATTTATAGCTCTTTTTTCACTAAAGCGCTAATTCTTGACCGAATGAGCAAATATAATATTGAAGATGCTACTTTTGAGATAAAACCAATAATATCTGAGCTAAAAATTAGTGAAAAAATAACTATAATTCCCTTTTCGGTCGCAGGTTCAATGCCTGGTTCAATCGGTTTTTGCTTTCAAACTGAGGATGGCTCAATTGTTTTTATGTCCAATTATGTCGTTGGAAATTTAGGAGTTTATGGTGAAACTAATTTTGACTTAATCAAAAAAGTTAGCCAGAACCCAAAAGGTGTTTTAATGTTTATCTCTGATTCAGGTAAATCGAATGTGCCTGGAAAAGCAATGAACAAGCTTTTTGCTAGATCTTTTCTTGAAAAAAGTTTCCTGCAAGCCGACAAAAATTCGCGAATTGTCGTTTCAGCTTATGATGAAGAAATGGTTTCAATTCAGGAAATCATAGATCTTGCCTTGAAATTTAACAGGCAAATTACAGCTTATGGAAAAAAATATGACAAATTATACGACATGATTTATAAGCTTGATAAATTAACAACAAATAAAATAAAGAGTTTGCCAACTTTTTTTGACTATAAATTTGCAAACAAGCAAAAAAATTCTGTCGTTTTAATAACATCTAGTCCTGAGAGAATTTGTCACCGATTTAACCGTGTTCTTCAGAATGATGATGCCTATTTTAAGCTAAAAAAGTCAGATTATGTAATTATGCTAACCCCTCCAATTAACGGGATGGAGCAACTTTATGCTAAAGTTTTAGACCAAATTGCTAAATCTGTAACAAATATAGTCGATATTTCTGAATCAGATTTTGGACTAGCACGCCCATACAAAGAAGATATTTCTGATATGATTGACCTTCTTAAGCCAAAATATTTTATTCCAATTCAAGGACTTTATCGATATTTAGTTGTTGCTTCAAATATTGCGGCTAATAATAAAATAAATAGGCAAAACACAATTATTTTACAAAACAAAAGAATAGCTAATTTTATTGACGGAAATTTATTTTCACGTAAAAAACTGACAAAAGGACAAGATGAAATTTATATTTCAGGCTATGGAATTGGTGATGTTTCTTTTGAAGTGCTAAAAGAACGCGAATCATTATCTCAAGATGGATTGATAATTGTTTCCTTTTTGTTCAATCCTATTTTAAAAAAGATTGTCTCAAAAGTTGAAATAACTGATCACGGAATTTTAAGCCGTGAAAACCGTGAATCATATCATGAGATAATTCGAAAAATTATTTTTGATAATTTTTCGAATATTAAGAAAATAAATGATAAAATTTTGAAAGAATTACAACAAAAAACTCAAAAAAATATCAAAAAAAAGATTTTCCGTATTTTTGATAAAGAACCCAATGTTTCTGTTATAATTCATAACATTTATCCAGAAGAAAAGGAGCTAAAAATGAAAAAAATGCTATGAAAAGACGCCCAGGAAGAAATTAAAACTGGTGTTGTTTACTTAGAATTTGCGGTTGACTGGTGTGGTGATTGCAAAATGCAAGAGCCTGTTAATGAAGAACTTTCTGAGTACTTTAAAAACAGAACTGATGTAAAATTAATTCAGGTTAATGCAGAAGAAGCGCAATTATTTAGAAAAAAAGACACTGAATACGAAGTTCTTTTTGTGCCAACTCACTTCGTTTTCAAAGACGGTAAGCCAATTTTCAAAAAATTTGAATACGCTCCAGCAGAATTGTTAATTGAAACAATTGAAGAAGCCTTAAAAAAATAAGGACAAAATTTAAATTTTCACACTACTAAAATTAACTATTTTTCAGTTTTTTTGTTATAATTTAACAACAATGTCAAGGTTAGATGCTAAAAAAGAAAAATATTTAAAGCAGATAGTTGAAAATTTTATTAAAACCGGAGAATCAATCGGTTCAAACACTTTAAAAGAAAATTACAGCATAAAAAAATCCTCTTCACACCTTAGAATGGTAATGAATCAACTTGAAAAAGAAGGTTTTTTGGAAAAACCTCATATTTCAAGTGGTAGAATTCCAACACTAAGAGGGTTTCAGTACTATGCTGAATTTTTGTCATTCGACGAAAACGAAATTTTAGCAAATAAACTAAAAGACTTGTTTGCCCGCCGACGTGTCAGCATTGAAAATACAATTTCTGAAGCATTTAATTTGATTTCTGAATCTGTCGGCACCACAATAATTACCACAACTAGCAATGAAAATGACCGTTTAATGTCAATAAACTTGACACAAATATCGCAAAATGAAGGGATTGTTGTCGTTGTTAGCTCTAGCGGCAGTGTTGAAAATAAAAAAATCACATTTTCACCTTCAATTTCTCTGCAGGATGTCAAAATCGCAATTCGCCTATTTCAACAAAGACTAATAAATACTCCATTAGCAGAAGTTTCATCAAAATTAATCATTTTAAAACAAGAATTAGAAAAACAAATTAAACATAGCGATGAACTTTTGCATCATTTTATACACAAAATTTTTAACTTCCAAATCCAAAATAAATCAGACGTTTATAATAAAAATATGTTAATCTTAGATAGCGAAATTTCTAGAACCAGACTTGTTGATTTGCTTAATTTGATTGAAAAAAAGTCGATTTGAGAAATGCTAGACGAAAAAACTACCACTGAAGATGAAACCTTAAAAATCAGTATAGAATCGCCTGAAACCTCATTTATCTCAAAAAAACTTGAAAAATCCTTTGCAATCAAGGAAATTAGCATGATAGGATCAACGAAAAAAATTAATTATTCTGCAGCGCGAACAGGCATAAAACTTTTAGAAGATTTTCTATCAAATAAAAACAAAAATAGAAAGGAATAATAATGATTTTTGAGAATTCTGAAGATAAAAAAACTAATCTAAACAACAGCGAACAACAAGAATCTGAAAAAATTTCTAGCGAGTCAGTCGAAAATAACCTTGAAAATTCAGCCCAAAAAATAGAAACTGAAACAGAAAATAATGAAAAAAACGCCAAAAAATCACGTCGTTTTTTAAAAAAGGAATCTAAATTAAAAGACCTTGAAAATCAAATCCAATCATTAACTACAAAAAACATTAGTCTTGAAATTGAGTCCTTAAAATTAAAAGACAAAATCAAAAAAATTGAGGATGACTTTAAATCTCAAGTCAAAATTTTCGAGGAAAAAGCCGCTCAAAAAGTTAAAGATATTAAATCTGAACTTCAAGTTAAATTTGAAAATGACCAAAATCACATAAAAAAATACAGCTTACAACCTTTTTTTGAAGAGTTTATTTCACCATTTTTAAATCTTAAAAAAGCAATTTCATATGGTTTAAATGCAGAAAATCCCGAAACTTCTTCATATGTAAAAGGATTTGAGATGCTTGTTGGTCAAATCGAAAATGTTATGGAAAATTTCGGAATAACAAAAATAGTGCCTGAAATAGGTGGTTTTTTTGATTCTTCAGTGCACGAAGTTTATGAAGTTTCTAACGGAGAAAAAGATAAAATTTCTGACATAATTTCAATTGGATACAAACTTCATGATCGGGTTGTAAAAACAGCGCTTGTAGTTGTTGGAAACACAAATGAACAAAAAAATTAGTAACCAAATATCCGAATTTTTTATCAAAAATAATTTAATTTTTGATAAAACCAAGATAATAGTTGAAAAATCGAAGAATTTTGGCGACTTTAGTACAAATGTAGCTTTAATTTTTTCAAAACAAAATAAATTAAAGCCTTTAGAACTTGCAGAAAAAATTAAAAACTGATTAAACCAGCAAGAATTAGGGCTTGAAAAAATCGAGATAGCTGCACCTGGATTTTTGAATTTTTTTGTTTCCAAAACAGAATATTCAAAAATTGTTAAGAAAATAATCGATCAAAATGAAAATTTTGGTCGAAGTTTTTTGTCAAAAAAAATAAATGTCGAATTTGTTTCTGCTAACCCGACTGGATTTTTACACCTTGGTCATCTCAGAAGTGCTGTTATTGGTGATATTTTGTCAAATATTCTTGAATTTTCAGGTAATTCTGTTCTTCGCGAGTATTATGTAAATGATTTTGGTTCTCAAATTGACAAATTAGTTGGTTCAGTTTTTGCCCGTTATCAACAAATTTTTAAAGATATTCCTCTTCCAGAAGAAGCTTATCTTGGTGAAGAAATTATTTTAATGGCCAAAAATTTTTTTGACGAATATGGCAATAAATTTGAATCATCAAGTCTTGAAAACTCCGAAATTTACAGCATTTTTCGCCAAAAATCTCTTGATTTTTTTCTTAGTGAAATAAAAAAAGATTTATCAAATTTATCAATTAAATTTGATAAATTCACATCTGAAAGTGATTTATTTTTATCTGGAAATGTTCAAAAAACCCTTGAAAATATAGGTTTTACATATAAAAAAGACAACGCGCTTTGACTAAAAACATCAGATTTTGGCGATCAAAAAGATCGCGTTTTAATAAAAAACGGTGGTAACTACACTTATTTTTCAAGTGATATTGCCTATCATTTACACAAAATTAATTCAGAATTTAAGCCCGAAATTTTAATAAATATTTGAGGAGCAGACCATATTGGCTATGTTGACCGTGTAAAAGCGGCCCTAAAAATTGCTAATCAGGAAAATAAATTGCAAATTTTGCTATATCAACTTGTAAAATTAGTAAAAAACGGGAAAGAATTTAAAATGTCCAAAAGAAAAGGACAAACTTTTACAATCAAAGACCTTCTTCAAGTTGCAAATGCTGATGCAATTCGTTATTTTATTGCTGAACGGGGGTATAATTCGCTTGTAGAATTTGATGTAGACTTAGCAAGTAGCATAGATTCACAGAATCCGTTGTTTTTAATCCAATATGCCCATGCTCGTGCGGTTAATTTGCTGGCTAAATCTAATTTAAATGTCGAAAATTTAGGCGCATTTAAATTAGAAAATGAAACTAATTTAATTTCAAAATTAAACCAATTTGAGGAAATTGTTTTAAAAATAGCAAAAAATTATAAAATTAATTTGCTACCAAAATATTTACTAGAATTAGCTAACCTCTTTAATTCTTTTTATTCTAATACAAAAATATTGAATAATTCAGACACAAATAATCTTTTATGTTTAACAAAAGCTGTCTCAATTGTTTTAAAAAATGGATTAAAATTACTTGGAATAAAGGCAAAAGAAAGGATTTAAAAGATGAAAACTATAATTTCAATAGCAATAAATTTTCTAAAAAACCGAGAATCTGCTCATTTTAGCGACATTTTTCTTGAAGTTCAGGTGGCCTTGATGTCAAAATGAGAAAATCAATTACCTAATTTATCCACAGATAAAATTTTAACTTTAAAAAGAGGCGAGCTCTATAAATTATTAACAATTGACGGTAGTTTTGTTGCTTTGGGCAATAATTACTGAGCCCTTAGAAGTGATATTTTAATTTAATTTATTTTTTTAAAGGTGTAAAATGAATCTACAAAATACAAAAGCAATGTTGGAAAAAGCTCGTAAAAACAAATACGCAATTCCACATATTAACATAAATAATCTTGAATGAACAAAAGCTGCGCTTCTTGGCGCGCAAGCCAAAAAATCTCCTTTAATAATCGCGACCTCAGAAGGTGCTCTAAAATATATGGGAGGTCTAAAAACCGTTTATAATTTAGTGACAAATTTAATTGAATTTTTAGAAATAACAGTACCTGTTGCGCTTCATTTGGATCACGGAAGTTTTGAAACTTGCAAAAAAGCTCTTGAAACAGGATTTACTTCAGTTATGTATGATGGTTCAAGAGAAGAATTTTCAAAAAATTTAGAGCTAACAAGAGAAATTGTTGAGCTTGCAAATTCAAAAAATGCAACAGTTGAAGCTGAAGTTGGCCAAATTGGTGGCGAAGAAGACGGAATTGTCGGAAATGGTGAAATTGCTGACGTTGATCAAGCATATGAAATTTCCAAAACTGGAATTACCTGCCTGGCTGCCGGAATTGGTAACATTCACGGTGTTTATCCGTCTAGTTGAAAATCTCTAGACTTTGATGTTTTAGACAAAATTTCTGAAAAAACTCAACTTCCACTAGTTTTACACGGTGGTAGTGGTCTTCCGAAAGATCAAATTCAAAAAGCAATTAAACTAGGAATTGCAAAAATTAATGTAAACACTGAACTTCAACAGGCCAATGCTGCTGCTGTAACAGATTTTGTTGTTTCTGGAAAAATTAAAGAAGGCAAAAATTTTGACCCTCGAAAATTATTAGCCCCAGGAACAAAAGCGATCCAAGAACTTGTTGAGGCTAAAATTGTCGAATTTGGTTCAGAAAATCAAGCATAATTTGGATGATAGAATTTAGCGTATCTGAAAATCAAGTAGGCCAAAAACTTATTCAATTAGTTAAAAAATTGCTTTTGAATTTCAATTATAACGAAATTCAAAAGCTTTTTCGTAATAAAAAAATTAAGGTCAATAATAAGGTTGAATCACAAAAATATTTGCTGGCTTTAGGTGACAGAGTTTTGATTTTTAACTCTAAAAAAGAAGTTGAAAATCAAAAAAAGTTACCTAAAATAAAGGCAAATTTAAAAATAATTTATCAAGATTCAAATGTTTTGATTGTTGAAAAACCTAAGGATTTACAAGTTCATGGTGGTGACAGCAATCTTGATTTGGCCGTTTGAAATTATTTAAAAATAGAAAAAACCGACGTTTTTATGCCTTCGCATGTTGGGCGTCTTGATAAAAAAACATCTGGAATTATTTTATACGGACTTAATTATAAAAGTGTTGTTGAACTTAATAAAAAGCAGAAATTTTTTGAGAAAATTTATACCTTTGAGTCAAAAATAAAGCTAAAAAAAACTATAAAAACCGATCTTTTTATAAGGAAAAACGACCTTAATAAAAAAATGGAAGTCTGCAAAAATCAAGTAGGATGCCAGCTTATTTCTACGACATTTTTTTCTAAAAACAACAGAAATTTTGCGATTTTACATACTGGCAAAAAACATCAAATCCGAGCAACTTTATCACACCTGGGCTTCCCGATTTTTGGTGATGAAAAATACAACGGCGAGCCAAAAAATCGCTTATTTTTGCATTCATTTTCTTTAAAATTCAATAATTTAGACGGCTTTTTATCTTATTTAAACGGGAAAAAATTTGTCTCAAAACCAGAATGATGAAAACCATAGATTTTCATCATTTTTTACTTAAAATTCAAATTAAACCCTAATTTCTAGTATAATTTTAAATTTAACATAAATTAAAATAACAAAATTGGAGGTAAAATGGATAGAGAAAAAATAATCAAACTTGCAAAATCGCTTTATTTTGTTCCTAGTGAAAAAGTAATTGAGACCGTTTTACAAGAAAAAGACCAAATGCTAGAACGAATTAATTTTTTGCATACTTTTGATACAAAAGACGTTCCTAGCTTGGAAAAAATCAACTCTTTTCCAAAAGGAATTGAAATTTTATTCGATGATGAGCCAAATTTTTCTGATTTTAGATCTCAACTTTTTACAAATTCAGTCCATGCGGATCAAAATGAAATTATAACCAAAAAGGTGATAGATGACTAAATTTGAACTAAATATAGACCAAGCGACTGAAAAATTAAAAAAAGATGAAAATAATGCTGTTTTTTCTTTTTTTGAACTAAAAAATCAAAAAAAGGGAATATTGTCAGGCATGTTTTTTAGCATAAAATCAAATTTTGCCACCATTGAAGGAGTCTCACATGGTTCATCAAATTCGCTTATTAATTTTAGACCTGGATATAATTCAACAGTTTTTCAAAAATTAATTGATCAAGGAGCCCAATCATTAATTAAAGTTTATAACGACGAATTAGGTCTAGGTGGGAAAGGTCTTTTTTCTTTTTTTGGTAAAATTTTAAATCCACTTGACAAAACCAAGTTAGTTGGCGGCTCATCATCAGGAAGTGCAGCAACAATTGACTCTGTCCATTTTGCAATCGGCTCAGACACCGGTGATTCAATTAGAAGACCTGCTAGTTTTGTCGGAAAAGTCGGTTTTAAGCCTTCATATGGTGCCGTTTCTCGTCATGGTTTGTTTGCTTATGCAACTTCTCTTGACACAGTCGCTTGACTTACTCATAATGTTAGTGATTCGATTTTGGTTTCTCAAACAGTTTTTGGTCAAGATGAAAATGATTTAACTTCTGTTGAAGTACAAGTCCAAAAAGTTGAAAAAACTAAGCCAAAAAAAGCTTTATTCTTAAATTTTGATGACGAAATTGAACCTTATGTTAAAGAAAAACTCTATAAATTACAGCATATTTTACAATCTGAGGGTGTTTTAGTTGAGAATGTAACACCAGATTTAAATTTGCTAAAAACAATTTTACCAGTTTATGAAATTATTTCTTACTCAGAAGCTACTTCAAATCTGTCGGCAATAAACGGTTTAACTTTTGGAAATACGGACAAAAATCTAAAATGAGAAGATATTTTCCTAAAAACAAGGACAGACGGATTTGGCTTTATGCTTCAAAAAAGACTAATTTGAGGATCTTTTTTCCTTGAGCAAAAAAATCAAGAACACTTTTTCATTAAGGCAAAAAAAATTAGAACCCTAATCAAAAATTATTATGAATCATTTTTGAATCAGTTTGATATAGTGCTTTTCCCTGCTTTTTATGGCGTTGCGCCTGATGTTTTTGGAAAAAACAGCGAAAAAAGTGACCAAATTACCAATTTTATACTTGCAATTTCTAATTTAGTCGGCAATCCTTCGATAACAATCCCATTAGGAAAACACAAAAATTTACCTTTTAATCTAGCCATTGACTCAAAAATTAACTCTGATGCAAGTTTATTAGGTTTCTCACTTTATATTGAAGAAAAAATAGGTGACATTAATGTTGAATAATAAATATTTAGTAACTATTGGGGTTGAAATTCACTTAGAACTTAATACAAAGGCAAAAATGTTCTCAAATTCGCCAAATTCAAGTGGTCAACCTAATAAATTTTTTAATCTTTTTGACTTAGGTTATCTTGGAACATTGCCAAAAATAAATAAAAAAGCTGTCGAAAAAGCAATAATTTTAGCTAAATCCTTAAAAATGGAAATTCCGTCAGTATTAGCTTTTGACCGGAAAAATTATTTTTACCCTGATTTGCCAAAAGGTTTTCAAATTACCCAGCAATTTTATCCAATTGGAAAAAATGGTTCAATAAAAGTTGGCGATTTTACTGTTTTGATTGAAAGAATTCACCTTGAAGAAGACACGGCAAAGCAAATTCATAAAGAAAATCAGACATTTTTTGACTATAATCGCTGTGGCGTTCCTTTGATTGAAATAGTGACTTATCCGATGCTAGATTCGGCCGAAAAAGCTGCTCAATATGTTGATGAAATCAGAAAATTAGCTTTATTTTTAGGCATTTCTGATGCAAAATTAGAAAATGGTTCACTTCGTGCTGACATAAACATTTCGGTTCGCGAAAAGAATCAAGAATTTTTTAACCCAAAAGTTGAAATTAAAAACATAAATTCAATTTCTAACATCCAAAAAGCTGCTCAACTTGAAATTGAAGAGCAAATTAATACTTACGAAAAAGGTCAAAAAGTTTCTCAAGTCACTAAAAAATTTAACGACAAACTAATAAAAAATCAAACATTACGAACCAAAACTGATGCCATAGATTATAAATATTTTCCTGAGCCAAATTTACCTTATATCGAACTGACAAAAGAATTTATTGACTCTATCCAAGTCCCGCTTAGTCCTTTAGAAATCCAAAAAAACCTTGAAAAACACGGTGTTTCTACATTTTATATTAATCAAATTTTAAATAATTTTGAATTTTGAACTTTCTTAAAAAATTCAAATCCAGAAAATTGATCCCAAAGTGTAAAATTATTTTTTGCTGAAATAGTTCCAATTATTAACAAAGACGGCTTTGACCAGCTTTTTATTGACTCTGATTTTTTTGGAAATTCGGTCAAAAAACTATTAGAAAATCAAATAACTAATAGTGATTTTCGTCAAATAATTGAAATAAAGAACAACAAACCTAACCTAGAACTTGAGAGCATTATAAAAACAATTTTGGACAAAAAATTATCTGATGACGAGATTAAAAGTCTTTTGGCTGAACTTGTTAGTCAGGAAATTGACCAAATTGAGCAAAATAAAAACAATAAAGAAAAATTATTTAAAATTCTAATAGGTAAATTAATCAAAAAAACAAAAGGTAATGCTGATCCTAAAAAAGTAAATTTGATTTTGACTGAGTGGCTAAAAAATCTTTAAAAATAAAATCATTTTTGAATGATTTTTTTCGCCTAAAATTGCATATAAACATAAAAAAAATAGCGATTTATGATATAATTATGTATCTATATACAAAAATAAATAAGGAGAAAGGATGCACGAAAAAAACAAAAATTCATTAATATTAGCACTCACCGCTGTTGGTGGTGTTGCTATTTTCGCGACAACGATAGGACTTGTGACTCGAATTCGTTATACAGGAGAAAATCCACGAGCTGAGTTAGAAAATTTAGTTTCTCGAATCCAAAATGTTGCCTTTAAATCCGATGTCTTTGATGATTCTACCACATATAGTCAAATAAAAGCACAACTTTTTGATAACAGTGGAAAATTATTAGCTGGCACAGATTTAAATAAATTTATATCTTTTTACACACAGGTTAACTCCAAATTACGCAAATTTGAGCCAACTTTTGCACCAAATAAACCATTTTTAGAATTTGTTGACTTAATTCCAAACGATAATGATCAAAGTTTTGAGCTTCGTTTCCGCGCAAAACACCAAATTGATAATAATCACACTGCATTTTCAACAATTATTTCTAAAAAAGTTTCATTTGCACAACGTTCACAATTTGCTCTTGCCGAATTTAATTCCAATTTAGAAAAAATTACTAAAAGCTTCAAAGAAAACATCCAAAATTTAAGAAGAACAGGATTTAGCTCTAGTTTTTCAAGTCCAAATTTAATTGATCAAAAAATTGCATCCTTAACCCGAGTTGAGGATTTTGCCATTGATGTTAATAAAGCTGGAACTCAACTTGAGGCAGTTGAAAAAATATCCCAATATTTCCCTGATTTTCAAAAAATAATTAACGAGTTAAATTTTGATCAAAATAATTCTTTCCCTTTTAAACAAGGAACAATTTACAATTTTAGTTTAGAAAAACATCCTGGAACAAATAATTTTATTTCAGTTGATTCAAACTCTGTTCCAAGTTTTTTAGTTAAAGCTGAATTGACTGATGATGCAAAATTTGAGCTTAAAAATTTCAATATTGAGGACGCTCAATTGCTTGAAAAAATTGATTTAGTTCCACAACCTAGTTCAGGTTCTGAGTCAAGTCAAGATGCAAATAATGAAGGAAAAACCGACGAATCTGGCGAAAAACAAGCAAAAAAAGCAACTTATTTTGCTGATTTAGATGATATTTTATCTAAAATTTCACTCAAAAAATTAAATTTTCTTGATTTTAAAGTTGCTTCAGGGCAAATTGCACAAACCTCTACAAATGTTGCAGCTAGTTCAGCTTCTTCATTAACTTCTGAGCAATTACCACAACTTCAGCAAGTAAATTCAGTTCAATTATTCCAAGAGCAAGGCCAAACACAACAAGATGGACAACAACAAACACAAAGCAATGGTGGAACACAAAACGGAGAGCAAGCCCAAGGACAAGATGGAGCCCAAACACAAGGAACTGAAGGAGGACAACCTCAAGCCGAATCGCCAGAACAAACTCCTGCTCCTGAAACAAAAACCGAAAGTTTTGAACAATTTGTTGACAAACTTACCGTTAATTCGACTACTTCGATAGAATTTTTAGAAAAAATAAATAAAGATCTTTATAAATCAAACCAAGATCAATCTAAATCTGTTGTAAAAGCGATCGAAGATAATCTTTTAATAAATCCAATTTCTCTTGATTTTGGCGAATTTTCTCCATATTTTGCACAAAAAAAAGTATCAGGAGTTGATTTTCAGCTTGATATTAATCGTGCAAAAGCAACCTCAAATACTCTTGAAATTCCGGTAAATATTAACCTTTATTCAAGTTTTTTTGGTGATAAAAATCCTAAACTATTAAGATCAAAAAAAGACACTTTTGAAATAAAATATTTCAAAGATAATGCTAAAACAACTGGAACAACTGGCGCAACTTATCAACTTGACAAAAATCGTCAAGATTTTTACTTTATTAATTCTTTACCAGAACAAACTTCTTCTACAACTACTTCGTCAACTCAACCTAAAATTCATGAAGAAAAAATTGTAACTGCCGCTTCATTTATTTCCAAAACTGAGTTAGAAAAATTAATTGAAAATGATAATCAAAAATCTGAAGAATTAAAACAAATTTTATCAAATCAGTTCCAGTATGGATATGATTTTAATCCTCATGAATCAATGCTAAAATCATGAACAGGAAATCAAAAATTCCCTAAATTACATGATTTTTTTGATTTTCAATCTGATGATCAAACAGGCTCAAAATTTGGAATCAAATCTTTAAAATCTAGCGAATTTTTCAAAAACGAGCATGATGTTGCTGCTTTTTATGCTTATTTATTAAGCATGGAGCCAACTGAAATTTTAGAATATCTTTTTGAAATTGCAAAATCAGCAAATTTAATCAATCCTAATGAACAAATAAATGTAAATGACGTTAAACAGGGTAACATTTTTAGAACCGCAGAAGGTATAAAATTCAAGCCTGAGTCTAACATTATGGGTCTAGATTTTAACGGTCATGTTAAAACTTTTGACAAAAGAGGTTGAATTTCTAACTTATTTTTACCAAAAACTATTGCTGAGAAATTCAAAAATAACCGCGATGATGACAAAATTTTTGAAGAACTCAACAAAATAAGTCCAGCAAAAATTCAACAAGATTCTTCAACAAGCACAGGCACAGCCGAAGATATTTACAAAGAAATTCGCGAAAATAATAAGAAAATTAATGAAAGTAATAACAATTCAGGTTCTGCAACAGGAATTTTAACACAAGTTTCAGCTGTCGGCGGTCAAGCTCAAGAATCTGCAAAACCTGTTGAAGAATTAGTAAAAACTTTTTACTCAACAAAAACAGAAAAACTGACTAATTTAAAGGATTTATTACTTGCATTTTATGTTAAAGCTAAGGAACTTAATAATTTTAGAGCTTGAGCAAAAGTTAGTTCGGATTTAGATTATCAAATTGTTTTTGAAAAACAAACTGGTGCAGCAAATTATTCAACAGGAACCGATATTCCAACCGGATCTGAAGGTTACAATCTTACTTATTATTACAAAATTTTTAATAAAGAAACAAAAGTTGAAGAATATCAAAGTCCTAAAACAGCTTTAAAAATATTAGTTTCTACAACAGATCAAAAACAATCTGAAGAAAAAAAGACCCTAAATAAGGCAGTTTTAAGTATTCCACCTTCTTATTCTTTGATTCAATACGAAAAAACTGAATTTGAAAAAATAGCTGCCCAAACTAGTGGGGATCAAACTTCAAAAAAAGGTTTTGAAGATACAAAAGAATTTAAAGAAATTCAAGAAATTGTTAAAAAGCACGATCCAAATTTAGTTCTTAGTGTTAAATCTGAAACAAAAGATATTTTCCATCCCGAAACAACAAAAATAGTTCTCCTCGAAGTTACCAAAAAAGTTCAAAGTGAAACTGATTCTACTGAAAACACAGCCCAAAATAGTGAAAAATCTCAACTTAATTTCCAAATTAGAATTCAAAAACTACCAGAAACACCCAAACCAGAACCTTCAGAAATGACTAATTCAAGCGGTTCAGAAGCAACAACCACAACAAACTCAACGACCGAAACAAGTTCAACAACTTCAGGAACAACAAGTTCAACAACCACAACGACAACATCATCAAGCTAAATAACCACAAAATTTTTAGAAAGTAGAAAGACATGCTTAATAAAATAAACAAAATAAAAAATGCAAAAACAATAATTTCAACAGGTTTTTCGATCACAGCAATTCTTACAACGATTGTTGCAGTTCCAATTGGTCTAACAATTTTTGAGCGTTCATATAGTTCACAAATTTTTGGTAATGTTGATAAAAATGAGGTTGTTAGTCTAAAAACTCAGACAACTTTTAGCGAGGAAGATTTTATTAATGCCCTTAATAATCTAAAATTGCATGATGAGTACAAAAATTTATCAGCAAAAACAGCCCTTTCATTAGCTAAAAACCCTTCATATGCTTTTAATTTTTTAAAAGCATATGACTTTAGTCCAATAACTAAACACAATTTTCGGGTAGTTTTAGACATTGAAAAAGCAAATGCCTCTGGCACTGAAGTGAAAAATGTTGTAGTTTATGCTCATTCAGATCCACTCAAGCTTACTTATTCAAAACAAGTTGACCTCAAAGGTTTTGCTCAAAGCGATAAAGCTGATGGTGATTTAGTTGGATTCCAAATTGATCTTGAAAAATCAAAATTAGAACTTTCTGCAGCAAAAAGTTCTAATTTGACAGCTTCAGAAGTTGCTTTTAAACTTGACAATGATTTTCAAGCCTCATATAAAATATCACGCTCAAAATCTCAAGCATTTTCTGATGCTTTATTCCAAAATGGACTAACTTATAATTTAGTTAACACCTTAGGTTTGCCAACAATTTTGGAAAAAGGTTATGTTTTGTCTCCAAAAACAGTTGAAAACCAAAAAGCTAAACAAGAAAAAATAGTTATGATAGGTGATTCAGACACCAAAAGAGTTGATAGCTTATTGAATGTTAAAAACTTAGTTTTCAAAAATCATGACGATAAAGCCGGAACTCTTTCAGTTTCTTTTGAGCTAATTGACCCAACCGGGAAAATTGTCAAAGAATTTGACTTCCCAATTTTAGGAATTAAAAAATTAAGCGTTGATGTAAAAGATGTTGAAAAACAAATTCTTTCACAATTTAGTGATTTAGTTCAATTAAAACCTTTGGTTCAACTTGCGCTTGTCAAAGATAATCAAAGTTTGGCTCAAACCATTTACACCGATAATAAACCCGTTAATCTCGCCGCACTCTTGAGCAAAATTACGCAAAACTCTCAACAAATTGGACGACATAATCAAGTTTCGACCCAACTTTTCCAAGATTCAGGGCAAAATTCACAAGCTAATGATGACAAAGTTGAAATAAACCGCCAAGATTTCAGCACTTTTTTCAATTCAAAGTCTAACAGAATCCAAGTTCCTGGTCTTGATGGTTATTTTGTTGAAATTAACAAAATTGATTTAGCAAAAAATTTATCCCAAGAGCAAAAAGATAAACTTTTAAAAGAAAATAAAGTTTCTTTTGAGGTTGATTTTCAAGTAAAAAAACAACTAAATATTGAAGCTCCTTACCTTGAAAGTGAATTTGTTAAGTCAAATTATCCGGATGTTCTTAAATCTTCGCTTGCAAAATTAGGAAAAGGAAATGATTCTAAATTTGTTTTAATTGATCTTGATTCTTCAAAATCTACTTTTGAAGTTCAACTTGATTATGATGAAAATCAGCGTAAACTTCTAAATTCCGCCTTAAAACAAAATTCACAAATTGACTTTTCAAATCTAGACAAAATTGATCTTGAAGATCCAAAAATTCAAAACCTTAATCCTCTAGCTAAAACTTTTGAATTCAAAGAAAATCCTAATGGTCCAAAATTAACTTTAGAATTTATTAAATCTCTAGTTTCAGAAGTTGTTGAAGATGCTAAACAACAAAAAACATTTGATCAAGTAGCTAGAAAACTTTATTTCTTAGATCACGGATACCAACCAGAAGATGTTGCTAAATTAGAAGAATACAAACAAAAATATTCAGCAATGTTTTCTAAAGGTGACAAAAAATCTGAAGAAAAAGATAAAAAAGAAGAAAAATCAGAACAAGATCAAACTTCAACCACACCTCCGGCTTCAAATTCAACTCCAGCTCCAACTCCTTCTCAACCCTCAACTCCACCTCAAGGTTCAACTTCAACAGAAGGAAATTCCCAAGCAACAACTGGTGCATCAACAGGTGCTGCCACTTCTACAACTGCTCCTGCAGTAACTACTACTGCAACCCCTGTACAAGCATCTGCTTTTCAAGATCCACCTCAAGAAACATCAACCCAAACAGCTGGAAAAGATAAAACAACTGAAAAAACTGAAGTTACAGATGGTTTAGGTATTAAACTTTGGTCATTTTTACAAAAATCTAACTATCCAGAATCAGTAAATTCTGATATTTCTTATGATGTTGTTAAAAATTCTAACAGCCAAATTGATGTAGTTATGAGTTTTACTCCAAAAACAACTGGAGAAACTACATCAAAACCAGCAAAATTAATTTTTTCAATTCAAAATCTTGAAGATAATCAGTCTTATGATTATTTAGTTAAACATAATCCGCTACTTCTTTTTGATTTTAGAAAAAATCAAAAAACTGAAAATGGAACTGTTACAAAAATATCATCATTAAATCGAACTGATGTTGAAATTGAACTAAATAGTAAAACAAGCGAAGAAACTGAAGAAGCTGAAGAGCAAGAAATGGAACAAGTTTCAACGGCAACTTCAATGCCGGTTGCTGATACAGTTCAAACTAGTGAAGCTGCCGCCGCTGCTCCTTCAACCCCTGTTCAAAATAGCGCCACCCCAGAAGATGGAATAATACTAAACAAGCCTGTAATTTTAGGAAAAGAAACTCAACCTGCGCTTAAAAATGGTGTGGTAATGTTAGCTTTTAGTCTGAAAAACATTGCTAAGAACAAAAAAACTCATTTACTTTCATCTAAAGAAGGTAAAGGTTTATTTATTTCAAAAGTTGATTCTAACAATAAAGAGATTTTAGTAATTGGTCTAGACCAAAATGGTTCTAATGCTGCCTCAGGTGAAGCGGCCCACCCAGTAGTTGGTCTAATTTCTGGAGTTCAAGGTAATGCGGCTGGACTTTTTGAAATTAAAATGTCTAAACTTGAAAAAAGCACCACAGCACCGCTAAGTTTTGATATTTTTTCACAAAAAAATATCAATTTAACTAATCAAAGTGCTAATTTTGATTTACTTAAAGAAGATGACTTATTATTCTTAACTATCTCTAAAAAAGATGCTAATTACACATTTACTTTAAGTTCTTCTCGTAACCCATTATCTCAAAAAATTGTATCTAATTTAAATTTAGAAGATTCATTCCACAATACATTTAATGGCCACCTTGATTGAAGTTATTTAGGTCCAAACCCAAAAAATGAATCTACAGTAACTGTACGTGGTCTAGCAATTTATGATTCTGTAGATTCTGCAAACCAAGAATCAATCTCTCAAGAACTTACAAATGCATTTATTAAGGAACTAACTAGATAGTTTTCCTGCCTGTAAAAAAAAAAAAAAATATTTTGCAAAAAATTTTTTTTGTGATATAATTATAAACATAACAGTAACAATAGCAAAAGGGATCACCTGAACCCATTCCGAACTCAGTAGTTAAGCCTTTTTACGCCGACGATACTAGAAATAGGAAAATAGGGAGTTACTGTTTTTTTATTTTCTTGAATAAATAAAAAAACAGTAAAAATAACAAAAAATAGTTAAAATAAACCAAAAAACGCTTAAAAATAGCCAAAAAAGAGTTAAATTATGACTTTCAGTCAACAAGCAAAACTTGAAATTTTAGCAAATCGACTAACTCGACCAAAATTTAATTCCTTAGTTAAAGGTTTAATTTTTTCATCATCACTAGATGACGATCCAAGCTATTTTATACTAAGAATTAACAAAAATGAAATTAATTCTCGATTAATTGAAATTTTTCAAAAATTTCAATTGTTTTTTTCAGAAACTAAAAAAAACAAAAATTGGATCTGTATTGAGAAAAAATTAATTAAAATTGACAAAACACCTGAGAATATTCAATATTTTTTTGCCGGACTTTTCATAGGAGGTGGCTCGATTTCACCGCTAGGGTCAAAATCTTACCACCTTGAAATTTCATTTTTGGATAAATCAAAATGTGAAAAAGTTTTAAATATTTTGCGCCAGAATCAATTAGAATTCACTTTTAAGCAAATTTTTTATCAGAACCGCTTAAAAATTTACTTAAAAAAAGTTAACGAAATAATTTATTTTTTAATGGCTATCGGCGCACTTGAACAAGCTTCAAAACTAGAAATTTTGAGAATTGAACGCGATCATTATCTTAACGCTAACAGAATCACAAATTTTGACATAAAAAACGCCAAAAAGATAAGTGAATCATCAACAAACTTTATTAAAAAATGAAATTTAATTAAAAAATACAATCTAACATCGCAATTTAGCGACCAAGAATTAATTTTCTTTGAGATTCGGCAAAAAAATCCTGAATTAAGTTTACAAGAAATTTGTGAAATTCTAAAAAAAGAGTATAATATTATTAGAACAAAAGCAGGCCTAAACTATTGGCTTGTCAAGTCTAATAAAATTTTAGAAAAAGGAGTGAAAAATGCACAATAGAATTATTTTTGACCGCAAAGACTGACGTGCTTATAGCCGTGCAGACGAAGCTACAAAAAAACTAACAAATAAATTGTTGTCTTTTTCCCTTATGTGATTAGGTGTTGCAATTTTATTTGTTGGTTTAATTACGTTTGCAATTTTATCAATAGACTCATTATTTGCTATTTATTTAAGAATAGTTAGACCTATTACATCAAGAACTACTGGGATTTTACTATTTCTTGTTTTACTTTTAGGAGTAAATTTTGGGCTGTCATATTATATAGGTAAATCCGCGTTAGCTGATAACCCGCCAACATTCGTTCTTGTTTTGCTCTTTTTTGTTTTTGTAATAGCTAATTCTATCATTCTTCCGTTGATTTTTGCTACTGAATTAGTCTTAGGCAATGGTAACTATATAATGATAGCAATTGGTGGTGCTGGTGGTATAATGGGCCTAATTGGAATTTTAGGTTATTTCCAAGTTATCAATTTTGGTAAATTACTACCTTTAATTTTGATTGGTTTTGTTATTGAAATCATTCTTTTCATTGTTTCCCTTTATGTTTTTTCTACATTTTTAGAAACCTTATATTCACTTATTGCCATCACAGTTACATTAGGAGCAATCGGATATGAGTTTTGAAGTATCAGAAATCAATCATCTGTAATTTTAGCCAATTACAATAGTGAACGTGAAATTAAACGTGTTTTCTTAAGATTATCAATCTGAAATGCACTTGGTTTATATATTTCTTTCCTTCGTTTAGTTGTAAATATATTAAGACTTTTGAGCAGACGTTAAAATATATAATTTAGCCTCTATTTTCAAATATTTTTTAAGGATTTTATGCAAAAAAAAGTAATTTTAGTTGATATTGAGATTGACAAAGGGTCAAATATCAAATACGAAATTGACCCCAAAACTAAAAAATTAGTTGTTGATAGAATTCTTCGAGGTGATTTTGTTTATCCAGCTAACTATGGTAGCATTCCTGAGACACTGGATTGAGACGGGGATCCATTAGATCTTTTAGTTTATTCTAGTCAAAAATTTTTACCCGGATCACAACTAAACGCTAGAATTTTAGGCGCCCTTGAAATGATAGATGACGGTGAGATTGACACAAAATTAATTGCAGTTCATCATGATGACTATCGTTTAGATCATATTAATTCAATGGACGATCTACCTCAGGAGTGATTAGATTCAATTCATTATTTTTTTAGCAATTATAAAAATTGAAAACGTCCCGGAATTACAAAAGTCTCAAAATTCATCTCTCTTGACGAAGCGATTAAAGAATTTGAAACTTGCACTAAACTTTATGAAGATTTTCACCATTATTCAAAAGAAGATTTCCTTAAAACAATGCAAGAAAAATTCCCAGAAAAATATCAAAAATAACCCAAACACATTTTTTTGTTGACAAAGCAAAAAAATGTGTTTTTTTATGATATAATAAAAAAATAACAAAAAACATTATTAAAATTTTAGAGGAGAATATGAAAACTAAGTGAAACAAGTTTTTAAAACTAGGTTTAGTTATGCCAATTTCTGTAATTGGAGTTATTGCTAGTTGCGGTAATCCTGAGTTTCCCAGTTTGAAGGCAAAAATTCACTTTTTAGTGAATGCGAATAAGCAAAAATACCCGTAAATCGGTGTTTTTTTACTGTAAAACCTTATTTTTTATTAATTCCGTTTAATTACATTTTTAAATTAATTTTTATGGTATAATTATAAATTATGAAAAAGCAAAATTTGGTTTTATTTAATGTTTGAGGAAACTCGAAAGATAAACTATATAAATATGTTGGCTGAACACAAGGTTATGGCAAATCTCCAAAACGGTGATTTAGTTTAGGAAATGTGCAAAATTTGGAAAAAATTAATCCAAATGCTATTCAAATTATCAAAGAAAAATTGAAATTGTTTTCAAATTTAGATGACATGCATAAAGTCAAGATTGCTTTACTTGATTCTATTAAAAATTCCACCATAATCGAAGGTTCGGTTTTTGTTGGCGGGGAATTAATTGAAAAACTTATTGAAAAGCACAATATTTTTGAATCACTTCCTAAAAGTAGACATAAAAATATGAAAGAAATTTTTAACTACTTAATTTCAAAACGGATCACCGATCCTGGCAGCATTATTAATGCTTTTGATAAAAAGGATGACTACTCAAATCAAATAAATACTTCCAAAAATAGCTTTTATAGACTCTTAGATCTTGTTTTTGAGTCACAAAATCAACTTTTAGACAGTCTTAATAAAATGGTAACAAGTGAACTTGGAAAAAGGGACAGTGAATTTTATTTTGACTCATCAACAGTCTATTTTGAGACATTTGAAAGAAATGGATTAAGAATTCCTGGTTATTCTAAAGATGCTAAATTCAAAGAAGATCAAATTGTCATTGGCTTAGCGTGTGATAAAAATGGTATTCCTTTTCATATTAAAGTTTTTAAAGGAAATACCGGCGATTCTAGTACATTAATCCCTTTTGTATTAGATGTTGAATCCAAATATAATATAAAAAATATGACAATAATCGCTGATCGTGGTATGTCAACTGCTGCAAATATTCGATTTCTTGAATCAAGAAACTATAATTTCATTATTTCTTATCATGCAAAGGTAGGGACTCAAAAATTTAAAAATTATTTACTAGATCCAAGCGATTATGTTAATGTAAGCGCGGATTTTAAGTATAAAAAAGAAGAATTTTATTCATCTTATAAGAATAAAAGATACACCGAAAATATTAGAAGAAGAATTATTACTTACAGTACAAAAAGAGCGATAAAAGACAGAAAAGCTCGCGAGGAGCAAATCCAAAGTTTTATTAAAAAACAAAATAAAGACGGTTTTATTGAAGTAAACAAATTGTTTGGTAAAAAACCTAAATATTTTAAGGAAATTTCAAACATGAAATTTGAATTGGATCAAAGCAAAATTGACAAAGACAAACAATTTGATGGCTACTATGTTTATGAAACAAATATACTAAATTTGAATGTTTTAGACATAGTTGGAAAATACCAAAAACAGTGGAATATTGAAGCTAATTTTAGAAGTCTAAAAGGTTTATTGAATATTCGCCCCGTATTTTTAAGAATTGACGAGCATATTCTAGCTCACACACTTTTGTGTTTTATCTCACTAGTTATTTTAAAAACTATAATATTTAAAATCAACAAACATATTGCTGATAAAAAATTATTTGAAAACAGTCAATTAACTGAAGTTGGTTTAGTAACAATGTTGCAAAAATTAAGGCAAAGGGTTGAATTTAACACTTTAGATCAGCAAATAACATTTAAAAATCGCGATGGTGTTCCTAGTGATCCGAATATTTGAAATAGGTATGATTTTTACCATGATGTGTTAATAAATCAGTAAAAAAATTGTAATTAAATTTTTCCAAAAACTTAAAAAAGTCCCTAAAACTGGATACTTTTTTAAAATTACCTCACCAAACTGGGAAACTCGGGAAAAACATTATTAAAATTTTAGAGGAGAATATGAAAACTAAGTGAAACAAGTTTTTAAAACTAGGTTTAGTTATGCCAATTTCTGTAATTGGAGTTATTGCTAGTTGCGGTAATGGTCACTCAAATGATGAAGGAAGTAAAAAAACTCCTGAAACACCAAGCAACCCAGGTTCAGGCCAAACACAAAAAATAACCGATGTTTCCAAGATTTCTGAATTAGTTTCATCCCGTAAAGCTGAAATAAGTGCAGCAAAAGCAGATCCTTCCAAACATTTTGCAATGAATATGGCAATTGTAACAGCTGATGGAACCGTTACTGACAAGTCTTTTAATCAGTCAAGTTGAGAGGCGATTCAACAAATGGCTGCAATAACAGGCGGAGAAATCACTTCGATTGATAGTAGTACTGATAGTTTATCACAAAAATATAATTCCTTAATTAACACAAATAAAAATATTTGAGTTCTTTCTGGATTTCAACATAATGAAGCTCTACAATCTTGACTTGCTATTCCAGAAAATAAACAATCATTTATTAGTAAAAAAATAATTGTTATTGGAATTGACTTACCTGGCTTGGATGATGTAATTCCGCAAGGTCAATACATCCGTTTAAATTATAAATCTGAAGAAGCAGCATATATTGCAGGTTATGCAAATGCAGCGTTTTTAGCTGCTAAATATCCAAATAATGCAGACAGACGTTCTGCAATAACCGTAGGTGGTGGTGCTTTTGCCGCTGTTACTGACTTTATTGCTGGATATTTGGCTGGAATTAAAGCATATAATGCCGCAAATCCTACCAAAAAAACTAAAATTACCGCTAATACAATCAAATTAGATACAAACTTTGAAGTCAATTCATCAAGTAAAAGTACACTTGAAGGTTTAGCGACAAATGGTTCTCCTTCAACATTGCTAGCAGTGGCCGGTCCACTAACAGGTATTTTTGCAGATATTGCTGCAGGAGATCATGACCGTTTTTTAATAGGGGTTGATACTGATCAGTCACTTGTTTATACAAATGCGCGAAGAAGATTTTTCACATCAATTTTGAAAAATTTAGGATATTCACTTTTTTCAGTTCTTGCCGATCTATATACTAAAAAAACAAATTCAAAATATTTAGGCGGATTTGTTCAATCTCAAAAAAATGCATTTGTAAAACTTGGATATAAGGATAAATTTGTCGACATTGCCGATTCAACCCTACTAGATTCAGATAAAACTTTAGCCAATAAAGCAATCGAAGATACAAAAAAACATTTTGAGGAAAAAACAGCAAACTCAACTGATGTTCGCAAAACATTAGAGATTCCAGAAATGGACAAAGATCAACAAGCTCGAATTAATCAACTAGTTTCTGAAATTAATAAATAATTTCAGTGCTTTTTCAAATCAAGAAAAAAATCCAGGCTATTTTGTCTGGATTTTTTAATTTTTTTTGCTAAAATTTAATTAAATGGACAGAGAAGAAAATGTAATTGAGTTTATTCCCGAGTTTCCCAGTTTCATAAGGTAATTTTAAAAAAGTATCTGGTTTTAGGGACTTTTTTAAGTTTTTTGGTAAAAGTTGGTTACAATTTTATTAGTGATTTATTAAGATATCAAAGTAAAAATCATATCTATTTCAAATGTTTGGATCGCTAGGGACACCATCGTGTTTTTTAAATATAATTTGCTGATCTAAAGTGTTAAATTCAACCCTTTGTCTTAATTTTTGCAACATCGATACTAAACCAACTTAGTTAATTTTTGTTTTTTCATAATTTATAATTATACCATAAAATTACTTAAAATGCTACCAAATGCTACTTATAAAATTAAGGTTTTACATTAAAAAAACACCGATTTACGGGTGTTTCTTCATATTTATATTCACTAAAAAGTGAATTTTTGTCTTAAAACTGGGAAACTCGGGTTCCAGAAATGGACAAAGATCAACAAGCTCGAATTAATCAACTAGTTTCTGAAATTAATAAATAATTTCAGTGCTTTTTCAAATCAAGAAAAAAATCCAGGCTATTTTGTCTGGATTTTTTAATTTTTTTTGCTAAAATTTAATTAAATGGACAGAGAAGAAAATGTAATTGAGTTTATTGGCGTTTCAAAAAAATTTGGTAACTTTTTTGCTAATAAAAACATTAGCTTTAAAGTTAAAAAAAACACAATCCACGCACTAATTGGGGAAAATGGTGCCGGAAAATCAACACTTATGTCTACTCTTTTTGGAATTTATACACCAGACGAGGGACAAATAAAAGTAAACGGAAAACAATCTTTTATCGACAACCCTAATCGTGCAAGTGACTTGGGAATAGGGATGGTTCATCAACATTTTAAACTAGTTGATGCTTATACTAATTTTGAAAACATTATTTTAGGTCAGGAATTTAGTCATCGCGGTGTTCTAAATCGACAATCTGCCCGTGAAAAAATAAAAAAAATACAACAAATTTACAATATTGAATTTGATTTAGACCAAAAAACTGGCGATGCTTCTGTGGTTGTAAAACAGAAAATTGAAATTATAAAAATTTTATATCGAGACTCAGATATCTTAATTTTTGACGAACCAACAGCAATTCTATCCCCACAAGAAATTGATTCCTTTTTAGACATTTTAAGATTTTTTATTAAAACCGGTAAAACAATAATTTTTATATCACATAAATTATCTGAAGTTAAACAGGTTGCAAATTCTGCGACCGTTTTGCGTCATGGAGAAGTCGTTGCCAACTTTGAAAATCTTGAAAACATCAGTATTTCCGAGATGACTTCAGCAATGGTTGGTAAAAAAGTTGTTAGCTCAAAAAATTTGCTTAAAAAAGATTTCACTCAAGTTGGACTAAAAGTTGAAAATCTTAGCGCTTCTTTTGATAAAAGAATCGAAAATTTAAACTTTGAAATTCATAAAGGCGAAATTTTTGCAATTGCAGGTATTGAAGGCAATGGTCAACTTGAGGTCGAACTTGCAATTTCAGGTCTAATTCATTCAACAGGTAAAATTTTGGTCTATAACCAAAACAACGAACCTATAAATCTGGAAAATTCAAGTGCCGCTTCTCGTTTTGGTTTGATTTCCTATGTTCCTAGTGACCGTCATAAATACGGAATAGTTTTAGATTTGCCAAATTTAGATAATTCAATAATAAGAAACATGAGAAATGAAAAATATGTTTCAAAAAAATATATAAAAACTCAAAAAGTTCAAGAATTATACGATAAAATTGTCGAACTTTTTGATGTAAGAGGTGATAAAACTGGCCAAAAAAATTCCCGACTTTTATCTGGAGGTAACCAACAAAAATTTGTTCTAGGCCGCGAAATTTTAACTGATCACGAAGTACTTTTAATAGTTCAGCCAACTCGTGGACTTGATATCGGGGCAATAAATTTGGTTCATCAAAAAATTCTTGAAGAAAAAAGCAAAAATAAAACAATTTTACTCATTTCATACGAGCTTGATGAAGTTTTGGCCCTCGCAGACACAATTTGCGTTATCAATAAAGGCCAAATTTCTAAAAAATATTTTGCAAATGAAATTGACCGTTACAAAATAGGTAGACTAATGGCAGGTTTAAATCATGATTAAGAAAAAAATTAATTTTTCTATTTTTTCTAATTTTTTCTTTAAAAAATTAGAAAAAAACACCTCTAAAAGCTTATCTGAAAAGATTTTGTCTACTTTTTGGGCAATTTTCTTTGGAATTTTAGTCTCTTTTATTTTTATCTGATCATTTGGGTACAATCCGCTAAAAGTTTATTATACTATTGTTTTTAAGATCGCTTTTGCCTGAAATGAAGTTAGAAATTTACTATTAATTACGTCAATTTTCATTTTTGCTAGTATTGCAATTGCAATTCCTTTTAAATCAGGGTTATTTAACATCGGTCTTCCGGCACAAATGATGATTTCAGGGATAGTTTCCTTGATGATTGTCTTAAATTTAACATCAATTAATATTTATGCTCGACTATTAATAGCCGCATTTTTAGGAATTTTAACAAGCGGAATTCTGGGGGCACTAGTTGGTATTTTTAAATCTTATTTGAAAATAAATGAAGTTATTTCAACAATTTTATTAAATTGAATAATTTTTTATATTGGTAAATTTTTCCTTACATCAACAAGTCTTGACATCGGATTTAAAACCACAACACTAACTTCACAAACTATAAACGAGACGGCATTTTTAACATCCATATTTTTAACCCGTAATTTTTCAATAATAATGTTATTTTTAGCATTATTATTTGCATTTTTAATCTGGTTCGTTTTGCAAAAAACTTCAATCGGCCTCTCAATAAAAATCACCGGGCAAAATAAGGATGCTGCAAATTATGCCGGAATTAATAACAAAAAAACAACTATAGCAGTCATGACTTTCTCAGGAATTGTCGGCGGAATTGCCGGTTTTGCCTGATATGTTTTTTACAGAAGATCCTTTACACTTCAGGCCGGAATGCCACGAGAAGGTTTTGATGCTATTTTATTAGCGCTTTTAGCCTTTAACTCACCTTTTGGAATAATTCCAATATCATTTTTTTACTCAGTTCTTCTAATTGGAACAAACGCACTTGAGGCTCATTCAATCGCCTTAAATCAACAAACAACTCAAATTATCATTGGAATTATAGTGTATTTATCTGCTATATCCGTTATTTTCATTCATTTTAAGCCTCTAAAATGAACGATGAATGTTTGATACTTATCTAGAACAGGCCGATTTTTCAGTGCTAAAAATGCAAAAAATATAAAAATTAAGCCAACAAGTCGTGTTCACAGTAATTTAAGTTTATTGTTCATAAAACCTGAAAAAAAGGAAAAAATTAGGAATTTGCAAACAGAAATTACTAATTTTGAAAATATTAAAGCAGAACTTTTAACTTTATTTTTATACCAAAAAGTTAATATTTTTTGAATTTACAGAAAAATTCAAAAAATAAACATTAAACTTTTTTTACTAAAAAGAGCATACTTAAAAATTAAGAATTATGACAACACTATAATCTGAAAACAAAAAAAGAAAGAATTAAAAAACAATTTTGACCTAGATTCGGCGCTTAAGTCTAAAAATGTTGAGGAAAAATTAGCCTTTTTTGAGCAAATTAACCAAAAAAGGCGTAAATTAAATATTGAACTAAATGAATTAGGTTACTTTGATGCTAAAAATAATTTTAATGCCTTTTGACAGCAAATTATTGAACATCACCTTCAGTTTCGTAGTCTAAAATCTGAAATTATTGAAAAATTTAAATTAGACCAAAAAGCTAAAAAACCTTTAAAAACGGAGGAAAAATAATGACCTGAGAAACAGTTATTCCAATTTTAGCACTTTTCTTTGTTTTTTTCTCAATAATAACAACCGGATCGATAGCAGGACTCTATAGTGAAAAAGCTGGGGTTGTAAACATTGCAATCAACGGAGTTATGATTATTGGGGCGACAGTTTATGGTCTTTTTTCAATTCTTTTTGATGTTTCAAACATGGCGATGCAGTTAATTTTAATCCCACTTGCAGCGCTTTTTTCAGGATTATTTTCGCTACTGCATGGATTTTTAACAATAAAACTAAAAGGAAATCATATTATTTCAGGAGTAGCGCTTAACATTTTGGCCCCAGCAATTGCTTTTGCACTGCTTAAAATTTATGGAAATAGTAGTCGCTTTGAGTCACCAGTAAATGAACTTGCCTTTGGTCCACATCGAACATTTTTGAACATTTTTTCACTAAAATTACTAATTGTAACAGCATTAATTTTTGTAACTTGGTTTGTTTTTTCCAAAACAAAATTTGGACTTAGATTTTCAGCCGTTGGTGAAAATCCGCACGCTGTTGCTGCAGCCGGAATTAATGTTAATAAAATGAAATGACTTGGCGTTTTTCTTTCAGGTTTAATTGCCGGAATTGCAGGCGCTTTTTATTTCCAGTACCTGGGGTCTTCTTTTACTGGCGACGTTCAGGGGCTAGGATTTTTATCACTAACAATTTTAATTATGGGACGTTGAAAAATAATTTTAATTGTAATTTATGGCTTAATTTTCTCATTTTTATACACAATTTCAATTAGCCTAGCCGGAAATTTTGGTGACTTTTTAGCAATTATTGAAGCTGCACCATATTTAGTTACAATTTTAATTCTAGGTCTTACTTCCAGAAAAGATTTAGCGCCAAAAGCACTTGGAATACCTTATGATAAATCTTTAAAATAAAACTTAAAAATTTATAGTATAATTCTAAATCCTTATCAAAAAATAAAAACAGCATTCACGAAAAAATATTTCAAGGTTTTATTATGTACAAAAAATTTTTCGAAGGTATTATTGAAGTTATTACCGGCCCGATGTTTTCAGGCAAATCTGACGAACTAATCAAAAGAATAAAAATTCTAACTTATGCAAATATTAAGATTTTAGTAATAAAACCTTTAATTGACAACCGTTTTTCTGACTGCGAAATTGTTTCGCGCTCAGGTCTAAGAATTCCAACTTTTAGTGCTAAGACAACTCAGGAAATAAAAGATCTATTTGCAAAAGAAAAATATGGGGCAATTGCAATTGACGAGATTCAATTTTTTGCAGAAGATATCATTCCCTTTTTGGATAAAATTGCAAACAAGGGAATCCGCGTGATTGTCAGCGGCCTTGACCAGGATTTTCGTCGCAAACCCTTTGGTGTTTTGCCAAATTTAATGGCAATTGCTGAAAATGTCACCAAATTACAAGCGGTTTGCACAATTTGCAAACGCGCTGCAACCACAACAGCCCGCCTTGTTAAATCAGAAAAGCAAAACTTAATTGGTGATAGCGCCGAATACGAGGCGCGTTGCCGTGCTTGTCATAACCTATAAAAAAAAAAAAAAAATATTTTTTCTACTAATTCAAAATTTTGTGGTAAAATTGTTTTTTGCAAAGGCAAGTGTAGTTTAATGGTAGAACTTCAGCCTTCCAAGCTGACTGTGAGGGTTCGATTCCCTTCACTTGCTCCATATCAGGTTGTCCAAATTCTCAGAAAAAGCGCAAACGCGCTTTTTTTATTAACATTTTATACATTATTTTTTAAAATAATGTATAATTTAAAAAAGATTTAATTTCTTAAAAAGGAAAAAAAATGGAAATAATTTCAGGAACAGTAATAGACAAACTTGGTTTTCACGCCCGCCCTGCCTCAAAAGTTGCAAAATTAGCAACAACATTCAAATCACAAATTAAAATCATATCTGGTGAAAAATCAGGTAATGCCAAATCAATCATGAATATAATGGCTCTTGGAATTAAAATGGGATCAAATTTTACCATTGAAGTTTCAGGTGAAGACGAAATTACTGCCGCAAAAGCGATCAAAGAATTAATTATTGCCGAAAAATTAATTCTTGAATAAACAAGTAAAAACCTTGTATAAATAGTAAAAACACTGCATAAAATAAACCGACAAAACGTCGGTTTATTTTATTTTTTTGCAGGTTTTGCCAAATCTTACCGAAAATTGAAAAAAAATATATTTTTCAATTATTTTCTAGCAAAACCTATAAAATAATGTAAAATTATGGTAATTAATTTGATTTTTTGCGTTATCAATTTATCAAATTAATTATTTTATATATAAAAAAAGAAAGGAGAAAAATGTCCATTTCACTTAAATCAGTTTTCAGTGAAAAAATAAGAAAGAGCACCAACAACTCTGGTGCTGGGAAATTGCGTAAAATTTTGTCCAAATTATCTGGCGCTTTTATGCTTCCAATCTCAGTTATGTCCATTGCTGGTCTGCTCTTAGGAGTTGGTGCTGCGATTGCAAACAACGCCGAATCGCTTCATAACCTTAAACAATTTGGGCAATTTATCCAAGCCCTAGGTGATGCTGTTTTTGCCGGTTTACCGGTTTTATTTGCGATTGCCTTTGTTATTGCCTTTACCGATGAGTCCGGTGTGGCTGTTTTTGCAACATTAATTGGATATCTTGTTTTCTCATCAGTCCAAACAGTCTTTATCACTGATGTTGATATTCCTGATCCTGCTGATGCTAAAAAAAGCATTGGTAAAGGGGTTTCTATTTTATTCTCTGGTGCAGGACGTGATCCAGCCGGATTAACAAGGCTTGTTGGTGGTGCTCTCGGATTTAGGGCACTTCAAACCTCAGTTTTTGGTGGAATAGCTGTTGGACTTGTTGTTCAATATCTATATAATCGCTTTCATACAATTCAATTACCACAAATGATTTCATTTTATGGAGGTAAAAGATTTGTTGCATTAATCACAATTCCGGTAATGGGGCTTTTAGCTTTTGTTTTCCTAATTTTCTGACCATGAATAGGAATTGGGCTTAACCTCTTTGGTGCTTCACTTGCAAAAGTTCCTTATGGATTTGAGTCATTTATTTTTGGTTACATCGAAAGATCTCTAATTCCTTTTGGTCTACACCATGTTTTCTACGCGCCACTTTGATTCTCATCAGCCGGAGGAGACGCAGGTGCAACTATCGCTGACTGAGCAAAAGATCAAGGAATTGAAGTTATTCAAAAAACTACAGAAGCTGCAAATCAAACACAAGTAATTTACGAAGTAGTTGCTAGCGGTAAAGTAATTCCTGGTGATTCACTTAAAGAAATTTTACTTGACCATGCTCAAAATAAAGATAAATTTGTTGGTGACTCAACAGCTTCAATTTATTTATTGAAATTTGCTAACACAATCGATTACACCGAAGATGGAAAAGCAGTTTCAATCCCATTATTTACCTTTTTAGAAAACCATGGTTTCAAAGTTGGTAGATTTGCTGACGGTAAATTCTCAGGAATGATGTTCGGTCTTCCAGCAGCTGCAGCAGCCATGATTATGGCAGCGCCAAAAGAAAATCGAAAAGTTACTGCAGGAACTGTTATTCCAGCAGCAGGAACTTCATTTGTAACTGGTGTTACAGAACCGATTGAATTTACATTCCTATTCTTATCTCCACTACTTTTCTGAGGATTCCACGCATTTATGATGGCCCTTTCCTTCATGTTTGCGAATTTAGCCGGAGTTCACATTCCAATGGTCTTCTCAGGTGGAGTTCTTGACCTTTTAATTTATGGAGCCGTTCCTGTCCAAAAAGGTACAAATTTCTGGTGAGTTTTAGTAGTAGGGCTTGCTTATGCACCAATTTACTACTTTGTTTTCCTATTTGTTATCAAATGGAAAAACCTTGAAACTCCTGGAAGAGGAACAACTACCAAATTATTTACAAAATCTGATTATTTAGCACGTAAAGATAGTTCAAAATCTGCCTCATCAGTTGACCCACAAGTTCTTGCGATCGTTGATGGATATGGTGGAATTGATAATATTACCAATTTTAATAACTGTGCATCACGTCTTCGTTATGACATTAAAGATTTATCACTTGTTGACGAACAAAAATTAAAAGCTGCCGGCGTTGTTGCTATAAAAGTTGAAGGACAACACCATGTTCAGGCAATTTTAGGGCCAATCGCTGAGCAAATGAATGCAAAAATTAATTCCCAACGTGATTTAATTAAAGCTATGTCTCAAGACGAAATTGACGCAATTTTGAAAAACAAACCAGCTAAACCTATGCCAGAAAAAGTTGAAATGACTAAGTGTGAAAACAAAACTTGCCACTTGCCAGAAGAAATTTATTCTCCAGCAACAGGTGAATTAATTGAATTAGCACAAGTAAAAGACGGAGTATTTTCTGAAGAAAAATTAGGGAAAGGTTTTGCTATTCGTGTTGGAAACACCGGTAAAAAAGATATTTTTTCACCAATTAATGGTCAAATTAAAATGGTCTTTAATACCAAACACGCAATTGGATTTGCTTCTAAAGATAATAAAACCCAAGTTTTAATTCACATCGGAATTGATACTGTCGAACTTCAAGGTCAAGGTATTGAGGTTTTTGTTGAAGCTGGACAAGATATTAGTGTTGGAGATAAAGTTGCTAGCGTTGATCTTGATTATTTAACTCAATCAGGAATAAAAAATACCGATATTATCGTTGTTATTCTTCACGAGTCAGATAAAAAAGAATTCCAATTTAAAGTTCCTTTACAAAACATTAATCAACTCCCAGTGCTAGTTGGTAAATCATTACCAACCAAAAAACAATAAAATTGGTCTCTAAATTTTAGAATATTTTTGTAAAAAAGCCGCGATTAACCTCGTGGCTTTTATTTTGAATTAAATTTAGACTAAAATATACAAATAATTTTTTATAGTAAATTTATCAAGCTCCTTTTGCAAAAATTTATAACCCCTTTTGTTGAAGTTAAACAAATGCTTGAGTTTGACAGTTTAATGGCAAAATTCACTTTTTAGTGAAAATAAAAAGACGAAAATACCGTCAAATCAGTATTTTTTGACCTAAAGTCTTAATTTTTATTATTTTAAAATTAACCTTTTGCAAAAAAAAAAAAAAATGTTTGGTGTAAAAAAAATTTCTGTTATAATTACACTCACTAAGAATAATTAATAAATTTTGATATGAATTAAGGAGGAATTAGTTATGTTTTTTGCCATACTAAAATCAGATAGTGCGGATTATCCATTATATTTTTAAATATGATGGAATGCCTTAAATTTACCCGTTTAGAAATCTTTAAATTTAAGGCTTTTGATTATTGTTCTTTCAAAACTTCATATGTTTTTTAGGCTAAGTTTAATTAAAAACGAGTTTTCTATTTGCATTGAGTTTAAATAGCAGTTGTATTTTTTTATGATTTTTGTTATTTTACCCATAAATTGATTTTTGGCCGTCGCTTTAACTAAAAAAGGTTGTTTAAAAATTTCATAATTTTGCTTTTCAAGTTAAAATTTTAGCTTTTTTAGTTTACTTTATTTGATTAATAAGTAGATTTTTCTTTCGTGAGTGTTAGATTTAAAATTCAGTATTTTTGCTTGAATAGTTATTTTTCCTGAGTTTGCCAGTTTGATGGCGTTCCTATTGACCAAATATTTGAAATAGGTATGATTTTTACTTTGATTTCTTATTAAATCACTAATAAAAAAGGTAATTAACTTTTGTCAAAAAAGTTAAAAAGTGCCCAAGACGGACACTTTTTAAGATTATCTCATCAAATTATGAACACTCCCGTTTCAAGCAAACGACTAAACATTAAAAACTACGGTTTGATATTTACTTTCGGCATAAAAAACCTTGCAATTGAATTTTTGTATTTATTATAAACTGCTTCAATTGTGTTTTTAATAACTAGAACTGATATTTTATGTAAAAAAAAGTGACTTATAACAATGATGATGAAACCTAACCCAAATATCGCAAAGTGAATAGAGAAATAAGCAGTTTTAATAGGAAGAACTGCAATAATTATTGTTAATATCGCCAAGGAAATAAATGAAATAAATATATAAATTATTTGCAAAATAAAGATTCTATAATGAACGTGAAATAAAAAGATTTTTTTCTCCTTCTTGAATTCAATCTCATCAGGATAATTCCACATATCACGAATAATAATTCATCAACGAGGTTCTAACGATAATTTTTCATATTTTTCTTCAAATTGACTGTTAGTTAAATTTAACGCTTCTTTTTTATATTTCTTTATAAATCAAACATATTTTATTAAATAATATAAAAATAAAATAAGCAATGCTGAAATTACACCCCAAATAATAATTTTAGAACTTAACTTTGGATAATTAATAAGGAAATCGTTGTAACCGGCAGTGAGTGTTAAAAAAAATGTTTCTAAAAAAACAATTAAAAAGAAAAACAATTTAACTACCCAGTTTAAAAAAAGATATTTAAAAAGAAGAGTTATTGCTTTCATGAAAAATTAATACCCTCAAGCAAGTACTTCCTCAATATCAAAATCTTGAAAATTTATTATATTTCCTGATCCTAATAATTTATTTTTATTATTTAAATTATTTATATTATCTATAATTTTTCTAATTTCTTCTTTAAGTTCATTTTCTAAAGCCGTATTGTTTGAAGTTTTAATTAATCGAAAAATAAGTTTTAAACTATCAAGCTCCTTTGTCATTTTTTGAGCAACTTCTCAATAATTATAAGATTTCGAATCTGAGTTGACTGAATAACCTAATTGCGTTCCGGCGCTAGCTGTACCAACTACACCAACTGCTAAAGCTATCCCGCCTACTAATCAACCAATAGGGCCTGTTAATAGCGCAGCACCAACAGCAAAGCCAGTCCCCGCAAAAGTTCCTGCCGCCCCAACCCCTCAGGCAACGGCATTATTGTTCTTTTCAATAGATCAAGCATTATTTAAATCAATAGCCCGTTGAATTCGATCAATTCAATCTTCGACGGTAAGCCTTTGGTATTCACTAAACAAACTTCTTCTCGCTCTTCTACGAGAATTAGTTTTTTTCAATTCTTGAAATTTTTTATAAATTTCGCTTGTAGATCTAAGTTTTTGGAAAGTTTTATTTTTTTGATCTTGATTATTAAAAACTCTTCCTCTAAAAATATAGTTAAATTGTTTATAAGTAAACGAGTCAAGTGAATCTAGTAAATTCCCAAACTCTGTTATTAACAAGTTTTTTGTGTGTTCGTCTTGAATTTTGTCTAAAATATTAGATTCAAATTTAGAGATTAAATTTTTGAGTTTGACATCAGTATTTTCATAAGGTTGTGCAACAACAACATTACCCAAACTCAAAAGATTGATTAGTTCTAGATTTTTCATTTTTATTGCCTCCGCGTTGTTATAATTATGTTTAAAATTATACAATAATAATTTTAAGTTTTTTTTCTTTTTTTAGGACAAATTCAAGTAAAAAAACTAAACATTTACTTGAGTTTTTGGGAGGCATAAAAATGATAATTAATTTAGATAATGTTGATATAGCGCAAAATAAAGACGAGAATTTAATAAAGGTTGTGCAAGGAAGTTTTGTCCTGAATTCTTATGGGATATTAGAAAGAAAGCCTAGTGATTTAGATTTAATAATTTTTTCTAAAAAGATTAAAAGTTTAAGGTTTCTAAATCAAAAACTAATGATTGAACTCAATAAAAACAAAAATTTAGATGTAAAATTAAGCACACCTTTTTTTAAAAAACTTGAATTTAAAAATTTAGATTTAACTATCGAGATAATTTTGGCAAAGTTTTTAAAACCTAATATTTACAAAAAAATTAAAAAAAATCTTTATTTTGTAAAACCTGAATATGCTATTTTGGTTAAAATATTTCAAATTTCAGCAGTTTTATCCAATCATTTTTTAGGATCAGACAAACTAAATTTCCAAAAAATCATTATAACTTTACAAGATCTAAAAATTATTTTGAAAAATAAGTTGCTATTTCATAAAACAAGAGCATTTATTAGGAAAAATTTACTAAGCATTATTATTAATAATTTTATTTTTGATTTTTTTCTAAGAGACAATATAGAATTAATTTGATTTCCTAAAAACGCATATAAATTTGAATTGATAAATTCTATTGAAGGTAATAAGTTTTTGTCAAAAAAAATTAAATCACTTTTCCATTTAAATAAGAATTCAAGAAACTTATTTAATAATTTGATGGTTATAAATGACTATTTTTTGAAGAACAAATATAATATCATAAGTAAAATTAACTCGCTAAACAGGTCTAAAAATGTATTATCTTCAAATGAAATCTGCTTGGAAAACGTAAATTTTTTCTTTGATAATTTCAAAATGATAAATAAACAGAACATAATTTTTAATTCAAAAATTTCACCAAATTGAGACACCGAAATTATAGAAATTAATAAGTCATTCCCCTTTATAAAAGTTTTAAAGGCTGTATCGTTAAAATATAAAATTAACGAAAATTTAAATAAAAACCAAATTTTAATCTATTCTAATAACAATCAAGAGTTTTTGCTTAACACTTTATATAAAATAGTTGTGCTTTTAGTCTTTATTTAATTAAAAACTTTTGACCTAATAAGTGTTGAAGCATTTATTTTGCAAAGCATCTCATTAATAGTTGATTCTATTAATGAGATTATAACATTCTTTTATTGACTATATAATAATCTAGGAATTCAGGTTATTCGTTATGTAAAGACTCACGTTCCCACACAACCTAAATTAATTTTTCAAATCTTTTAAATGGACATTTTTGGAAAATAAACAAATATTTGTCACAAAACATAACAAATGACAGACCCATTAGCAATTTGAATAATTATTTTTTATTTATTTTTAAATAAATTCCAAACAAAGACTTATTAAAAGTTTTTGTGATTAATTCAATATGGTTGACAAAGGAATTTGAAATCAATCTATAAATTTTCGATAAATTTCTATTGTTGTAAAAAATAAAAAAGTAAAAAGAAAAAAACAACAAAATAGTAATAGAAAAAATAATAACTAAAATGATTGTCAATAAATTAATATAATTTTTATCGACTTTTATAAGCGCACCTGTATCTCGGGTAAAATCTATAGCAAAATTCTTATTACCAAAAACAAGAGTTAAGAAAATTTCGTGTAAAATAAATGTTAAAATTGAAAAACTAAAGCAAAAAGTTGCAAATCATAACTCAAATTTACTTATTTTATAAATAATTTTAGATAAAAATTGTTTCAATTCGGGGTTTATTTCCTTCCCCTGCAAGTAAGAAGCATTGTTAATTTTATTAGTTTTCTTAAAATATCAACGAGAATTTGCAAATAATCACAAACCAACTTCAACTATATAGTCTTGATACTCCGTGTTAAGTCGTTGTTTTTTATATAAAGAAAACAAGCTAAAAAAATTTCTGAAGATAATAATTGTTAGCGAAATAAAAATCAAATAGGAACCTAGTCTTACGAGAAATAATCCACCGTTGGTATTTATAAATTCAATTTTACTAAATGAAATTATAAATATAATTACTATTGTTAGATAAAAAATAAAAGGTAAGACAATAATATGAAGAAATTTTCTATTAAACAATTCCAAATAGCGCATGTAGAATTTTTGGATCATGTTAATTTAATTAATATCCATTATTTTTATAATTTAACATTATTGTATCTTATAATATTAAGTACAAGTTAAAAAACAATAAAAAATTTTACCATCATATAAATTAGAAGAAAAAATTTATAAAACCGATAGAATCAAAGCCATAGATAAAAAAGTAATTGTTTGAATTTTTCTATTAATTTAGCTAAAAATTTAATAGGTTAGGATATTAATTTTCCTGTAAATATAAACATTTTTTATTTAGCATTTAGTTTTTATTTATAACTTTTTAGGGTATAATTTAATTAGATTGTGGAAAAAAGGGGGTTTAGTATAATGGCAGTACCATGGACTCCAAACCCATCAGTGAAGGTTCGAATCCTTTAACCCCCGCCAAAAAATTATTTTTAAAATACGAAAGGTGACAAGATGCAAACAAAATTCAAGAACAAAGCATATAATTTAGTTTCATCGTTAATACAACCAGGAGAAAAACTAGAATTTACCGTTAGTGATATAAATTTTGATGTTGTTGACTTTAAAAATTTTGGAAAAACAACGCTAATCTCAATTTTTCCGTCAATTAACACCAAAATTTGTGATGAACAAACAACATCCATCCGTGATTTATCAAGGAAATATTCACAATTTAGATTTATTTCAGTTTCACTAGATCTTCCTTCTGCGATTGCTCAGTGAAAAAATGCAAATTTATCCGAAAATATGGAGATATATTCTGACTATCGTTTGCGTAGTTTTGGATTAGCTACTGGATTTTTAATTGATGATGTATTTTTATTAAATCGTGGTTATATTATTGTTGACTCTGAAGGAAAAGTTTTAGTTGTTGAACCTAATTCTGATGTTCACGATCAAATTAATTTTGAACAATTAGAAAAACATCTTCAAAGCCTTTCATAATTTTCTTAAAAACTTAAAAATTAATTTTTATTTACATATCCAAGAAATGCACATTTATTTGTGTATTTTTTATTTATTTTTTAAAAATAAAAAAAGTGGTATAATTTATAAGACAAAATAAAATAGGAATAACAATGAATAACCTTACAAAAATTCCCGCTGACCTAATAAATGAACGCCCTTTTAAAGAAGGTGAGGCTTTTTGGTTAATTCAGGATTGAATTCCAATTTATGCCCTCACAGTCGTTCTGGGTATGGTTGCGTCAATTATCACAATTTATTTTTTTTGAAAACGCGAAGGTTACAAATTTGATCATTTAGCCGCGCTGATTTTTATCACAATTCCTATTTCTATTGTTGGAGCACGTTTTGGATATATTCTTGAGCGTTTAGTGGTAGGTGATTTAACATCATTACAACAGTGATGAAATATTCGCCAAGGCGGACTTTCAATTCAATGAGGTGTTATTTTTCCAACTGTTGCAAATTTAATTTATGCTTATCGAAAACGGGCTAGTTTTGATTGACGAAAAGGCTTTTCCTTTATCTTGCCGGCGGTTTTAATTGGCCAATTTTTAGGAAGATGAGGAAATTTTACAAATCACGAAGTCTATGGATTTCTTGATCCTGAAGGTAAAACCGTAAATTGATTAGGTGATTTTATTCGAAAAAACATGTTTATTGCCGATAAACATGCGCCAAATGGTCAACTCCGTGTTCCATTATTTTTCTATGAATCACTAACTTCGCTATTTGGTTACTTGGTAATTGTATGAGTATTAAATCTTTTTTCATGACTCAAACCAGGTTCAACAGGGGCGCTATACATTTTATATTACGGAATTGTTCGGGCTTCTATGGAATTTTTACGGCAAGAATCATATGTTTATTATTTTGTAATTGCAATTTTAATGATAATTCTGGGAATTTTGTTGTTCATCCGCTTTCAATTTTTCACAAATTACTATGTAAAAATTGAAAACAAAAAGTTAAAATTAGCATTTTCTGAAAGATACACAAAAGAAAACAGACGCTATATTGGTTTGCCTTGAATTAGATGAAATCGCAACCTTTCTGAGCCAACAAAATCAGAACCAAAAATCTTAGAGGCTTAGGCAAAATTGAAATTTTACAACGAAAAACATTAGTTTTTAATGTTTTTTATAATTTAATATTATATAATTATTTATAATCATTAAAATTTTATTCTTAAGGGGTTTAGTCATGGAAAATTATGATGTAATAATAATTGGAGCAGGTCCAGCTGGTCTAACAACCGCTCTTTATGCTTCTCGTGGTAATTTAAAAGTTCTAATTTTGGAAAAAGGAGCCCCAGGTGGGAAACTTGTTTCACAATCTAAAATTGAAAATTGACCTGGAGATGAGTTTATTGATGGTGCATCTTTAGCGCTAAGAATGTATAAACACTCACTAAAATTCGGAACAAAACACCGTTATTGCGATGTTGATTATATTGAGTCTAACTCACCTTTTGACCATAAAGTTGTTTGCAAAAACGGCAAAACTTTCACAGCAAAATCCGTTGTTGTAGCCTCCGGAATGGTTGAAAGAAAACCGTTAGATATTAAAAATTACCTTGATTTTGAAGGTAAAGGAGTTTCTTATTGCGTTGTTTGCGATGGTCCTTTTTATGCCAACCAACCTTCAATTGTTATTGGAGGAGGAAATTCTGCTGTTGAGGAATCAAGTTTTTTAGCTTCAATAGCTTCAAAAGTTTATGTTCTAGTTCGTGATGACAAATTTATCGCCGAGCCACTTTTGATTGAAGAGCTCAAAAAAAACAAAAATGTTGAAATTTTATTTAATGCTAAAGTTTTAGAACTCCGTGGAGACGGCGCACTTGAATCAGCAATTATTGATCATAATGGTGAGCAAAAAACACTTGAAATTAAGTCGCTTTTCCCATACATTGGTTTTTTACCAGCTACTAGCTTTTTACAAAAAAACCACAAAGAAATTCTTGATAAATTTAATTTTATTTCAGTTGACAAATACGGACAGTCAAAAATTCCTGGCGTTTATGCTGTTGGTGATGTTGTTACAAAAGAAATTAGACAAATTGTTACTGCCGCAAATGATGGTGCAATTGTTGGTAAAATTTTAACTAATCGAATTAAGTAAAAAAAGGTTCCTATATAGTGAAAATAGTTAAGAAATTTTCCAAAACAAAATTTTTAACAAGAAAATCAAAAATTTTACTAGGCCTTACTTTATCCGCATCATTTCTTGGTGTTTTAGGAATTTCAGTCGGTATTTCTTATGGTTTTGGCTTAATTAAAAAAAATTCTTATCAAACAACTGTTGAGGATTTAAATAGAACAATAACTAAAATTAATGCTCTTAGTTTTAATGCTCAAAAAGTTTCTCCTTTTTCAACTTATGCCTCACTAAAAGATGAATGAAAAAAAATTCAAAACTCACCAAACCAAGGTGATTTTTTCGATCTTTTTAGTGTTGAAAATAAAAGATTACAACCATATAAGTTGCCAAACGGAATTTGACTTGAGTTTGTAGATGTCAAACCAGATGATGCAAACCAACAATTTAATGTTGAATTTTTACTCAAAACTCATAATCACTCAAGAATTATAAAATCTGATATAAGAACTGACAAAATTTCTATAAGTCCTAATTCAACTTTTTTTCTGGAAAATTTTTACCAAGCACTCCAAATAAATCTTCAAAATATTAGACCATTTTCTAGAAGTGAGCAAAATAAAGTCTCTCCTAACATTTGGCTTGCAAGCGACTTTTTAGCAGAGGCAAATTCTGAGCAAAGTGCAGAAAGTTTTATTAAAAAGGTTCATGATTTTTTTGACTTTGACTTTCAGTCAATCTTAACTAACAAAAACTTTGCTATTAAACACAAAAATAAGTTAATTTTTCCTTATAAAATAGAAATTATAAAAAACAATAAAAACACTTGAGTTCAACCTTCGCAATTAAACTCAGATTTTTTAGAAATACAAGGTAAAATTAGCTTCACAGAGGAAGCCAAAGAAGTATTCCCCAAAAATTTTAATACAAATATCACTAAAAATTTCACTTTTTTACTCTTTGATTCAGCTAAAAATAAGTCTGCTTTTATTGATCCTAAAGTTTTTATTCAAATTCCAAAACTAACAGATCTAAAAGTCGATCAATTTTCACAGCAAAATCAAGACAACAAAGTTGATATTTCACAAAAATCAATATCGTGAGTTTATAACTTTCTTAAATATAACGAAACAACAAAAGCATTAAAAACATCTGAAGAAGCAAAAATAGCACTTAATTCATTTATTAATTCAGATTTACAACTTGATTTTACCGATTATGATGATTTAGATCCAAAAATCAAGCAAAAATTTGGCTTTAACATTATAGTTGAAAAAATTCAACTTGATTCAGACGAGCAGTCATCGCTAGTTCGTATACCGTTTGAAATTTTTTATCCCCTTAATGATGATGGTTCGGAAAAATTAACTAAATCTTCAGAACTTGTTTTAAGAAATTTCAAAAATTCTGAATCCCAAAATGTTTCTACATTTGACCCTAAAAATTTTAGCCAAATTCCAGTTGTTAATTTAGATTATCTTATTGATAAAAATAAAAAAGATGAAACCTTTTCATCTTTTGATTATGTTTCAAAAGCTGAAATTCAAAAATTAATTGACTCAAATGCACATGAAGAAATTTATAATATTTTAATAAATTCTTCAAAATTTAATCTTAACTTTCCTGAAACTCAAATTTTAAATTCTTGAACTTTTAAGTACGATTTTCCAACTATTTCTGAGTTTTCTAAAAGAACACTAACTCCACAAATACTAGAAAATAGCACAAATACTCGTGCTTTTTTTGAAAATAATCAAGAATTTATATATTTTGTAAAAAATATTTTTACCTTGCCTAAAGAAGAAGCTCAAAAATATCTTAGAATTCTTTTTAATTCTCTTGCGGAAATAAAATCTGATACTTTGGATGACCAACAGAAAACTTCCGGAGCTCAAAGTCTTGATTCAACCCCAAAAAATGAAACTGTCGCCGCACAAGCGACCCAATTTCAGCAAACAGAAGCTGGAAATACTGAAAACAACACAGATTCTCAAGGTTCTCAAGCTTCTCAGCCAGCCGAAAATCAAGAAAACCAACAACAAAACTCAGAAAGTCAAACTCCTAATACTAATTTAGCCCCAAAAATTCAAACTATTAATGAAAAAATTGTTTCAAATCTTCAAAATCAATATTTAATTACGGAATTTAGCGACTTAATTACTAAAATTGAAGCTTTAAACCAAAAAAATGGACAGCCACAAACAGATTTAAATGCTCAAACATTTTCTGATTTATTTTTAGAAACTTATAAAAATAACAGTTTAGTTAAGCAGTTTGAAACACTTGGCGAAAATCTTTCTTATAAAATTGTTTTTTTAGCCGATCAAAACTCAGAACAAATTGATTCTGAGGGCCAAAATTCAACTCCAAACCCAGTTCAGGTTGCTGATCAGCAAACTTCTGAAAATGATACTACTCCCCAAAAAGAGATTTTTAACTTAGGTTACTATTATATTTTCACTTCTGCTACAAATAATAAAATTGTTTTCAGAACCCCAATTAATTCATTAAAATTAGATGTTTTTACAGATCAAAATCCTCAAAGCGAAATTGAAGTCTTGTCTAATGTTGTCTTAAATTTTCCACAAAATCTTTTAAAATTAGAGCTTGATGAGTCTAATTTTGCAACTGCACTTACATTTTCTAAAACTGCTGAAGAGGTTTTACATTCTGAATTTAATAATAAAGATAAAGATTTTAAAGAAACATTAGAAAGTATTAAAAAACTTTTTGGTTTTTCTACTTTTGTTCAAATTTATCCTTTATTAAATGGCAACGGACTTGTATATAAAAAAGATAGCGTTTTCAAGGATAAATTTGGAAATTTGAAAATTAGATTTGCTGTAAAAAATCTAAATTCTACTGAAAAATCTCAAATTTTCATCCCAAACACTGTGAATAATGAGCAAAATAATCCTGATAATTCAGTGCAAAATCCTTCTGCCCCTCAAGATTCACAACCAGCTCCAACCCCGCCAGCACAAACTCCACCGGCTCCAACCGTGCCAGCACAACCAGTTCAACCGCAACCGCAACCTCAACAACCACCACAAACTCAACAACCTACAACTCAGAATTCACAACCCCAACTCAAAAATAATCTAGACCCCTTTGTACCTGGAGAAAATGAAGCAAAATATCCGCTTATTTTTACAGTAATTAGACCAAAAAGACAGCTAAATCGAAATTAGGAAAAAATGAAAAAAACTAAAATAGTAAGAAAAGTAAAAAAAGTTTCACACACCAGATCTTTAATGATTATGGCGACTTGACCTATTGCAATTGGTGCAATTTTAGGTTTTTCTTATTTAACTTATTCACTGGTTGAGTCAAAATATTTTGATGTTGTTGATCAGCGAAATTTAGAAAAAACTGAAGTTAATCAAAAAGGGATTCAACTTTCAAATGAAGAATTTGAAAAAATTGTTGATCAAATGCAAATTGACGAGAATTTTTCTAAATATTCAGCCGAACAAATTCTCGATTTATCTCGTGATTCGACATCTAATTTTCATCTTACTACAATTTTTAACCTTACCAATTTTAGTTCAAAATATCCTTTTTTAAAACTTAATATCAACCCTATTAATAAATCTGACGTTGAAAATGACGATCTAGTTACAAAAGTTGTTAATAATAATTTAATTAATGTTGTTTTTTCGGCTCATGATCAATTTACAAATAAAACTTATTCAAAAGTGCATTCAATTCGTGGCTTTAATGGAAAAGGTGATATTCCATTTATAAACTTTAATATTGACCAACAAAAGTCCGCCTTTATTTTACAAACAGCACAAATAAACCAAAAATGAAATGCACTTTCGCTTATTCAAGTGCTAAATTCTGAGTATAAAAATACAAAAGATGCTAAAAAAACCCTTGAAAAATTTGGTTCTTTTTTATTTTTAGACTCAAATGATAATTTAGTAAATCTTCCTGAGGGCACCCATTTTGATTTTGAAACAGACTTATCTGGCAGCATAGTTTTTAAAAATATTGATGACTCAAGTGGTAATTTGTGAATTTCCTTTGGGATTTTTGACTCAAATAAAAATAAAATTCGCACATTTGATTTAAAGGTTTCAAATTTACTAGATTATGCACAAGTTACTAATTATCTCAATAATTTAATTAAAACTGATGATGAACTTATCATCTTAAAAGATGAAAAAATTCAAGAAATTGTTGCACAAAATGTATCTTTATCTACTTTTTTGGTGTCCCAAACCGATCACAGCAATCTCTTTGATATATCAAAATTACAGAATTTATTCACAAATTCTGCACCAAATTTTAATGTAAGACTGTTTGGAACAAATATTCAAATGGACCGAATTGGTGAAGTTGAACTTATGGTTCAAATCGATTTTAAGGCTAAACAAGTTGAAAATCTAGCCCAAAATCAGTCAACTCCTGACAATATAAGTGTATCAAATTTACAACAAAACTCACCTGTCCAAGAGCAAAAAACCCTTCAAAATCAGGTATCTTTATTTCAAGATACTGACCCAAATAATTCTGAAAACTCAAGTCAAGAAAATCTAAATGATGCTCAAACTCAAGAAAATTACCGTAAATTTAATTTTATTTACACTTTAAAACCTTTCAAAAACTTAGCACAAAGATATTTGGATTCTGTGATTAAGGATAATGATCTTTACATTGTAAGGCAAAAGTTCAATTATTTAGATGGCGCTGAAGTTATTAATAATTTAAGGTCAATTAATGCTAGTTTTTATTCTTTTCAAGAGAATAGAAACACAAGTAAAGGCTTGGAAATTGTTAATTTAGAAAGCAGTCCAACTTATGATAGTTTAACTAGTCAAAGAGCAATTGTTACGTGATTTAAAGACTTTTTTAAAGATTCATTAACATTTCCTGCCTGAAAAAAAACTGATGAAAATGATAAACCTGAAGAAGTTTTATCAAAAATTTTTGCTAAAATGAATGATATAATTAACTCTAAGCAAATTTTTTCTTACGGTGTTAAGTATAATTTATTTTTCGAAAGTTCTACCGGCCAATTAACAATAACAATTAGTATTTATGATAGATTTAATAAAATTTTAGGCCAAAAAGATATAAAAATAAGCGGTCTGTCACCAACAAATCCTCAACTATTATTGGCCAAAGAAAATCAAGCAAATTTTTTTATTGACGGATCTGGTGGATATAATGTTGAGCAATCTGATGAAAGTAACTTATTTCACTCAGAAATTAAAGGCCTAAAATCAATCACAAATCCTCAAGTTGAACTTAGCCTTGACTCTTCAAAAAAGCGAGATAAAAAAGTTAAACTCGTCAGAAATTCAGGAATTTTATATCCAAGTCTAAACGACAATTATTTAAAATTGTTTTATAAAAGTGATGAAAATACTCAAAATATTGTAGCTTTTGAAGAAAATAATCCATTTTTTTATTCATTCTCAGTCCAAAATAACTTAGAACCTAACCAATATAAGGTTGTCCTTAAATTTGTTACGGAAGAAAGTGGAACTTCTGGTCAACAAGCAAATCAAGAGCCTAATTTAATTTGAGTTAAAAAACTATCCAAAAAAAGTGATTTATCAAGTTCAAGTATAACAAATTCAGACTCAATTCCTGATAATACGCCAGTTTGGCTAATAGGTGTTTCAAAAAAGGCAGAAATTGGATCAACTAGCACAAATACAACTCAAAATGAAAAAATTATTGGTATTTTGCCTGTTGATGAAGGCCAATTTACTAATTTTGTTCTTTCTTACAATGCTCTCAATGAGAATTCACCTTCAAATTCGGGGGCTCAAACTCAAACTCAAAATTCTCAAAAGATAATTGTAAAAATTGCAACTCCTAAATCAAAAGATCAACCCCAAATTGAATTAGAAAAAAACTTTTGATCTACTCAGAATACTTCTTCAACAACTTCAGTTACTTCTTCAGATTCAGGTTCTTCAACAACCTCAACAACCTCAACAACTCCAACCTCAACAACCTCAACAGTCCCAGCAACCACAACAGCCGCTCCAACTAGTTCAACAACTTCTTCACCCGCTTCCTCAACAACCCCAACAAAAACTTTAACCCTTCATTTTGGAGATGAAGAAAACAACAAAAACTCCGACAAATCAGAGGTTTTGTTTAGATATTTTATACAATTTAATAATCAATTTTTCAAAAAAGAAGATTTTGAAAAGGCCTTTGCAACAGCATTAAAATAAAACTATTTTTCTTTTTCCAAATATAAATCACTTTGTTTATAAGGTAATTTATATTTGGAATTTTTTGTTATTTCTAAGTTTCCCAGTTAGAGCCAAAAATTAACTTTTTAGTAAATATAAATATGCAAAAATACCCTTAAATCCGTGTTTTTTGAGGCTAAAACCTTAATTTTTATAGTTTTGAAATTAACCTTTTGCAAAAAAAAAAAAAAAATGTTTGGTCTAAAATAAAATTGTGTTATAATAATTCTCACTTAAGAATAATTAATAAATTTTGATATTGAATTAAGGGGGAATGAGTTATGCTTTTGTCATAAAAAAATCAGAAAATGCGAATTATCCATTATATTTTTAAATATGATGGAATGCCTTAAATTTAACCGTTTAGAAATCTATAAATTTAGGGCTTTTAGTTATTGTTCTTTCAAAACTTCATATGTTTTTTAGGCTCAATTTAAATAAAAACGAGTTTTCTATTTGCATTGAGTTTAAATAGTAGTTGTATTTTTTCTTTCGTAATAGTCAGATTTAAAATTAAGTGTTTTTGCTTTGATAGTTATTTTTCCTGTGTTTGCCAAAAAAGTTAAAAAAGCACCCAAAAACCGGACACTTTTTAAGATTATTCATCAAACTAGGAGACTCGGGATTATTTTTCTTTTTCCAAATATAGATTATTTTGTTTATAAAACAGTTTATATTTGGAATTTTCTGTTATTTCTTTTGTAACTATTTTTTGAGCAATAAAACTTTCTATATTTTTTTTGATGAATCTTTTGATAGGACGAGCACCAAAATTTTTATCATAACCAGATTGAATAATTCAGTCAATAACAGAATCATTAAAATCTATCTCAAAATTATTTTCTATTAATCTTTTTTTGAAAGTATCAAGTTCTAAGTGGATAATTTCAGAAATTACCTCGTGATTTAAAGGGTTAAAGACAATAATTTCGTCAATTCTATTAATAAATTCAGGTTTTAAATATACTAATAATTCATTTTTGATGTTAGATTCGTCAATTTTTTTACCTTCAAGAATTTTGTTAGCACCAATATTTGAAGTTAAAATAATAATTGTGTTGCGAAAGTTTACTTTTATAGATTTGCTATCAAGAAGCTCGCCGTTATCAAGAATTTGTAAGAAAATATTAATAACTTCAGGATGAGCCTTTTCAATTTCATCAACCAGAACAATTGAATATGGATTTTGTCTAATTTTGTTAGTTAAAATTCCGCCTTGTTCAAAGCCAATATAACCTGGAGGAGCACCAATTAGCTTAGAAATACTATGTTTTTCCATATATTCTGACATATCCCGAGTTTCCCAGTTTCATAAGGTAATTTTAAAAAAGTATCCGGTTTTAGGGACTTTTTTAAGTTTTTTGGTAAAAGTTGGTTACAATTTTATTAGTGATTTATTAAGATATCAAAGTAAAAATCATATCTATTTCAAATGTTTGGATCGCTAGGGACACCATCGTGTTTTTTAAATATAATTTGCTGATCTAAAGTGTTAAATTCAACCCTTTGTCTTAATTTTTGCAACATCGATACTAAACCAACTTAGTTAATTTTTGTTTTTTCATAATTTATAATTATACCATAAAATTACTTAAAATGCTACCAAATGCTACTTATAAAATTAAGGTTTTACATTAAAAAAACACCGATTTACGGGTGTTTCTTCATATTTATATTCACTAAAAAGTGAATTTTTGTCTTAAAACTGGGAAACTCGGGTATAACCTGGAGGAGCACCAATTAGCTTAGAAATACTATGTTTTTCCATATATTCTGACATATCAAGCCGAATAATTTGATTTTTATTGTCGAATAAATTTTGAGCAAGTGCGCGGGCAACTTCAGTTTTTCCAACACCAGTAGGACCTACAAATAAAAAGGATGCAATTGGTCTCTGTTCGTCATTAATTTTTGCTTTAAATCTTAAAATGGCTTCTGAAACTGATTTTAAAGCTTGATTTTGTCCCTTAATGACTTTTCTAAGATTTTCCTCTAAATTAATATATTTTTGACTTTCGGATTCTAAAAGTTTGCCAATTGGAATTTTAGTTCAATTTGAGACAACTTTTGCAATATGATTCTCATCAAGAACGTTTGAAAATTCAGTCTGTTTTTCCTTTAATTTTTCCAATTCTTCCATAATTTTAGGAATTTTTACATACTTTATTTGCGAAGTGCCCTGATAATCACCTTGGTCCATTAGTGTGTTTTGTTTGTGTTTTAATTCTTCAACTTTTGTTGACAAATTTGCAATTTTTGAAGCTAAATTTCGCGAGTCGTTTCACTCTTTTTGCATTTGATCAACCTGATTTTCAACCTCAATTATTTGTTTTTTGAGATCTTCATTGTCCGAATTTGTCGAATTAATTTCCATCATTTTCAAATTAATTAATTCGCGCTTTGCTTTTTCAAGCTTTTCTGGTTGGTAATTAATTTCAACTTTTAAAGAAGCAGCCGCTTCGTCAACCAAGTCAATGGCTTTATCGGGCAAAAAACGGTCAAAAATATATCTATTTGCCATTTTGGCAGCAAAAATTAAAGCTGAGTCAAGAATTTTTACCTGGTGAAAATTTTCAAATCGTTCCTTAATTCCGCGCAAAATATTGATAGTATCAACAACCGAAGGCTCTGAAACCTCAACTTTTTGCATTCTTCGCTCGAGTGCTCCATCTTTTTCGATATAAAGTCGATATTCAGAATTTGTTGTTGCACCAATTAATTTAATCCCACCTCGAGCCATTATTGGTTTTAAAATATTAGCAAAATCCATTGAATCAGATCCAGATGAACCTGTTCCGATTAATAAGTGAATTTCGTCAATAAAAATAATAAGTTCATCAGATCTTTGTTCAATTTCAGTTAAAATCGCCTTAATTCTTCGCTCAAATTCACCTTTATATGAGGCACCAGCGAGAATGCTTGTAAGGTCAAGTTCAAAAATTTGCTTATTTTTTAAATTATCAGGAACTTGTCCTGCAATTATTTTTAGCGCCATTCCTTCAACAATTGCTGTTTTTCCAACACCAGGATCGCCAACTAGAACGGGATTATTTTTTGTCTTTCTTGACAAAATTTTTATAATTCTTCTAATTTCAGAATCTCGCCCAATTACAGGTTCGATTTTGTTCTCTTTTGCTAATTTGGTTAAATTTCTTGCATATTTTTCAAGATTTTCAAGTTTAATTTCCATTTTTTTCTTCCTTATTTTTATTTTTTTACATTAATGCAAAAATAATTATAACATATTTTTGTCACTCGTGGCAATTAAGTGCCAAAATTTTTTTTTATTTAAAGTGAAACTTAAAAAATAACACTATTATTTTGGCTAATTTATGTTATAATTTTAATTTATATCATGAAAAAAATTGTTATCGGGAATTGAAAAATGAATCAAATCAGAAAGGAATTTTATGATTTCCTTTTTGAATTTGACGCACTATTTAACAAAAATCCAGAAAAAGTCGCTAAAACAATGGAGTTTGCGATTGCCCCTCCTTTTACTTTATTAAGTGAAATTTCTAAATCTCAAGTTAAAACATTAAAAATAGCTGCTCAAAATGTTAGCCAGTTCGAATCTGGAGCTTACACAGGCGAAATTAGCGCTAAAATGTTAAAGGATTTAGGTGTTAGTTACATAATAATTGGTCATTCTGAGCGAAGAATGTTTTTTAATGAAACTGATGAAGTTTTAGCTCAAAAAATTTGACAAGCACAAAAATACAGCATAACTCCCGTGTTTTGTGTCGGGGAAACATTAGAACAATATGAAAATAAATTAACTAATGAAGTTATAATTTCACAAATAAATGCCGTAAAAGACGTGCTAAATTTCGAAAAAGCGATAATAGCTTATGAACCAATTTGAGCAATTGGAACCGGAAAAACAGCATCTGCTGCAATTGCCAATGAAATTTCGTCTTTAATTAAAGAAGAATTTGGCAAAAATGTTAAAGTTATTTACGGAGGTTCTGTTAACTCGCAAAATTATGCAGATTTTTTAAATTCAGAACTTATTGATGGTATACTTGTTGGTGGTGCATCATTAGATCCTAAACAATTTTATGAAATGGTAAAATTTTCTGATGCATGCCCAACAGACCCACTAAATTCTGGCATTTTAGAAGACGATAGTCATTGTGGATGCAATGATATCGATCTAGACGAATAATTTGCCTGATTTTTTTGTTAAATTTATGCTTGGTTTTAATAGTTTCGCGAATTATTGCTAGGTTTAAATTTGTTATTTATTTATTTTTTAAAGGAATTAAAATGATTTCAAAAGCGAAAAAACAAGAATTAATTTTAAAGTTTGGAAAAAACGCTAAAAACACCGGTGATACAGCCGTTCAAATTGCAATTTTAACTGAAGATATTGAAAAATTAAAAGTTCATTTTGAAAATAATAAAAAAGACAAACACTCAATGAGAGGTTTTATTGCAAAAGTTAATAAACGTAAAAAATTACTTTCTTATTTAAAACAAAAAAGTTTTGAAACTTACAAAGAAACAATCGAAGCTTTAAATATACGTAAATAATTTTTAAATTTTTATACCAAATATTTTTAAAGTATGGTATAATTTAATTTTGCACAAGTCAACCGCTGGTATTTTTAAGTTTTTAATTTAAAAATACTTGAGGAAAGTCCGCGCTAGCACTACCTGCGATGGTAGTAGTGTTCATGTTGGATCTAAGAAATCCAAGCCTAGACGACAAGTGCCACAGAGACGAGTTTATTTGTTTATTATTTTATAAATTTTTTATAATCATTGTTCACTCCTAAAAAATCCTAACAAATAAAGTGAAACGCGGTAAACTCCATGAGCTAGAAACCTAAATTTTGGTAGGGGAATCCAATTTGGGAAACGAACTTAAATTGGAAGGTTGTAAAAGACCTAGATAAATGGTTGACTAATACAGAACGCGGCTTATTAGTGCAAAAAACAGCGAAAATTCGCTGTTTTTTATTTAAATGCACACTTTTGTAATTTTTTCCTCATTTTGTTTAGACTTCTAAAATCTTATTTATCATAAAATAAATTTGCATGTCATACAAAATCTTGATTTGTAAAAATATGCAAATTTTACTGATTTTTGGATTTTTAATAGTTTTATGGTAAAATTTAATGGTAAAAATTTACGGAGGTTAGAAACAATGAGATCGAGGAACATCTTAAATTGAGTTAAAATTAAAATTTTAAATTGATGGTCTTCAGTGGTCAAAGTTGACGAAATTGTTGTTTTATTTATAAAAATTTTACACCTTTTTGTCGCTGAACACTAATTTAGAGAAAAAAACCACACGTTGTGGTTTTTTTAGTCCAAAAATTATCTAATAAATAATTTTTGTGGTATAATTTTAAATAAATTTTTGTGGAAGGTTTAAAACCGTTAACCACTAAGAGAACTAAAAAATAAAAGGATGCTCGAAATGGTAAAAAAAAATGTAGTTAGAGTTGCAAAATTGCAATTCAATGCCGGCCAAGCAAAACCCGGACCAGCTCTTGCAGGTCTTGGTATTGTAATGCCTGAATTTACAAGAAAATTTAACGATGAAACAAAAAATCGTGGAAGCGAACCAGTTCCTGTAAAAATTACTGTTTTTAAAGATAAAAGCTTTGAATTTCAGTTATTTACAAGCCCAACTTCTTACAAAATTAAACAAGCTGCAAAAATCGAATCTGGATCTAAAAAATCTAAAGCTGAAAAAGTAGCTAAAATTACTCTTGCACAACTTAAAGAAATTGCAGAATATAAATTACCAGATTTAAATACTGATAATATTGAAAAAGCAATTCTTACAGTTTATGGGACCGCCAAACAAATGGGCGTTGAAGTTGAAGGTATCGAAGAATTTTTACAAGGAGTTAAATAATGAAAAAAATTTCACGTAAATTAGCTCAGTCTCGTGAATTAGTTGATAAAAATCATTATTATTCACTTGAAGAGGCAATGGAATTGGTTAAAAAAACATCATATACTAAATTTTCTGGCTCTGTTGATTTAGCTATTCGACTTAATTTAGATACTCGAAAAGCTGACCAACAATTAAGAGGTTCTGTTGTTTTACCTTATGGAACCGGGAAATCTGTACGTGTGCTTGTTGCAACTGATTCATCAGAGGTAGCAACTAAAGCTAAAGAAGCAGGTGCTGATTTAATTTATTCAACAGCTGAACTAGAACAAAATTTAAAAATTGATAATTTTGACTTTGATGTTATTGTTGTTGAGCCTAAATTAATGCCAGTTTTAGGAAGATACGGGAAGAAATTAGGACCAAAAGGACTTATGCCTAACCCAAAAACAGGTACAGTTACCCCAACACCAGAAAAAGCTGTAGCTGAAATTAAAAAAGGTAAAGCAAATTATCGTGCTGACAAATACGGAATTATTCACTCATTAATTGGAAAAACCAACATGGAAGCCGATCATTTAGTCCAAAATGCTAAAACCCTTTTACAATTAATCCGTAAATTGAAACCAAATTCAGTTAAAGGAAATTATTTTAAAAACTTAACTGTTTCAGCTTCAATGGGCCCTTCTATTAAAATTCGCTTCGACAATTTGTAATAAAAAATAATCTATAAAATAAAAAAACCCTTTAAATTTAAAGGGTTTTTTTATTTTGAGCTTCGAAAAATTTTCAAAAATTTATTATTAAAACAGGAAAGAGATTAAACTGTTGTTTTTTGATGTTTATTAACAAACAAATGAAGTCTAGAAATTTTTCGTGATGCTTTTCCTTTGTGGAAAACACCTTTTGATTTTGCCTTTGCAATTTCTTTATGAGCTTTTGCAACTAATTCATTTTGATTTTCTGCGTGACTTGTAACAGCTAGTTTAGCCTTTTTGATTGCTGTTTTTACACGAGATTTAATTGCATTATTTCTTGCTCTTGCTTTTTGCATTTTGGTGATTGATTTAATTTTGGATTTTATATTTGCCATTTTTTTCCTATATTTATATATAATAGTTTATTTCAGCCCTTTAAAAAACGGTAATAAAAATTATACCATAAAAATATGTTATTTATATTTAAAAAATGAATTTTTAATCTCTAGACTTAATAAAAAAATTTAAACTCAATAACACTAATATTCAACTTTAAAAATTATTTTTCTAACTACACCAATTTGTCCAGTATATTTTGGCAAATGAGCATCGCCAGGTAGAAAAATTAAAAATTCGCCTTTTAACGGTCTAATTAAATTTCGGGTCGAATCTTTTTTATAAAGAGCTACATCATTTTCTTCAGAATAATCAGTTACTTTATTGACTAATTTCTCTGAAAAATCAAAGAAATATTGTTCTTTTTCGTCAAGTACTACATGAACATCTGCGTATCGTTTGTGATATTCATAGAGAGCGTTTGTATCATCGAAACTTTCAAAATCAACATGTATAACAAAAATTCTGTCTTCATCAATTACAGTTTTGCCTAGTGGTAATTTTGCTAGGTCAGTTTCTTTTAGATATTTTGCTAATTTTGCAAAATTTTCATTTAAACAACTATATTTGCTAAAATTTTCTAATTTGTCATAAATCATTTTCCACCCCTCTTTTATTTATATTTTTTCTTAAATTATAGCAAAAAAATTGATCTAAAAAAGAATAAATTTCAAATTAAACACTTTAAGTAAAAAATTATCCGATTAAAATATCTTCAGTTATGTATGTTTTATTTTGTTTGCCGATATTATCACCTTGTCAAACGTAAATAAATGAAGTAATTCCGAGCTGACCAATTAGCATAATAATCATAAATCCAATTTGGGAAACAACAGATAAATCTCGAATCAAACCGGTCGACAGACCCGAAGTTCCAAAAGCCGACATAACCTCAAAAATTAAATGATAAATTCTATAATCACCAGTTTTTTCCTGGTTTGATATACTATCTAGCGAAAAACTCGAGAGAAAAACTACCGCTATTACTAAAATAAATGATATAAAAAACACAGTCGCAGCTGAAACAATTTTATCAGTTGTGATTTTTCTTTTAAATATATTAACATCGCTAGTTCCCCTAAGTTTAGATAAAACTACAGCGATAAAAATTCAAAAAGTTGTAACGCGAATTCCTCCGCCTGTAGAAGAAGGCGCAGAGCCAATAAACATCAATAAACTTGTTAAAAATGTGCTTGGTTGAGTTAGCTGTTTTAAGTCAAATGTAAAAAAACCAGTTGAACGAGTCATAAAATTATGAAATAATAATGCAAATGATTTATCAAATCAGTTTCCATTTTGCTTTTGGTTCCAAAAAGTAAAAGGTGAATTTGAACTAGCTTCAAAAGTAATTAAAAGAATAAAACCAATTAGGGCAATAACAAAATAGCTCAAAATTGAAACTTTAGTAAATAAAGAAAATCTAAATCTTTTTATTTTCTGTTTAGAAAGTTTAAGTTTGAAAAAGCTAAAAAAATCATAAATTACCGGGTAGCCAATTCCACCTATTATTGTCAGAATTATTATCATAATTTGCAAAAAATAAGAATGATAATAAGGCTCAAAACTATTTGGCCCGATTATATCAAAACCAGCATTATTAATTGCAGAAATGCTATGAAAAACAGCAAATCTTAGTGATAAAGATATATTTTTATAAGGCGATTTTTGAAATGAAAACTTTTGTGGATCAGCATCATAAAAATAAAAATAAAGGCTAAGAGTAAGGCTACTAATCAAAACAAGAATCATAAAAAAATTAATAGAAACCTTAATTACGCCTTTTAGTTCGCTTAATTTACTTGAACCTCTTTCGATTTTTAAAATTTCACGGGACAAAATGCTTAGTTTTTTTCCAAATAAATGGTTAAAAATGTAGAATTTTATTGCAAAAATTCCAATTCCTCCCATAGAAATCAAAATTGCAATAATAGCTTGTCCAAAAACATTAAAACTTGTGCCAGTGTCAACCAAACTAAGTCCAGTATCACTAAAGGCAGAAACTGAAGTAAAAAGAGCCGAAAAAAAATTAATTTTTTCTGAATTTTCAGTGTGCGAAAACGAACCTGTTAGAATTCCGGCCCCAAGAAGAATAACTAACGTGTAAAAAGTAAAAATAATATGTATCTTTTTAAGAGAAAAAATGGACCGCAGAAAATTTTTGATATTAATTTTCAAGTTCATTATTCCTCGTTTTAATGGTTGACTAAACTAAAAAATAGTCAGTTAATTTACTTATATAAAACAAACAAAAAAGCTAAATTATTATATTATACATTTTTTTTCAAAAAAACCAAGTAAAAACAAAAAAAATTCAAAACAGACAGAAAAACTACCTTATAAAACATTTTGGCCCATCCGCCTTCAAAAATTTTCTGATTTTTGAACCAATTTATTGTTTTTTAGATAAAATTTAAGCAAATGAAACGAGCAAATATTTGTATAATTGGTGCCGGACGACTAGGTAGAGCGGCAATAACCCAACTAGCAGAATCAGGCCACAATATAATTGTCATTGATAAAAGAGCTGAAAATTTAAAATTTATTCGGGAATTTGCGACTGTTGAGCCAATTATAATGGACGCTAGCGACATAAATGCAATTCGTAATGAAGTTGGACTTGAAGATATAGACACAATAATCGTTGCTACTTCAGATAATATTGAAATTATTGCAACTTTATTAGAATTACAGACAGAAATTAATTTTTTTAACAACTTAAAAATAGCCGCGCGCGCTGTTAATAAAAGACATGCTCGTGTTTTAAAACAAATTGGTGTTGATTGAATTATTAGTCCTGAAGAAGAAGCTGGAATTAAAATGGCGCTTTTGAGTGTTGATAAAAATTTCCTGAATTATGCAGACAATCTTAAAGAAATAGCAAATGGAATATTTGCTGGAAGTGTTAATGTAAAATCGCCAAACTACATTAATAAAAGTATAAAAAACGCTAATTTACGTCAGTATAATGTCAATGTTGTTTTAATCAAAAGAAATAAAGAAACAATTTTGCCAGCAGCTGAGACAATAATTCATCAAAATGATGAGATAACAATAATCGGAAAAATTGGCGATGTTACAACAGTTTTGCAAAAAATGGAGTCTATAAAGAGCTAAAATTGGAAAATTTAGGAAAAAGTGCTTTAAAAGTTCTTTGAATAACAGCACAAAATTTTATTCTTGCTAAACTCGCAAAAATTGGCGATGTTACAACAGTTTTACAAAAAATTGAGTTTATAAACAGCCAAAATTGGAAAATTTTATGAAAACGTGCTTTAAAAGTTCTTGGGTTAACAGTACAAAATTTTATTTTTGATAAATTTTTTTGAAAAGTTAAAAATATAGTATAATTTTCAAATAATCATGGATTTTGGAAAATACTATTTATATTTATTAAAATATTATATGTTTGCGGCGTCTCTTTTTGATGATGCTGCTTTTTTCCATGAATCTGCGTCAGAAGATATTTTCGATAAATTCCCCACCACTCTTCATTAGAGAAGATTTTTTTCTTCAAAGATGAAGTTTTCATATTTTTTTTAGAATAAAATTACATTTTTTATTTAAATTAGATATTGTTTTTAATTTTATCTACTCAAGAGGGAATTATAAAATGCAAAAATTTCACAAAAGTGAAACAATAATCTCGCTTGTTGATGTTGATAAGGAATTTGGTGACAAGAAAGTTTTAAATCAAATAAATTTGGACATCAAAAAAGGTGATTTTGTCACTCTTTTAGGTCCATCTGGATCTGGAAAAACTACAATTTTACGCCTAATTGGTGGTTTTGAATGAACAACCCGAGGCGAAATTAAATTTAATGGGGTTGATATTAAAGACGTTCCAGCCCATAAACGAGATACAGCGACTATTTTTCAAGATTATGCACTTTTTCCACATTTGTCAGTTAGAGGAAATATTGAATTTGGCCTAAAATTAAAAAGAATTAAGAAAAGTGACTCTGAAATTCCACAGTCAACTTGGAAAAAGTTTGAAGATTTAAAGCAAAAATGGCAAGCAAAACAGGACAAAAAAATTGCAGAACTTAATAATTTGCAAGCAAACCTAGAAAAACAGCTTGAAAATCCCAATTTAGACAGCAAAACCCGTAAAAAATTACAGGATAAACTTGATGATTCAGATTTTAAATATTCCAACTGAGAAAATTATGTTTTTTATAAATCTGTAACTTTTGAAAAAAAATACCTTACTCGTAAAATAACAAAAACGGAAATTGATACCGAAATTAAAGATATTATCGAACTTGTTGGTCTAAGTGGCAACGAAAACCGTGCAATTTCAGAGTTATCTGGAGGAATGAAACAGCGAGTTGCACTGGCTAGATCACTTGTTATTGAACCTGAAATAGTTTTATTAGATGAGCCATTATCAGCTTTAGATGCAAAAATTAGACAAAAAATGCAAGTTTTTCTCAAAAAAATTCAGCAAAAATTAGGTCTAACGTTCATTTTTGTAACCCACGATCAAGATGAAGCCCTTCAATTATCAGACAAAATCGCCGTAATTCGCAACGGAAAAATCGCTCAATATGACGTGCCAAAGAAAATTTATGACTATCCTGCCAATAAATGAGTTGCTAATTTCATCGGTGATTCAAATTTTTTTGAAGCAAAATTTATTGGAAAAAATAAAGTTGAAATTCTTGGGGCTGAGCTCTATACAATTCACACAGAGTTTAGTCATGGGCAAAAACTGGATGCACTTATTCGTCCTGAAGACATCGATATTGACTTAAATTCTGGATATTTTAAGGGAAAAGTGGTTCAAAATATTTATAAAGGCTCATATTACTGACTAGATATTCAAGTTGGATCAAAAATTATTTACGTTGAAACTAACGATTTTTACGATCTTAATACCGAAGTTTATCTAAAATGAGACGATGATGCAATTCACTTAATGGAGATTGAAAGTGGAAACTCTTAGCTTTTTTGATAAATTTTGACAAAATTTCAAAAAAAATTTAAATCCACGCATCAGTCTTGTTCTCCCTTATTTTGTATTTGCCCTAATTTTAATAGTTATTCCACTTATTTTACTTTTTGTTAAATCTGTAAGTCCACTTTCGACAAACGGCAGTCCATTTGACAATCATCTTTTAGTAAAAGAGCAGACAACTTGGCAAATTATTGCCCGTTCAATTTTTGTTGGTTTAGTCAGCGCTTTTATTTGCTTAATTTTAGCTTTTCCATATGCTTTTATTGTCGCAAATTCAAAATCACGTATTTTTAAAATTTATTCTTTATCATTAATAATTACACCTTTAATTATTTTTACGATTGCAAAAGTCTTCTCATTACGAGCTTTATTTTTGGCAATGTTTGACGAAGGATCGCTAAATAATAACTCTTTTATGATTCTTGGACTAATTTTTCTCAATTTTCCTTTTATGGTAATTCCACTTTATACAATTTTCAGAGATATGCCTAAAAACTTAATTGAAGCTGGTACAGATTTAGGATATTCAAAATTTTGAGTTTTGATTAAAGTGGTTCTCCCTTATAGTTTTCGGGCAATTAGCTCTGGATTTGCGATTGTTTTTTTAATGGCAGCAACCTCAATAGTTGTCTCAGATAAATTGCTACCAAACGGATCACAAAATCAACTAATAGGAAATTTGATTAATAATTCAGCAAACACAACAAACCCTTTCGATCTAGCTCGAGTTTCCTCGCTTGTTTTAGTCACACTTTTAGTTTTTATTGGAATTTATACACTAATTCATTTTACGCCGATTGTTATCATGAAACTTAAAGGATTTAAATATGACTAAAATTATTGATTTTTTTCAAAAACACGAGATTTTGAAAAAAACTTACGTTTGATTTTTGATAATAATTTTTTATATTCCAATAATTTTTGGCTCTATTTTTTCATTTAACAGCCCGTCAAAAAAAGGTTTTGTCTCTTCAACATGGAACAAATTTAGTCTGCAAGCATTTGACGAATTTGCAAAAGATACTTTTGCATCAGCGTTAATTAACTCATTAATTATTGCATTTTTTGCTGCAGTAACCGTTGTTTTCCTTTCGCTTTTAACAGTTTTTGCCCTCTGAAGGCAAAAAAATAAATCTGTGAAAATTTATGTAAATGTCACCTCAAATATTCCATTAATTAATCCAGATGCTATCACCGCAGTTTCACTTGCAATTATTTTAGGCTTCATTTTTGGTTCACTTTCGGCGGCTTATGAAGGTCTGTATCGGGCAATTATTTCCCACATTGTCATGACTTTACCTTACGGAATTTTGATAATGTATCCAAGAAGTGAAAAATTTTCGCTGAGTTTATATGAAGCAGCCCAAGATTTAGGCTATTCAAAAATGAAGGCATGATTTTTGGTTTATTTAAAACACATGTCGCCAGCGATAATTTCGGTTTTTCCGGTTGTTGTTTTTCTTTCTTTTGACGATTTTATAATCACAAAAATTACATCAAACACCCAAACAGTTGGAACGCTTTTGTATCAAGGAACTTTTAAAACTTGAGCGCTAATGTTGGGAACAATTATGCTCTTTATTTCCGTGATTTCTAATTTAATTTGACTTTATTATAAAAATAAAAAGGAAAAAACATGAAAAAGAATTTAGTCAATTTCTTTGCCAAAATAGCACTCGCACTTTCGGTAGTTAGCGTTGTTTTTATAGCATCTTTTTCAAAATCAAGCTTCCCTTTTAAACCGGTTGTCTATAATTTTGAAGCTTACATTTCTGATTTTGGTCGCGATGTAATTAACAAAGATTTTAATTATCGCGAGTTTGGTGATGTTAGCGAATTTACAAAAGCAATTGAAGACAATCGCACAATTGCTGGCGTAGGTTCAGATTTTCAAATTGCCCGTTTGGCTCAAAAAGGTCTTTTACAAAAAATAGACTATTCAAAACTTTTTCCAAATTGAGAGCTAACTAAAGTTTTTCAAAAACCGCAAAATTATGCCAGTTTTTCTTTGGCCCAAAGACAAGAATTTATCAATAAAAAAAGGGCCGCTTTTGAAGAAATGTTTCGTCCTGAAATTGTTGAGCATGTTGATAAATATGACCAATTTATGAAAGATGCCTATGATCCCCAAAAAAATCTTGACACTGATAATGATGGAATTCAGGATCGTTTTTGAGAGTTTTTCATACCTTATTACACCCAAGACAAAGTGATTGCCTACACAATTGGCGATTATGATGTTGATGGTAAAAGAAAAAATCTCCGTAAATTTCAGGGCAATTGAAGCGCTGAGCAAAAAGAAAAAATTCAAGAAAAAGGCCTTAAATTTGAAGATCAAAGTCTTAGCGGAATTGGCAAAACCTTGAGAAAAAATGGCTACAGTTTTTTTGAATGAACTGAAGCTATGAGAGATAATTTGTTAATTGGCGCTGAAAAAACTAATCAATACGGCCAAGTATTAACTGAAAATAACTATAAATCATTTGTTGATGGTTTTATTGACTATATTGGTGAAATTTCTGGTTTTGACTATTTTAATTTGCGACATAATGTTTTCAAAACTTCAGGTCTTGACTTGGCTAATTCAGTAATCGATCCTTCTTTGAATCAAGATGTTGGCTTTTTATATAATGGCGATTCTCTTGATGCCCATTATTCTAAAGACAATTATGAAGAACTTGAGGAAGAAAATACAATTGCAATTATCCGTCCAAAAAATAATTTAACTTTGCTTGATGGCTGAATTATTTTAAAAGACACTTCGCCTGAATTGACCGACAAGGTTTATAATTCGCTTTATGAAGGAATTTATAAAGGTGAAGATTTTGACTTAGAAGAAATTGTCCAAAAAGCAAAAGTCGAGGTTGATTTTGATTTTGTCCAAAATAGCCAGACAGAAAAATTTGAACCTAAAAACGGAAAAGGTTTTTATTTTGATTATGAATCTATTCCTTTTTCAGCAAATTTTGACTATATAAATTACACCCCAACATTTAAAAAATCCTTTAAATTCTTTAAGAAATTCTACTTTAATGATGCAGTTGAAACTGTTCGCGAAACTCTTGAGGGCGAAGACCGCTCAGTTTTTGTCGACCTTAATGATGAAATTATTGGTGACGAAAAAAATTTAAATTACGACAATATAAAATCTGAAACTTCATCAAACAGATCGCTTCGAGCTTTAAATATGTACCTTTCTCAACAACCTGAGCAAACTCTTTATGGGAATATGCCAACTGAAAATAACACTGATGAGGGCAGATATCGGATAAATTACACTTTTTTAATGCCTTTGGATGAAAGACTTGCTTCCCAAATTCGCACTTACTATAATTTAAAGACAAAAAATTAGCACTTTTGTCAATAAAAGTTTCTAATTTAATATTTTTACTAATTATTATTGTAAAATTTACTTTATGTTCAAGTTTAAGAAAATATTAAAAACATTAGCGCTGTTATCACCAGTGATTGCACTTTCTGCATGCGGCCAAAGCCCATCTCAGGCAGAACAACTTCTTTCTTCGATAGATAAAACTGATTCTAAATATGTAAAAATTGATGAGTCAACAAATTCTTTTGTGCTTGACCTGTCAGATTCTGGGCTAACAAAAATTGACAAATCTGCATTTTTTAGTCTAAAATCACGGATTTATCAAAAAACCACTCTTCAAAATCAGGATAAAACTAATCAAAATAATAGTGAAAATAGCCAAAAACCACAAGAAACTAAGGTAAATTTTTATTTTTTGTCAAAAATAATTTTTCCAGAAACACTAACTGAAATAGAAGATTATGCATTTTATGCCGATAGCGCAAATTTGACTGATAAAGAAAAAATTCAGGAACTTGATTTTTCAAAGGCTACAAATTTGAAAAAAATTGGCGATTTTGCTTTTCAAGGAAATAACATTACAAAATTAGTTTTACCTTCATCTTTGGTTTCGATTGGTAAGCAAGCTTTTGCTAAAAATAACCTAGAACAGGTTGATTTTTCTAACTCAAAGAATTTAGAGATTATTCAAACTGGCGCTTTTTTTGATAATAAAATTAAAAATCTTGATTTTAGTCAAAATATTAAATTAATCGAGATTTTCACTAGCGCTTTTGAATCTAATAAAATTGAAACCGTAAAATTCAACAAAAGTGCAAAACCAGTTACAATTGGAACATCAGCTTTTAAAGATAACGTTATAAAAGCTAACGAAAATTTCGAGAACCTTCCTGAATTAAGCTCTCTTAAGTCACCATTTAATTAATTTTTTTTAAACTAATTGTTATATAACGGGAAAACATTAACTAAGTTTTCCTCTTTTTTAAATAATTTTTGGGCTTTATCAAAATTATTTAAAATTAACTGATAATCAACTTGATCATCTGGCCCATTTTTAGACTTAATATCTGAAATTTTAGAGATTAATTGGCCGTCATGAGCAAAGGCGCTAAACTGTGAATTTTTACTATAACTAATAAAATATTGCCTTTTTTCCTTTTTTTCAAATGATAAAAGATTAAAGGTTGAGCAAGTTCAGAGATTTATATTGCCTAATTGTGCAAGAGTTCTAAAAAATGTCAGTCCAACCCTGCATCCTGTGAATGTTCCTGGGCCTAAATTAATGTAAAAATCATTAAAATCTGTAATTTTTAGATTATTTTTTGACAAAATATTGCGAACTAATTCAGGAAGCAAATCAGCTTTATTTTTAATTTCAACTATATTAGAATCAACAAGGTCGAAATTTTTGTCAAAAATTGCTAAAACTAAGTCTTTGCTTACACTATCAATAAGAAATTTCATAATTAAAAATATATTTTAATACAAAATTTTGTTTTTAACTATAAACATTAGAACGAAATTCTGCAGGATATCTTCTTCATGTCAAAAAGTATTTTTTTGGCTTATCAGGTTGAAAATTTACATTAGAAACTCTAATTCGGTATTGGGCGTCTTCAAAAGCTTTAAAGCTAATTTTGTCAAACGGGCTTATATCTGAGTTTGCCTCAATAATTTTTTGTCAACTTCCATGAAAAATTTCGATTGAAATATCAAAATCATTTGTTTTATAATTTGGCTGACCATAAATCAAATTACTCACTCCATCACGGAGTGTTTTACCAAAATTATAAAAAAAACCTTTAAATCCCGATAAGTATTCTCCCACCACTTCTTTTTCAGAAAATCTATCATTAAAAACAAGTGCTGAAAATTTTTGACCTTTTAGAAGTTCAAAAGGCTCACTTACATACTCATTTCCATCATAATTATTGTATAAATAATTACTTTGTTCTAGAGTAAAATAGGCATCTTTGTAATTTATAAATCCAAAACCTTCACTTGAATGAGCACCATTAAATCCTAAATTGCTATTTTCTGAGGGTTGACCCGTTAATGATAAAGCCGAAATTATTTTTAGATTCCTTTCTTTTAAACTTTCATAAGAGTCAAAACTTGATGAAAGTGCGCTAAAAATAGCCGAAATTAGGAAAGCTGAGTAAAATTTTATGTTTGAATCACGAATATTTAATTGATAGGCAAACTTTAATTCTGGAAGTATAAAGTGATTTGATTTTACTATTCCGGTACTGTTGCCAAAATTTTTGACATAATTAAAAAGTCGCGAATCTTTCTTGAATCTGTCGTCCTGTTTTGCAAAAAAGCTGAAATTACTATTAATTTCATCACCTAGAGTTCTGCTTCCGTCAAAAAAATTTATTATTCCAGTTTTACCACTTCAATAATCAAGAAAATCTCCTAATTTTAATAAGTCTCTCCCGTTTGAAAAATATTCATTTAAAAAAGTTCTTTTTTCTTTATACAAGTGCAAAACCATCTCAACACCCACAGTTTCAAAATGTGAAAGGCCTTTATTTCATTGCTCACCTGTTTTAAAACGATAAATAATTAAATTTGAATTAGGGGCAAAAAACTGAAAAATTGCTTGCAAGTTGTTAAAATCATTGTTATTTTCCCCCCCGTTTTCTTCAATAAAAACTCCAACTTTAACATTTCTATTTACTTTATTTAAATTTGCATCAAAATTTAAGTTTGAGGCAAGCTCTTTAAAATCAAAACTTGAGTTTTGATACTGGTGAAAATCACCAGATTTTTGGCTAAAAAGCAAAAAAGGACTTAATACTGTTAAACTTGGCAAAATAAGTCGCTTAAAAATTCCCTTAATTTTCATCATGATCACCTCTTCTTTTTCTTCACACATAATTAAATAATCAGGCTACTTTTTGACTAAAAAAAGTAAAATCGACACTTTTTTCCTAAATTTTTCCTTTTTTGTAAATAATCGATTAAAATAAAGTATAATTAAATAAAATTTTTTGAGATAACATGAAGTCAACTATTCTAATTAAACTTTCGGGTGAAAGTCTAGCTAACAAACAAAAATCACTCGCAATTGATTATGAACTTGTCGGTCGAATTGGCCATCAACTTAAAGAAATTCAAGCATTAGGTTATAAAATTTTAATTGTGATTGGCGGTGGAAATTTTTGGCGTGGAACTTCCGCTGCAAAAAACGGAATAAATCGAAATACTGCCGATTATATTGGCATGCTTGGGACGGTAATGAATGGACTGGCCCTTGATTCAGTTTTTCGCGATTTGCAAATTAAAACTCGCGTTTTGTCTTCGATGAGCCTAGATCCTCGAATTTGTGAGTATTTTGTTCGAGAAAAAGCTATTAAATATCTCTCAGACGGTCATGTTTTAATTCTTGTCGGTGGAACTGGTCGTCCATTTTTTACAACAGACAGCGCCGCTACCCTTTTTGCCTCTGAAATGGATGCAAATTTAATTCTAGTTGGTAAAAATAATGTAAACGGGGTTTTCGATTCTGATCCTAAAATTAATCCAAATGCGATTAGATATGATAAAATTACTTATGATCAAGTTATTGAAAAAAATCTAAAAGTAATGGATTCAACAGCCTTTTCGATGGCGCGCGATAACAAGATTAGATTATTAATTTTCGACATTAAAGAAGAAAACAGTATTGTAAAATTAATAAAAGGTCAAATCAAACATACGGAGGTTTATTAAAATGAAATCTGAAATTGAATTCAATTTTTATAAAGAAATTCTAGAACAAAAAGCGCAAGACGTTTATTCCTATTTGGGAAAAAGTTTCCAAAAAGTAAGCGTTGGCGCACCAAATCCCCAATTAATTTCCCATATTAAAGTTAGTCCCGAGTTTCCCAGTTTGAAGGCAAAAATTCACTTTTTAGTAAATATAAATATGAAAAAAGACCTGTAAATCGGTGTTTTTTGAATGTAAAACCTTAATTTTTATTGGTAGCATTTGGTAGCATTTTAAGTAATTTTATGGTATAATTATACATTATGAAAAAACAAAATTTGTTTTTATTTAGTGTTTGAGGATCTTCAAAAGATAAACCATATAAATATGTTGGCTGAACACAAGGTTATTCCAAAGGTCCAAAACGTTGATTTAGTTTAGGAAATGAGCGGAATTTGGAAAAAATTAATCCAAATGCTGTTCAAATTATCAAAGAAAAATTGAAATTGTTTTCAAATTTAGATGACAAAGATAAAGTCAAGGCTATTTTACTTGATTCTATTAAAAATTCCGCAATAATCGAAGGTTCGGTTTTTGTTGGTGGGGAATTAATTGAAAAACTTATTGAAAAGCACAATATTTTTGAGTCACTTCCTAAAAGTAGACATAAAAATATGAAAGAAATTTTTAACTACTTAATTTCAAAACGGATCACTGATCCTGGCAGCATTATTAATGCTTTTGATAAAAAGGATGACTACTCAAATCAAATAAATGCTTCCAAAAATAGCTTTTATAGACTCCTAGATCTTGTCTTTGAGTCACAAAATCAACTTTTAAATAGTGTCAACAAAATGGTAACAAGCGAACTTGGAAAAAGGGACAGTGAATTTTATTTTGACTCATCAACAATCTATTTTGAGACATTTGAAAGAAATGGATTAAGAATTCCTGGCTATTCTAAAGATGCTAAATTCAAAGAAGACCAAATTGTCATTGGCTTAGCGTGTGATAAAAATGGTATTCCTTTTCATATTAAAGTTTTTAAAGGAAATACCGGCGATTCTAGTACATTAATCCCTTTTGTATTAGATGTTGAATCCAAATATAATATCAAAAATATGACAATAATCGCTGATCGCGGCATGTCAACTGCTGCAAATATTCGATTTCTTGAATCAAGAAACTATAATTTTATTATTTCATATCGTGCAAAGGTAGGGACTCAAAAATTCAAAAATTATTTACTAGATCCAAGGGATTATGTTGATGTAAATGCGGATTTTAAGTATAAAAAAGAAGAATTTTATTCATCTTATAAAAATAAAAGATACACTGAAAATATTAGAAGAAGAATTATTACTTACAGTACAAAAAGAGCGATAAAAGACAGAAAAGCTCGTGAAGAGCAAATCGAAAGTTTTATTAAAAAACAAAATAAAGACGGTTTTATTGAAGTAAACAAATTGTTTGGTAAAAAACCTAAATATTTTAAGGAAATTTCAAACATGAAATTTGAATTAGATCAAAGTAAAATTGACAAAGACAAACAATTTGATGGCTACTATGTTTATGAAACAAATATACTGAATTTAAATGTCTTAGATATAGTTGAAAAATACCAAAAACAGTGGAATATTGAAGCTAATTTTAGAAGTCTAAAAGGTTTGTTGAATATTCGGCCCGTATTTTTAAGAATTGACGAGCACATTCTAGCTCATACACTTTTGTGTTTTATCTCACTAGTTATTTTAAAAACTATAATATTTAAAATCAACAAACATATTAGTGATAACAAGTTATTTGAAAACAATCAATTAACTGAGGTTGGTTTAGTAACGATGTTGCAAAAATTAAGGCAAAGGGTTGAATTTAACACTTTAGATCAGCAAATAACATTTAAAAATCGAGATGGTGTTCCTAGTGATCCGAATATTTGAAATAGGTATGATTTTTACTTTGATATCTTAATAAATCACTAATAAAATTGTTATTAACTTTTACCGAAAAACTTAAAAAAGTGCCTAAAACCAGATGCTTTTTTAAAATTACCTTATCAAACTGGGAAACTCGGGATTAAATCCTAAATTGCTATTTTCTGAGGGTTGACCCGTTAATGATAAAGCCGAAATTATTTTTAGATTCCTTTCTTTTAAACTTTCATAAGAGTCAAAACTTGATGAAAGTGCGCTAAAAATAGCCGAAATTAGGAAAGCTGAGTAAAATTTTATGTTTGAATCACGAATATTTAATTGATAGGCAAACTTTAATTCTGGAAGTATAAAGTGATTTGATTTTACTATTCCGGTACTGTTGCCAAAATTTTTGACATAATTAAAAAGTCGCGAATCTTTCTTGAATCTGTCGTCCTGTTTTGCAAAAAAGCTGAAATTACTATTAATTTCATCACCTAGAGTTCTGCTTCCGTCAAAAAAATTTATTATTCCAGTTTTACCACTTCAATAATCAAGAAAATCTCCTAATTTTAATAAGTCTCTCCCGTTTGAAAAATATTCATTTAAAAAAGTTCTTTTTTCTTTATACAAGTGCAAAACCATCTCAACACCCACAGTTTCAAAATGTGAAAGGCCTTTATTTCATTGCTCACCTGTTTTAAAACGATAAATAATTAAATTTGAATTAGGGGCAAAAAACTGAAAAATTGCTTGCAAGTTGTTAAAATCATTGTTATTTTCCCCCCGTTTTCTTCAATAAAAACTCCAACTTTAACATTTCTATTTACTTTATTTAAATTTGCATCAAAATTTAAGTTTGAGGCAAGCTCTTTAAAATCAAAACTTGAGTTTTGATACTGGTGAAAATCACCAGATTTTTGGCTAAAAAGCAAAAAAGGACTTAATACTGTTAAACTTGGCAAAATAAGTCGCTTAAAAATTCCCTTAATTTTCATCATGATCACCTCTTCTTTTTCTTCACACATAATTAAATAATCAGGCTACTTTTTGACTAAAAAAAGTAAAATCGACACTTTTTTCCTAAATTTTTCCTTTTTTGTAAATAATCGATTAAAATAAAGTATAATTAAATAAAATTTTTTGAGATAACATGAAGTCAACTATTCTAATTAAACTTTCGGGTGAAAGTCTAGCTAACAAACAAAAATCACTCGCAATTGATTATGAACTTGTCGGTCGAATTGGCCATCAACTTAAAGAAATTCAAGCATTAGGTTATAAAATTTTAATTGTGATTGGCGGTGGAAATTTTTGGCGTGGAACTTCCGCTGCAAAAAACGGAATAAATCGAAATACTGCCGATTATATTGGCATGCTTGGGACGGTAATGAATGGACTGGCCCTTGATTCAGTTTTTCGCGATTTGCAAATTAAAACTCGCGTTTTGTCTTCGATGAGCCTAGATCCTCGAATTTGTGAGTATTTTGTTCGAGAAAAAGCTATTAAATATCTCTCAGACGGTCATGTTTTAATTCTTGTCGGTGGAACTGGTCGTCCATTTTTTACAACAGACAGCGCCGCTACCCTTTTTGCCTCTGAAATGGATGCAAATTTAATTCTAGTTGGTAAAAATAATGTAAACGGGGTTTTCGATTCTGATCCTAAAATTAATCCAAATGCGATTAGATATGATAAAATTACTTATGATCAAGTTATTGAAAAAAATCTAAAAGTAATGGATTCAACAGCCTTTTCGATGGCGCGCGATAACAAGATTAGATTATTAATTTTCGACATTAAAGAAGAAAACAGTATTGTAAAATTAATAAAAGGTCAAATCAAACATACGGAGGTTTATTAAAATGAAATCTGAAATTGAATTCAATTTTTATAAAGAAATTCTAGAACAAAAAGCGCAAGACGTTTATTCCTATTTGGGAAAAAGTTTCCAAAAAGTAAGCGTTGGCGCACCAAATCCCCAATTAATTTCCCATATTAAAGTTAGTTTTTACGGGACATTAACCCCAATTAATGAAATTGCATCAATTTCAACTCCTGTACCCTTACAACTTTTAGTAAGACCGTATGAAATGTCACTTGTAAAAGAAATTGCAACCGCAATAGTTGCATCAAAAATTGATGCTCAAGTTCAAAAAGAAGCTAACCAAGTCCGTATAATTTTTCCTGAGCCAACACAGCAAAAACGCCAGGAAAGCGTTCATTTATTAAAAAAAATCCACGAAGAAGCCAAAGTTAAAATACGTCTAATTCGCCAAGATGTTAATAAATTAATAAAAAAAGAAGAGCTTTCCGAGGATCAAGAAAAAGACTATCTCAACCAGGTTCAAAAAATAATCAATTCACAAATAGAAAAAATTGATGAAATTTACGAAAAAAAAGTAAAAGAAATTCAAACTCTTTAAAAAATGCGGGCATTTTTCCCAAATTTTACATCTAAGGAATTTTTATATCGCTTTTTATCCTCAGTTTTTATTATCGCAATAATTGCTCCAATTTTATTTGTAGGTTATTATTGACATTTTTGGGGACGAATAATTTCTTTTGGTGTTTTAGCGTTTATTTTATTTTATAGTTTATACGAAATTTTTTTTCACTTTCAATCCAAAAAAATTTTTGCTGCAATATCTGCATCATTAGGTTTTTTACTGTTTTTATTACCTTCAAATTTTAATTTAAATCAGATCTATTTTTCTAAAGACGTCGAGTTTAGTTGAAGTTCAATAGAATTTTTTGCAAGAGAACAAGTTTTAGATTATCATATTTTTTTTACCCTGCCTTTTTTAATAGTTATTAGATTTATGGATTCTAAACAAAAAACTAATTCTCGTTTTTTTTCTGATATTTTACTTAAATTTATAATTATTTTTATAGTTACATTATTTTTTAAATTTTTGTGATTATTAAACACATTTAATGTGTATTTAGTTATTTCCTTGGCTTTAATTGCCGTAATTTCCGACATTTCTGGTTACATTTTTGGTTCACTTTTTGGAAGAAAAATATTTCCTTGAAAGTTTGATTTTTCTCCCAAAAAATCAATGGAAGGCTTCATTTTTTCCTTCATTTTTTCCTTAATTTTTACTTTATTAATTTTTTTAAATCTAAATTTCGGAATTAATTTGGATAACTGACTACTGTTTAAAATTTTGGCAATAATTTTTCTGCCACTTGTAGCTATTTTTGGGGACATATTTTTTTCTGTTATAAAAAGATATTTAAATATAAAGGATTTTTCACAAATTATTAAGGGTCACGGTGGAATTTTTGACCGCCTTGACTCTATTAGTTTTGTTTTTTTATCATTTTTTACAATTATTCTAATAATTTAATTTTTTCTTGTTTAAAAAGAATGAGGGTGGCTATGAATGTAGGATTCAAAAAATTTTGTGAGTGAGTTAATTGGCAAATACCGCCAGATTGAGATGATGTTCGAATAATTCAAAACGAAAATTCAGACAATGATAATGCTTCAAATGAATTTTCTGCAATATTTAAAAAAACTACCCTACCAAAATTTTTTGACTTATATTCATTTATTAAATTAATTGTAACAATCAATAAAAAAGCCTCAATTTTCAGTTGCAAAATTAATTTTAGTTATGAAATTGAACAGAATTATTTTGATGATAATGAATTATTAGAATATCTAAACGGTTTAATGGAAACGATTTCAAAATTTAAGAATTTTTTTACAGAAAAAGAAATCGTAAGAGCAGGTGCTGCTAAATTTAAAATTTTTTTTTCAGACTCAGAAAGCTATGATTTTTTTAAAGAGTACGAAAATAAATTGCTGAAAATAATAAAAATAATTGGTCTAATTCATTTAGATCTAGAATTTATACTTGAAAACAGGCAATTACCTCCTCAAAAACAATTAAATTTAGCCATAGAAAGTGTTTTGGATCCTTCAACATCTCAAGCTTCTGTTACCAAGAAAAAAACCTCGAAAAAATGCAGAAATTTTGAGCTTATTAATTTAAAGTTTATTCGATCACATAAGAATTCTAATGTTGAATTTCACGGTGAAATTTATAAAATTTCGACAATAAAATCAAAAAACGGTGGTCAAATTTTAAAAATTTATGTAAATGACTATGAATACACAGAAGCAGTTGTTGTTGATAAATTTTTGCGAGCAAATCAAAATGTTGACCTAAAAGTTGGAGATTTGGTAAAAATTCGGTCTGAAATCAAGGACACAACTTCGCGATATAAGTCAAATATTGATCTAACTTTGTGCGACATTACTAAAATAGAAACATCTGAATTTTTTCCTGAGCAGAATATTGACAGAGCTAATGAAAAAAGGGTCGAAATTGCCGCTAGAACTTGAAAATCAACTATGGACGGAATCTCAAGTGCAAGCGCATACGTTCGTCATGCATTAAAAAATGAATATTCGGCAATTGGAATAGCTGATTTAGATTCGGTCCAAGCTTTTCCTGAATTTTATGCTGCTATTAAATCTACAAATATTAAGCCTATTTACGGCTCAACTTTTTCAACATATTCATCAAAAATTGAAAAAGTTTTGAATTTTAATGGTAAAAATCAACCGCTAAATTCAGCAAGATTTGTCATTTTCGACTTAGAAACAACCGGACTTTCATCGTATTATAATGAAATTATTGAATTTGGAGCGCTTGTTTTTCAAGATGGAATTGAAATTGAAAAACATCAGTTTTTTATTAAACCATCACAAAAAATACCACATTTAATCACAAAAATTACTGGAATTACCCAGGAAATGATTGATGAATTTGCGATTTTGCCAGGTGATGCTGTTGAGAAAATAGAAAAAATTATCAAAAATTCGGTTCTAGTGGCCCATAATGCAAATTTTGACTTTAATTTTTTAAATCAATTTTTTAAAAAACATGCACAAAAATCAATAGAAACTCCGATTATTGATACACTCGAAGTAAGTCGTTTTTTGAATCCTTCGGAAAAAAGTCATAGTCTTAAAAATGTTGCAAAAAGATTTGAAATTTATTATGATGATGAGGTAGCTCACCGGGCAGATTATGACGCCCAAATTTTATCCAATGTTTGGCGAAATTTTCTTAATACATTGCAAAACCAAAATATTCAAGATTTAGAACAACTTTCATCAATAAAAGATTCAATTTTTGATCTTCGGCCAGAAAAAATTTTCCCAAAACAGTTGACAATATTAGCTAAAAATCAAATTGGTCTAAAAAAACTTTATAAATTAGTGTCGCTAGCAAATACAGAAAATTTAATTTCCCGTCCGCTAATTTTTTATGACAAAATGGAAAAAGACCCTGATTTATTGGTGGGTTCAGGAGGAATCGATTCGCTTTTGATCCAGAATTTACTTTATTTTGGGCCTGACAGTGTTGAAAAATTTGAAAAAATATTTGATTTTATCGAAGTTCCACCCCCAACTGCGTTTGTTCATTTAGTAAAACGAGAAATTTTTACACAAAATCAGATTGAAGATTTGATAAAAAACCTGCTGAATTTGGCAAAAAAATTAAAAATTCCAGCTGTTGCAATTGGTGATGTTCGTTATTGCCAGTCTCGTGAAAAAATTTTTCATGAACTTTATATTTATGCAAAAGGTGTCGGCGGAGTAAACCATCATTTGTTTGATCATCAAGAAAAAGAACGAAAAGACCCTAAAAACAGCCATATTTTTCCCGATAAGCATTTTTTTACAACTGATGAGTTAAAACAACAGTTTGAATTTTTACAAAATCCTGAATTAGTGGATGAATTTGTGGTAAAAAATTCTAATTTAATTGCTAATTCAATTTCAGATAGCATTGAAATTATCAAACCCGGCCTTCACCCGCCAGAATTTGATAATTCTGAAATTAATTTAAAAGAAACTGTTTACAAAAATGCATATAAAAAATACGGAAATCCGTTGCCAGAAATTATCAAAACTAGAATAGAAAAGGAACTTATTCCAATCATTCAGCACGGTTTTCATGTTGTTTATTGAATTTCAAAGCGAATAGTCGATGAAGCCAAATCTCAAGGTGCAATCGTTGATTCTCGTGGATCGGTAGGTTCTTCTATAGTTGCATATTTGACCGGAATCACAGATGTAAACCCACTTTTACCGCATTATTTGTGCCAAAATTGTTCTAAAGTGGAATTTTTTGACTCACAAGACTTTTTATCAGGATATGATTTGCTAGACAAAGAGTGTCAAAATTGTGGCCAACTTATGGATAAAGACGGTCATAACATCCCTTTTGAGACTTTTTTAGGATTTAATGCCGAAAAAGTTCCTGACATTGATCTAAATTTTTCAGGTGAGACGCAACTTAAAATGCACGATTTTGTTCGTGATCTTTTTGGAAAAGATAAAACATTTCGTGCCGGAACTATTTTGACAAATGCCGAAAAAACTGTTTTTGGTCTGGGAAGAAAACTTGGCGAATTTAAGGCAATGTATGATTCAAAATTTGATCTAAACCGTGAAGTTTCATATTTTACAAACACATTTCTCGATTTTTTAGCCACAAAAGCTCAAGGTGTAAAACGAACATCAGGAAAACACGCTGGTGGAATTATAGTTATCCCCCAAAACCGTGAAATAGAAGATTTTACTCCTATTAATTTTCCGGCAAATAATGAAAAATCTGACTGAAAAACAACACATTTTGATTATAATGCGCTTCATGATAACCTTTTAAAACTAGATATTTTAGGCCATGATGATCCAACAATTTTGCTTCATTTAGAGGAAATTACTGGAGTAAAATCAGATCAAATTCCAAAAAGTGACCATAAAATCTTATCACTTTTTACCTCAGCAAAAGAATTAGGCCTTCAACCAGGTCAAATGCTTGACGAACAGACAGGGACAATTGGAATTCCAGAATTTGGGACTCCTTTTGTTAGAAGAATGCTTCAAGTTGCAAAAGTAAAATCTTTTGCTGATATTGTCGCAGTTTGTGGTCTGGCCCACGGAGGTGGAGTTTGGCAAAATAATGCTGAAGTGTTAATTTCCAAAAAAAACCACGCAATTAACGAGGTAATTTCCTGTCGTGATGATATTATGATTTATCTTTTAAGAATGAAACTAGATCATCATGACGCTTTTAATATTATGGAAAAAGTTCGAAAAGGAAAAGGACTTACACAAGGCGAAATTGATATTTTAACCGAAAAAAAAGTTCCAACTTGGTATATTGACTCATTGCAAAAAATTGGCTATATGTTTCCAAAAGCCCATGCGGTTGCTTATGCAATGAAAGCTTGAAAAATCGCATATTTTAAACTATATCACCCACTTGCATTTTATTCATCATATTTTTCAATCAGACCTGATGTTAAAGATATTGATACATTAATTCAACCGGCAGATAAAATTGAGGCTAAAATTCTGACACTACAACAAAAGCAAACAAATCTAAATGGATCAGGCCAAGGTTTAACCCCAAAAGAAAAGGATTTAATTCCATTTTTAGAAATCAGTCTTGAACTAAAACTGCGAGGATTTGAAATTGAAAATGTTAATCTTTTAATGTCAGATGCTCAAAATTGAATTGTTAATAAAGAAAATAATTCATTAATTCCACCATTTATTTCAGTTGATGGAATTGGTGATATTAATGCACGAAAAATCATTCAAGCCCGTAATTTACGGCCTTTTTCGTCAATTGAAGATTTTCAGGCCCGAACAGATACAAATAATACTGCGCTAAAAAAATTAATACAACTGGGAGTTTTTGATAAAATTTCTAAGACAACACAAGTAAATTTATTTGACTAAAAAGGAGTAAAATTATGGATATTGGTGACAAAGTTTTATGTAAAGTCAAATCTTTAAATAATCCCAAATTTTATTGAAAAAAATTTCTAATATAAAATAAAAATTATACTTTACACCTCCGAGGAAAAAACAACTTTAAGTAATAATTTAATGGAAAAAATCAAAGTAGATGATGAAAAGTTTGCAAGTAACATCGAGTTGATCATGGCTTCTTAATATAATATAATATAGTATAATATAATTAGCTACTTTTATATCTAATGATAAATTTAAGGAGGCTTTAAATGCTTAAATTATCCAAATTTAAAATCATTTTTGGAATAACAACTTTTGCGACAGCTGTTACTTTACCTTTTTTAATATTAAGTATTAATGAAAAAACTGTTAAAAATCATAAAAATATATCTGAGACAACCTTCTCTAAAACATTAAAATCCGAATCTCTGAAAGTAATTTCAGCTTTAAAACAAAAAAATGCCGAGTCCTTTTCTTCTACTAACGAAAATACCGAAGCACAGATTAAGGATTTTTCAAAATTTGAAAAAGATTTTCAAGATTATATTGATGAAGTTGCAGAAAACCCAAATTTAAACTTTGAAAAAATAGCTAAAGAAAAATTACTAAAAAAAGGTGTTACCGCCGATAATATAGAAAAAATATTTGCTTCAAAAAATTCAAAAAATAACAAAATTCAAAATCAAGAATTATTTATTAAGCCTCAATCCTTTTCTTCTAAGAGCGTTCCTAATTTAAAAATGAAAGAATTTGCGAATAAACTTTGGAATCAACACGTTTCCAATGCCGCATTTGCCGCTATAAATTACGGTCTTGCAGTGGCTTATGGAGTTATTTGAATGTGGTGATCAGCATTAGCTAGTGCGGCGGCTGGCACTGCCTCAACAATGCTTTCAGTTGAATACAAAAATACTTATAATTCTCTTGTGTATGACAAAAATTGAGATGCTATTAAAGAAACAGACTATCAATATGGACTCAGGCTTGGTTCCAGAGGATTATCGTATGTTGGGCTTGCATTGTCGTTTAAAGAAATAGGAAAGCAAATAAACAAATTAAGAGGTGTGCAAGTAGCGGCAGCCGCTACTCTAAATAGTGTAAAATGGGTAAGTCCCCAAATTATAATTATATTATCTGCAATAGATGTTTTTCAAACAATTATTTCCTTAGGTAATCAATAAAATGAACTTTTGGTCAAGAGTTGAAAAATTTCTAAATCTTAAAATACCAAAAAAATTTTCAATAATTCCGTTTTTGTCTAATCTTGTGTATTTTTGACTATTTTATTATTTAGTTTTTCGTTTCAACCCTAACAAACAAAAAAGACATTATTTCTTTCTTGTTTTAATTTACTTAATAAGCTACCCGTTTCCTTTTTTTGTGCTTGTTTTAGTACTGAGTTTAAGTCATAATGGTGATTTTTTAAGATTTTTTTATTTAAAAATTTTTAATAATTATTTTTTAATGCATTTGTTTGAAACAATTACTTACTTAATTTTTTATTTCCCTTATTCATATGTTTGTAGTTTTTTACAAAAAGTATTCCGTTTTTATTTAACAAAAAAAGTGAAACAAAAATTAGGACGACTAAATCCAGAAAATAAATTTGATTTTTTAACTAACTTTGATTATGATAAATATTATAAATTTACCTGTCAAAGACAACTTTATGATCGTTATTTTGAACAGCAAAATTGATATAAACATGATCAAAATGTTGAAAATATTATTAAGTCAATAAACAATTATGACTGACACCAAGGCTATGTAGCCAGATATTATTCTCATATAATATTGCAAATTTTTTTGTTTAATTCTGAAAATTCAGAATTAAAAATCAATAAAAAAAACTGAAAATATTTTTTAATAATCTATTTTATTTTTACAACACTACATTTCATATTTACATGATACTCTATATGACTGTTTTATGGTTATTTTTTCTGAGACAAATTAAATAATGAGGATCTTTATAAAGATCTTTTTAAAAGTAATGCTGTTTTTGCTATGCCAGGAATGTTCGTTGTGATGGGTTATGTTGTTATTCCTTCACTTTTTTATTATCCAAAGACGTGAATAACATATCGACTATTTGAAAGTTAAAAATTACTTTAATTAATTTTAAGCAGCTTAGAAAAGCCAAATTATAAATAAAGCAATATAGTTTTTAGACTTTTTATATAAAATATCCTACATTATTCAAGGAAATTTAAAATGAACTTTTGATCAAGAGTTGAAAAATTTCTAAACCTTAAAATACCAAAAAAATTTTCAATAATCCCGTTTTTGTCTAATATTTTGTATTTTAGCCTTTTTGTCTATTTAGTTTTTCTGTTTAATCCTTATAAGAGAAAAAAGCATTATTTTTTGCTTATTTTGTTTTTTTTAATAAGCTATCCATTTCCTTATCTCGCAATTGTTTCAATGTTAAGTTTGAGTCATAATGGAAATTTTTTAAGACATTTTTATTTAAAAATTTTTAACAATTTTTTTATTTTGCATCTGTTTGAAATAATTACTTATTTAATTTTTTATTTCCCTTATTCATATGTTTGTAGTTTTTTACAAAAAATATTCCGTTTTTATTTAATAAAAAAAGTGAAACAAAAATTAGGTCGACTAAATCCAGAAAATAAATTCGGTTTTTTAACTAACTTTGATTATGATAGATATTATAAATTTACGTGTCAAAGAAAACTTTATTCACGTTATTTTGACATTAATAATTGACACCAATATGATCAAATTGTCGAAAATATTATCAAATGAATAAATAACACTTTATGACATGCACAAGGTTATCTACCAAGATATTATGCTCATATAATTTTGGAAGTGTTTTTATTTAATTCTGATAATTCTAATAATCCAGAATCAAAAATCAATCCAAAAAAATGAAAATATTTTTTAATATTTTATTTCATTTTTACAGCATTGCATTTTATATTTACATGATATCCACTTTGATTAGTTGCTGGATATCATTATTGAGACCAATTAAATGTGAATCTATATAAAGAACTTTTTCGAGAAGATGTTGCTGTTTGAGTACTACCATTGTTATTTCTTTTTCTAGGTTATGTCATTATTCCTGTGGTTCTTTATTTCCCAAAAACATCGCTGACATATTGACTTTTTGAGGGGTAAAAATTATTAAAATTAGCAGAAAAAATTCAGACAAATAATTTTATCTATGATTTTGATTGTACCACTTTTGTTAATTTTTCTACTAATTTATTTTGTCTTGGGTCTTCCCTAGTTTCCCAGTTTGATGAGATAATTTTAAAAAAGTCTCGGATTTTCAGTTCTTTTTTAAATTTTTTGTTAAGAGTTAATTACAAATTTTATTAGTGATTTATTAAGATATCAAAGTAGAAATCATGCCTATTTCAAATATTTTGATCACTAGAAACACCACCACGATTTTTAAATATCATTTGCTGATTTGATGTGTTAAATCCAACCCTTTGTCTTAATTTTTGCATCAAATTGGCAAACCCAGAAAAAAATAATTTATTAATTCCGCAATTTATTTCAGTTGATGGAATTGGCGATATCAACGCCCGAAAAAATCATTAAATCCCGTAATTTACGGCCTTTTTTGCCAATTGAAAATTTTCAGACCAGGACAGAAACAAATAATACAGCACTAAAAAAAATTAATATAACTGTGAGTTTTTGGTAAAATTTCTAAAATAATACAAGTAAATTTATTTGATTAAACAAAAACAACAAAAAGCGAGTAAAATATGGATATCGGTGACAAAGTACTATGTAAAATCAAATCTCTACATAAAAAATATTTTTGGGTTTCAATGCCTGATGGCTATGATGGCGTTGTTTTTTTAGATGCAAAACAACTAACAAATGGTCGAAAAATTGATAATTACTACCAAATAGGCCAACAACTTATTTTAAAAATTGAGACAATTTCTCATTTTAACAAAAAAGCATCACTTTTAGATACCCGTAGAGTAATTTACTACAATGAAGCCGAACATCTTTTAGAAACTCAATCAGGATTTAAAAATCTACAAAAATTGTGCGAGGAGCAAATAAATTATGAGTCTAAGTTTAGAAATAAAGTCAAAAATAAACCTGAATTATAGTGAATTTCAGCAAAAAGTTGCTGAAATTCACGAAAAAATTAATTCAAAATCTAGTCCTGATATTAATTTTTTAGGGTGAAATGATTTTCCTAATTCCGCTGTTAATTTTGATGAAATCAAAAAAATGCAGCAAAAAATCCAAAAATTACATGAAGACTCTATTAATATTTTAGTTGTAATTGGAATTGGTGGTTCATATTTGGGAGCAAAAGCTGCTATTGATTTTACAGGTGGTCTTGGTCCTTTTGATAATAAACCCGAGGTTATTTTTTTAGGAAATTCGCTATCATCAACAGATTTAGCCCAAAAACTTGAATATTTAAAGACAAAAAAATTCGCAATTAATGTTATTTCCAAATCTGGATCAACAATTGAGCCAGCAGTAACATTTCAAATTTTATATCAATTTTTAGTTGATCAAGTTGGTGAAAAAGAAGCAAAAAATAGGACTTTTGTTACAACAGGTTTTAAATCTGGCGAACTTTTAGAAATAGCAAAAGCAAATAATTTTGAAACATTTGAAGTTATTGACTCAATTGGTGGCCGTTTTAGCGTTCTTTCATCTGTTGGATTTTTTCCAATGATATTTGCTGGAATTGATGTTTTTGAGGTAATTGAAGGAGCAAAACAAGCACACAAGAGTTATTCAAAAGAGCTTGTTGAAGAAAATTTAGCCTATAAATACGCACTTTCTCGTTTTTTGCTTTACAAAAATCACGACTATAAAACTGAAATTTTAGTTTCATATGAGCCATTTCTAATGTATTTTAATGAGTGGTGAAAACAACTTTTCGGCGAATCTGAAGGAAAAGATTTAAAAGGAATTTTTCCAGCTTCTGCAATTTTTACTACAGATTTGCATTCACTTGGTCAATTTATTCAATCAGGAACTAAAAATTTTTTTCAAACCGTTATTTATATAAAGAAACCAAAATTTGACACTGAAATTAAAAAGTTGTCAACTTTTGAAACAAAAATTAACACACTTTCAGGAAAAACCTTAAATGAAATTAATTATCAAGCATTTTTAGCAACAACACTAGCGCATTCAGAGCAAGGAAATAACCCTAATTTTGTAATTCAAGTTGAGGACAGCTCGCCAAAAACATTCGGTCATTTAGTAATGTTTTTTGAAAAAGCATGCGCAATGTCGGCTTATTTGCTCGGAGTTAATCCATTTGATCAACCTGGCGTTGAAGATTACAAAAAAGAATTAGTGAAAAATTTAGGCTGATCTAAGTAATTTTTTAACATTTTTCCAAACTTCCAGTTTGATGTGATAATCTTAAAAAAGTGTCCGGTTTTTTTGGGCACTTTTTAACTTTTTTGGCAAAAGTTAATCACCTATTTTAAAACACTGACAAAATCAATTTATGGACTAAACAACAAAAATCATAAAAAATACAACTACTATTTAAACTCAATGCGAATAGAAAACTCGTTTTTATTTGCTGCGAGCCTAAAAAAATATATGAAGTTTTGAAAGAACAATAACCAAAAGCCCTAAATTTATAGATTTCTAAACGGTTAAATTTAAGGCATACCATCATATTTAAAAATATAATGGATAATTCGCACTGACTGATTTTTTTTATGACAAAAACATCCTTGATTCCCCCTTAATTCAATATCAAAATTTATTCATTATTCTTAGTGAAGATTATTATAGCATAATTTTATTTTAGACCAAACATTTTTTTTTTTTTTTCAAAAGGTTAATTTCGAAACTATAAAAATTAAGGTTTAAGCCTCAAAAAACACGGATTTACCGTTATTTTTGCATATTTACATTCACTAAAAGTGAATTTTTGCCATCAAACTGTCAAACTTAGGAGTTAAAAATTTAGGCTGATCTAACTAATTTTTTTAGATTTTTGCTCTAAAAATAAAGAAAATTAAAAAATAAACTCGACAAAAAAGCCAACACCTTACTGTTAACTTTTTTTGCCTGGTTTTTTTAAAAATTTGCTATAAATTTATACACTTTTTGTAAAATTTACGATTTCTATAGTCTTTGAATTTACTTTAAGTTTTTATTACGCGTTATAATATAAAGTAATTTTTGAAGAAAGGTTATTTATGAAAAAAATAACTATTTTTGAAGCTTTTGCTGGTCTAGGATCACAATTGCGTGCGCTCAAATTGGTAGGAAAAACTCTAAATTTTGAGGTTGAATCATTAGGAATTATTGAGTGATATATTCACGCTATTATTTCTTATCAAATTATTAATTATGAAGTCTTACCAGCAGATACAAAAACGCCAATAGAAGTAATTATTGATCAACTTTCTTCATTAAGCCTTTCAATAGATAGCAAAAATTTAGTGTCTAAAAATTATTTTCAAAAAATGAAGGAAGATAAATTGCGTAAAATTTATCCTTATTTTTTAAAAATGCTCAATAATCCGTCTCTCTCTCTCTCTCTCTCATCTCTAAGAACAACAAAAATAATTATTATCCTTGATATTCAGATATTCATCAAGTTAATCAAATACCTAAAAATATAGATATTTTTACTTATTCTTTCCCTTGTCAAGACTTATCGACACAAGGATTACAAAAAGGTCTTAACCCTTCAACAAGAAGCGGGCTACTTTGGCAAATTAAAAGAATTTTAGAAAATAATTTAGATAATTTACCTAAAGTTTTGTTGTTGGAAAATGTAAAAAATTTAGCTAGTCAAAAATTTCGTGCTGAATTTAATAATTGAATTAATTTTTTAAAAACTTTAGGCTACAAAAGTAAATGAAAAATTTTAAACTCTACTGATTTTGGATCATCTCAAAATAGACAAAGAGTTTTCATGGTTTCTTGGTTGACTAATAAAAAATTTGAATGACCAACCCCAATAAAACATAACAATAATTTAAAGAAGATTTTAGATTTTACTCATCTACCAAATGAAGAAAATCTAGCTAGCAAAATTTTTAAATATCAACTAACAAGCCCTAGAATAACAAACTCAAGAATTAAGAAAAAGGAAATTATTAATTTTACTAAATTTAATTCTGAAAACTATATTTATTATCCTGACTTTTTCGGACCAACACTTACAGCATCAGGGGCTAACTCTAGACTTAAATTTTTGTTTCAAGAAAACTACATAAGAGAAATAAATTTTTACGAGTCCTTTAAATATATGGGTTTTACAGCACATGATGCTCATAAAATTTATAAAACAAATTTAGTTCAACCAAAATCTATAATATTTTTAGCTGGTAATTCAATATCTATCGAAGTTCTAAAAGCACTATTTGAAAAAATTGTTTTGCTTTTAGAAAAGGAGTAATAGATGAGTGCAACTTTGAGATGGAGTAAATTAAAAATTAAAAGCAAACACTTTTCAGAAAACAAAAAAAATAAACCACAATTTAAAGGGGAAATATTTTTTGTTTATGATATTGAAAGTTTAGTAATTCATCATTTTTATATTCAAATTAATAGTTGTGTCATGTCTAAATTAGTAACTAAAAGCCATAGAGAAGCCCATGAACAATGCGATATTAATAAAACAAGGTGTTGCTATTATAAAAAAAGGGAAGAGTTTTTTAATAGTCTTGAGCAAAAAGTTGTTCAAAAAGATAGACCACCTAAATCTAAAATTTATAATCAAGATGATTTACAAATCTTAAATAATGATGAAATTGTACACTTAAATAAACTATTACGGGAAGCAAATTTTTTAACCACAATTAAAAATTTATATAAATTTATCTATGGTTCCAACCCAGGTGGAGAATTATTTATACCTAAAAATGCTCCTATTATTTTCCCGAGTTTCCCAGTTTGAAGGCAAAAATTCACTTTTTAGTAAATATAAATATGAAAAAAGACCTGTAAATCGGTGTTTTTTGAATGTAAAACCTTAATTTTTATTGGTAGCATTTGGTAGCATTTTAAGTAATTTTATGGTATAATTATACATTATGAAAAAACAAAATTTGTTTTTATTTAGTGTTTGAGGATCTTCAAAAGATAAACCATATAAATATGTTGGCTGAACACAAGGTTATTCCAAAGGTCCAAAACGTTGATTTAGTTTAGGAAATGAGCGGAATTTGGAAAAAATTAATCCAAATGCTGTTCAAATTATCAAAGAAAAATTGAAATTGTTTTCAAATTTAGATGACAAAGATAAAGTCAAGGCTATTTTACTTGATTCTATTAAAAATTCCGCAATAATCGAAGGTTCGGTTTTTGTTGGTGGGGAATTAATTGAAAAACTTATTGAAAAGCACAATATTTTTGAGTCACTTCCTAAAAGTAGACATAAAAAATGAAAGAAATTTTAACTACTTAATTTCAAAACGGATCACTGATCCTGGCAGCATTATTAATGCTTTTGATAAAAAGGATGACTACTCAAATCAAATAAATGCTTCCAAAAATAGCTTTTATAGACTCCTAGATCTTGTCTTTGAGTCACAAAATCAACTTTTAAATAGTGTCAACAAAATGGTAACAAGCGAACTTGGAAAAAGGGACAGTGAATTTTATTTTGACTCATCAACAACTATTTTGAGACATTTGAAAGAAATGGATTAAGAATTCCTGGCTATTCTAAAGATGCTAAATTCAAAGAAGACCAAATTGTCATTGGCTTAGCGTGTGATAAAAATGGTATTCCTTTTCATATTAAAGTTTTTAAAGGAAATACCGCGATTCTAGTACATTAATCCCTTTTGTATTAGATGTTGAATCCAAATATAATATCAAAAATATGACAATAATCGCTGATCGCGGCATGTCAACTGCTGCAAATATTCGATTTCTTGAATCAAGAAACTATAATTTTATTATTTCATATCGTGCAAAGGTAGGGACTCAAAAATTCAAAAATTATTTACTAGATCCAAGGGATTATGTTGATGTAAATGCGGATTTTAAGTATAAAAAAGAAGAATTTTATTCATCTTATAAAAATAAAAGATACACTGAAAATATTAGAAGAAGAATTATTACTTACAGTACAAAAAGAGCGATAAAAGACAGAAAAGCTCGTGAAGAGCAAATCGAAAGTTTTATTAAAAAACAAAATAAAGACGGTTTTATTGAAGTAAACAAATTGTTTGGTAAAAAACCTAAATATTTTAAGGAAATTTCAAACATGAAATTTGAATTAGATCAAAGTAAAATTGACAAAGACAAACAATTTGATGGCTACTATGTTTATGAAACAAATATACTGAATTTAAATGTCTTAGATATAGTTGAAAAATACCAAAAACAGTGGAATATTGAAGCTAATTTTAGAAGTCTAAAAGGTTTGTTGAATATTCGGCCCGTATTTTTAAGAATTGACGAGCACATTCTAGCTCATACACTTTTGTGTTTTATCTCACTAGTTATTTTAAAAACTATAATATTTAAAATCAACAAACATATTAGTGATAACAAGTTATTTGAAAACAATCAATTAACTGAGGTTGGTTTAGTAACGATGTTGCAAAAATTAAGGCAAAGGGTTGAATTTAACACTTTAGATCAGCAAATAACATTTAAAAATCGAGATGGTGTTCCTAGTGATCCGAATATTTGAAATAGGTATGATTTTTACTTTGATATCTTAATAAATCACTAATAAAATTGTTATTAACTTTTACCGAAAAACTTAAAAAAGTGCCTAAAACCAGATGCTTTTTTAAAATTACCTTATCAAACTGGGAAACTCGGGATGCTCCTATTATTTTAGATGATGAGGAAAATTTTGATAAAAATATCAGTTATTTTGCACTCTTTTTCACATATTATTCTGATTTTAAAAATAATAATTATGAATATGATGAATATGATGAATATTATGGTATTTATAAGGATGATGATTTATTCGAAGATGGTGAAAATTATTTTGATAGATTTAAAGATGCTCCTAAAAATTCAAAACTTCATAAAGTTTATCAATCATTAGTAAAACTCACTAGCAAAAAATCCAGTAAAGAAAGTGGCAAGAAAATTTTAGCAGAAATTAAAAAGTACTTATCATTAGATCAAATTAATTCTTTAGTAGAAAAAGAAAGAACAAAAATTCAAAAAATTAAGATAGATTCTATTAATATTCTTGATTTGAATAAACAAATTTATTTAGACAGGGCACATATTTTCCCAGTTGAAAGAATTAAAGATAAAATAGTAAAACTAGTAAATATGGAAAGCTATAAACTTGCCAGTCATGAAGTACAACGCTTTGTTAAAAAAATCACAGAAGCTCATAATTTAATAGCTTTAGATAAAAACTCACATAGTCAGTTTGATAGAAATAAATTTACATGAGATTCCAAAAATGGAAAATTGGTGGTTAAGTGTTGCAACTCACCACAAACATGCGAGCATATATCTAAAAAAATTACCGATCTTCCAAAAGAAAAAATTACTGATGATATTTTAGATAATCTCTATTTAAGAAATTCTGGGAATATTTAGTTTTTTGGTTCTCTAAGTTTTCCTTATTCTGATTTATCTTTAGTTATTTCGTAATATCTCTTAGCTATTTCTATTAATTCTTCTATTGTAAATTCGTTTCAATCTGGTTCAATTTGTTTTTTAGGTTTGCGACTACCCGGCTTTTTGTTGGCACCCTTTTTATTTAATAATTGATCTTGCATACCATTATTATAGCATCAAATATTTTTTTTGGTTCTTAGATCTAGATGTTTTCTGGTTATAAAATTTGTATCTGGCGAAATATCATTTATATAATTTATTGTTTGTTTTAATCCAAATTCACTGTTAATTTTATAAATCATATCAAACTCGTCTTTTATAAAGTGTCTTGACATTAGAATTCTCCTTTTTGTTGCATTTGAAAATTTAAAAAAGCTAACACCCAAAGTGTCAGCTTTTTTAAATTTTAATCGCTAACAATAACTGTTGCATATTTGCGCTTTCTAGTTTTATGAAATTTTACAATTCCATCAGCAAGTGCAAATAAAGTATCATCGCCACCAATTCCAACATTTAATCCAGGGTAAATTTTAGTTCCCCTTTGGCGGTAAATTATTGAACCAGTTAGCGCAAATTGTCCATCAGCGATTTTTTGACCGAGTCTACGACCTATCGAATCACGGCCATTCTTGGTAGAACCACCAGCTTTGGTCTTTGCCATTTCTAAATTATCCCTTCAATTCTGTTATTTTTACGCGGGTAAAGGGTTGTCTGTGCCCTAATTTACGTTTGTGAGTTGATTTTGGATTGTGACGGTAAACGACAATTTTTTTACCACGGCCTTGCTTTTCAACAATGCCAACAACAGTTGCATTTTCAACAAAAGGAGTTCCAATTTTTCCATTAATAAAAAGAACATCTGTGAAAATTACACTTTCACCTTCGTTTTTATCAATTTTTTCAATAAAAATTGTTTGATCCTTTTCAACTAAAAGCTGTTTACCACCGGTTTTAATAATTGCAAACATAAGATGCTCCTATGAATAATCATCCTAAAGGTACTAAATACTGATATTATTTAGATTTTAACCTTTTTGGTATGGGATGGTTTAACAAAATAAACAAAAAAATTATACCACTTTTATTAAAAAATCAAAAAAATTATTTTTTTAGTTTGTTATAATTTGACCTATGAAATCTAGCCCAACTTTTGCCACTTTTTTAGAACAAGAAATTAAAAAAACTTATTTCCAACAGCTTGAAAAAACACTAGAAATTGAATACAAAAATTACCAAATATACCCGCAAAAACAAGACTTATTTCGCGCCATCGAGCTAACAAGTCTTGAAAATTTAAAAATAGTTATTGTTGGTCAAGACCCTTATCATCAAAAAGGACAAGCAGATGGACTTGCTTTTTCGACTCGAGCCAAAATTTTACCACCGTCACTTAAAAATATTTTTTCTGAAATAAAAAAATCATATCCAAACTTTTCAAAAACAGACGGAAATCTCCAAAATTGAGCAAAACAAGGCGTTTTACTGTTAAATACAGTTCTTTCTGTCAGAGAATCAAGCCCTAATTCGCATGAAAAAATAGGATGACAAACTTTTAGTCTTAATTTAATAAATTTTATTCTGTCAAACAAAAAAGACATTGTCTTTTTAATTTTAGGTCAAAAAGCTAAAACTTGCCTTAAAAATGTGGACTTTTCTGCTCAAAAAGTATTTTTTTATTCACATCCTTCGCCTCTTGGTTTTTGGAGATCGCTAGAAAATTCAAGAGTTTTTGAAAAAATGAATGATTTTTTAGAACTAAAAAATAAAGAGCAAATTAATTGGAATTTATAGAAAAAAGTGTATAATTTTATATCAAAAACGTTTAAAGGAATTTGTTATGCAAATATTAGAAAAATTAAAAAAATATTGCGATATTGATGGAATGTCCCGTTATGAGGATGAAATTGTTGCTGAATTAAAAAGGTCAACTGCTAATCTTGATCTAAGTTATTCTCGTGACGGTTTTGGGTCATTGATTATGCAACAAAAAAAGCAAAATTCTGGGCCTAAAATAGTTGTTGCAGCACATATGGATGAAGTTGGCTTCATTGTTTTAGACATTACCGAAAAAGGTTATATAAAAGTAAAATCTGTTGGTGGTATTTGAGGAAACGCTGTAATTGGCGCTAAATTTAAGTTAATAAACTCTTTAGGTCAAGAATTTTACGGTGTTGCTGGTCATACTTCGATTCACATTATGGAACGCCAGAAAATTGAAAAAGCCTTGATGGTAAAAGATCTTTATTTTGATTTTGGATTTAGATCAAAAAAAGAAGCCCAAGATCTTTCAGTTGAAATAGGAAACAGAATTTACTTTAGTAACCCTAGTTTTTTGATGCACAATCAAGATTATTTTGCATCAAAAGCGATAGATAACCGTGCTGGAGTTGTTGTAATTGACGAACTTGCTCATCGTTTGCATAATAAAAATTTAAAATCTAATCCAATTTTAGTCGGAACTGTTCAAGAAGAAGTTGGTTCACGTGGTGCAAAAATGGTTGCAAAAATGATTAAAGCTGATGTTGCTTTTGCAATTGATACAGGTGCTGCACACGATACTGAGGATGCAATTCCTGGTGTGCAAAAATTAGGAGCCGGAGTTGCTATTGACATTGCAGATGGTGGCGCACTGATGGATCCAAGACTTGTTGACATTATTTTCCGAATTGCCAAAGAAAGAAACATACCAATTTACCGATATGTTTCTCAAGGTGGAGGGACTGATGCAGAAGAACTCCAATATTCAGGATACGGAACTCCTACAGTTAGCATCTCGATTCCACAGCGCTATTTACATTCAACATATGGTCTAATTAGTATTTCTGACATTAAGGCTGCAACTGATTTAATCGAGGCTTTTATTTTAGAATTTGGCCAAGAAGAAAATGAACAATTAATTTATAAATAATAGTTTAAAATTTTTTCTGTTATATTTAAAATTTAACGGCAATTAAGTTAATAAATAAAATAAATTGGTTGTTTTAGTGCTTTTTCTGCTTCTGCTTTAGCAAGTTTTGAGTCATCTCATTTTACAGTATGACCGTCACTTTTAATTTCGCCGGATCCTGTTGTAAAAGTTCGATAAACAGCGGCAATTCCCAATAAAGCAGGCGCTATTTTTCCAACTGCAGTTGCTACATTTGAAATAACAGCAAAAGCACCAGCTCCGCCAGTTTCATGTTTATCTTTTTCGCTTAATTTAACGAAATTTTGGTTTGGTTGTTTTTTCATTATTTGTATCTCCTTTCACCCAAAGTTAGTCAAAAGGCTTAAAAACATCTAAAAAAGGAAAAATTTAGGAAAAACGTGCAAGTTTTCACATTATCCCGCGATGAAGCATTAAAAATAATTAAAAATCCAGAATTTTTGCAAGGCAAAATTCTGGATTTATCATCCTTTAATTTTCAAGAAATTGCTGATTTTGCTTTTTCAGGAATGAATTTAGAAATAAAAAAACTAATTTTGCCAAATTCACTTTTAAAAATTGGCGAGTCTGCCTTCATGTTAAACAAAATTGAAGAAGTAGTTTTTGGCCCAAATGTTGAAATTATTTTAGACTCAGCTTTTGAATCTAATTTAATAAAAAATATTAAAATTCCTGAAAAAGTAACTGTATTAAATAGCTCAGTTTTTGCAAATAATCAAATTGAAAACCTGTTAATTCCTGAATGAGTTAGCCAAATTAAATCTGATTCATTTGCCGACAATGCAATCCAAACCATTAAATTTAATTCAAACAAAATTAATGTTGATATTTACTCTTTTGTTGGAAACTCACCAAAAAAAATTGATATTTTTGGTGAGTTTTCTTTTAAAAATGATAGTAAATTGTTGAATTTCTATAAAGTTAAACTGGATTTTTTTAAAAATTTTGACAAATTTGAAAATAACTTCAAAATTATTGTCGATAATTTTGAAGTTAGCCAAATTTTCTTATCATTTAATTGAGAAAATTTGGAGAGTATAAACTTAATTTCGCCTCATTTTCAAACTGAAAAAGAGCTTGAAATTTTTATTAACAAGTCAAAAATAGATAAAAATCTTCATTTTGAAGGTTCAGGGCCTGATTTTTTGAAAAAAACATTAAAAATTTGCTAATATTTTTTAGTTTGATATTATAATTATAAATAATTTTTTATATATTTTCAACAATTCGAAAACTAAAAACAAGGACACAAACAAAATCATGAATGCAATGAAAAATTATATTTCAAAAAGAACGAAAATAATTGCGACAATCGGCCCATCAACCCAAGATTATGAAGTTTTAAAACAACTAGTTTTAGCTGGAGTTAGTGTAATTCGGGCTAATTTTTCTCACGGAACATACGAAGAGCAGCGCCAAAAATTCGAAAATGCTCGCAAAGCTTCGCAAGAACTTCAAATTCCAATTTCAATTATGCTTGACACAAAAGGACCTGAAATCCGTGTAGGTAAAATTCTTAATGGTTCGCAAAAAATTCTTGCAAATCAACATTTAACTGTCCTAACTGATAAAGATTCTTATGAAAATTTTGAAGGAACAGACCAAGTAATAACTGTTTCACACGAAATTGATAAAGACTTAAAAGTTGGCGACAGAGTTCTTTTTGATGATGGAAAATTACAATCAGAAGTTGTTGAAATTGAAGATGGAAAAGTTGTAGTAAAGACAAAAAATTCCCACATTTTAAAACCAAACAAGCGCCTAAATATGCCTGGCGTTCCTTTTTCATTACCTTTTTTATCGCAAAAAGACATTAACGACGTGCTTTTTGGCATTTCAGAAAATATTAATTATGTTGCTGCATCCTTTGTAAATTCAGCTGAAAATGTTAAGGAATTACGTAAACTTTTAGATGAAAACGGTGGTTCTCACATTCAAATAATTTCAAAAATCGAATCAACATTAGGTCTTGAAAATATCGATGAAATCATCGAGTTATCTGATGGAATTATGGTAGCCCGTGGTGATTTAGGATTGGAAGTTCCTTATGAAGAAGTTCCGTACCAACAAAAAAGAATAATTAGAAAATGTCGTTTTGCAGGTAAAACTGTTGTTGTGGCAACACAAATGCTTGATTCAATGGAAAAATCTTCTCAACCAACTCGTGCTGAGGTTTCTGATGTTTATTGAGCAACTGAATTAGGTGCTGATGCGACAATGTTATCAGGCGAGTCTGCCCAAGGACAATTTCCTGTTGAGTCAGTTCAAGTTATGGCCGTAATTAATAAAAGAGCCGAAAAAGAGTTCTATAATAAGCTTTTTTACACAAAACAGTTGGCCGTAATTACTAAAAACTCAAAAGGTCCTCGAGCGAAAATTGCTCACAAATTAGCTCACCTTGCTTATGAAAATGAAATAAAATATACTGTTGTTCTATCAAGAACTGGCGAACTTTTAAAAGCAATAGCTAAGTTTCGTCCAAATACTGCCGTTATTGGTGTTGTAAATAATGAAAAATTAATTTCAGGATTTGGAATAACATCTTCAGTTTTTGTTTCAATTAATTCTATTTCTGAATTTAACGCGATAAAAAGCGATTTTAATTTAGCGCGTAATGTTTTAAAACCATTTGGAGCTGAAAAGGGAGACACCTTTTTAGTCGTTGAAAACGAAAAAATGGTGCAATTTGTTTATTAATTTTTAAATTTTTAAATTTTTAAAAATTTGCTTTTGAAAATTTAAAAATTAAGTATAATTATAATGCAAATTTTTATTTGTAGAAAGTAGATTTGCTCTCACCTGAAGATCGCAAGATCTTGGGTTTACCTAGCAAACAAAGATTATTATTTTTTTGTTTAAATTATAATTTAATACTTTTTAAGATTTTTGTATAAACATAGTAAAAACCATTGAAAATGGAGATAAATTTAAATTTTGAATCCTAAAAATCTTTTTCAAAGAAAGCCACAACAAGATCACCAAATTAACGAAAATATTATGTTTCCTAACGTTTTTTTAGTTGGATCTGACAATGAAAAAATTGGAAAAACTCCGACTAAAGAAGCGCTTGAACTTGCAAAATCCAAAGGACTTGACTTAGTTTTAATTTCAATTAAAGAAGTAAAAACTAAAGATGAAAAAGTTCAAAAAGTTCCAATAGCGAAAATTCTTGATTATGGTAAGTTTCGATACGACATAAAAAAGAAAAAAAAGGAAGAAAAGGAAAAGCAATCCTTTACTAATAACCGCGAAATACGGGTGAGTTTTAATATTAACAAGCAAGATATTCTTGTAAAATCAAAAAAAGCTAGAGAGTTTATTCTTGATGGCGACCGTGTAAAAATTGCTCTTCGTTTTCGTGGTCGTGAAATTACCCGAATTGATCAAGGTAAAATAACACTTGAGATATTTTTTGACCAATTGAAATACATTGCCAAAAAAAGCAAGGAAATTTCGCAAAACGGTAATTTTTTAGTTATGCATCTTGAACGTGATCGCAAAAAACTACCTAAATTCACTTCTTCAAAACAGCTAAAAGAACTTTTAGAATACGAAGAAATTCAAAATAAGGAAAAAAATGCCTAAAATCAAATTAAAAACAAAGTCAGCATTGAAAAAAAGAATTAAGGTTACTGCAACCGGAAAAATTAAGCACGGACATGCATATCGCTCACATTTAGCGCAAAATAAAACTACAAAACAAAAGCGCCAATCAAGAAAAGCTACTTTAATCGATCCTTCAGATTATAAAAGAATAAAAAAACTAATTTAATTAATTCAAAGAATTCACTAAATTTTTTGAAACTACATTATATAAAAGGAGAAATTTTATTATGAGAGTCAAAGGTGGAAGTGTAACGCGCCAGCGTCGCCGTCGTTGATTAAAATTAGCAAAAGGTTATTGAGGGCATAAATCAATCGGATTTAAAGTTGCAAAACAGGCAGTAATTAAATCTTGAACCTATGCTTTTCGTGATCGAAAACAGCGTAAACGTGAATTTCGAAAATTATGAATTAGTAGAATAAATGCTGCAGCTCGTGACCAAGGAATTTCATATTCGCAATTAATGCATAAAATCAAACTTGCAAACATTGAAATTAATCGTAAAATGCTTGCTGAAATGGCAATTAGCCGCAAAACTGAATTTGATAATATCATTAAAATTGCTTTAGAAAAAGGTCAAAAATAATCCCTTTCTTATTACAGGAGGAAAAAAAATGGCAAGAAAAGACCCAATTTCACAACGTGGACCAATGAGCGGAAATAACCGTTCTCACGCCCTAAATGCAACAAAACGTAAATTTAATTTAAATTTACAACAAATAGTACTAAAAACTGCCTCAGGGCAAAAAGTTCGTATTAAAGTTTCAGCTAAAACCAAAAAAACCTTACAAAAATGAGGTAAAATTTAAAATCTGAAATTTTAATACAATAAAAAAAACACTTTAAAAATAAAGAAAATACATTAATTTAGATACATCAAAAAGGTGTGTCTATTTTTTTATTAATTTATTTTAAATTGAAATTTATTCTTTTTAAAATTAATAAATTATGTTAAAATTAATTTATTAATTTTATATAGTTTAAACAAATTTAAAGGATAATTATGAAAAAAATATTACCTTATGGGATGCTAATGCTCTTGAGTGCAAGCCCAATTATTATAGCAGCTTCAATTAATAAACCAAACGCACAAAATTATAATTCATATGCTAATATGAATTCCAAGAAAGATAAAGTAAACGTTTCTTTATTACGCGAAGAAGCAAAAAAAACATTAGATCATATTAGAAAATTAGATGCTGAAAACTTTAGCGCTAATTCTGAGGAAAACAATCCCATAAAAATCGCTGATTTTACAAAATTTGAAAATGATTTTAATTCTTTCATTGATAAAATTGAAAAAAATCCTAGTGCAGATTTAGAACAATTAGCAAAAACACAGTTAAAAACAAAAGGGTTGGATTTAGACAAAATTATTAAAGAAAACTCTAAAAATCTCAAAACCGAATCTTCCAAAAACACCAAGATTAATTCGGTTAACTTTTCTTCTTATTCAAGTAGTGATTCTATGACCTTTGAACAATTAGCAAATGAGATTTGAAATGGTCATGTAAAATCATCAGTTTTTGCTGCTATCAATTATGCTCTTACAATCGCTTATGCCTTTTCTTGAAATTTTTTTGCCGTCGCCGCATCAGCAACAGCTGCTGGAACTTTAACTTATTTAGCTATTGAATATAAGCGAGCTTATAACGACATGACTAATGATTCTGAATGACTAAGGTTTAGGTATCAAAAAATTAAGGAATTTGAAGATTGAAACAAAAGGGTATTTATCCCGGAAGTAAGAAAGGCTAAGACGCGTATTTATTCAATACTTAAAACAATTGACGTCTTAAGAAAAATAGTATTAAAAACTAGACCAATTTTAGTTTCTGCTAGTTGAGCGAATTGGAAAATTAAACTTGCCCTTGCTGTAATTGATGTTATTCAAAATATAATTTGAAGATTTGTATTATAAAAATATAGGACAACTAATTTAATTAGATAATGTTTGATAAAAAAAGTTTAGAAAAATTTTTTAATCTAAAATTTAATAATTGAATTTTTTTTATTCCATTTTTTGGTACTAATAGCTATTATAAATTATTTGATTTACTTGTAGAATACAACAGTTTTGAGGGGATTTTATACTATAAAACTAGACTAATTTCGAGACTTTTCTATTTAATTCTTCATTTATTTTCAATCATTTTAACCATTTTATTATTTGTGTTAATTTTTGTTTACAGAGTTCATTTTTTTTCTTTTGGTGAAAATTTTGTTTTTAGCCTAGAAAATAAACATAATTATTTTTATGACTATAATATTTGATTTCCGAATATTATGAATGTGGCCATATATTCTTTCATTGCGTTTTTTGGGTTTTTTTTAAATGCTTTTTGAGCAAAATTTGTTATTTACTTTTTTAAGAAATTTTTATACCGAAAATATGATTTGAAAAATAAAACCACAACCTTTGAATTTTTACAAAATTTTAATTTAGAATCTTTTGTAAATTCCGTTCTTGTTGACACTGAAAATTGTAAAAAAAAGAGGAAGAAATCAAGAAAAATTTGTTGAAAATATCAACATAACTACCCAATAATTAGCCTTTTCACAGAAGTAATCAACTCCCCTAAGCGTACTAGACGTTCTTTTAAATATCATTATATTAAGTTAAGGAATCGCAAGGAAATTAGTGAATTTAACTGGGTTGTAACTGTGGTTCAAAACTATTATTGATTTTATACATTTATTTTTGCTTCAATTTTTAATAAAAATGAAAAAAATTTTAATAGAAAAAAGTTTTTCTACTATTTATTTAAAATTTTATTTTTTTATATTTTATCAATTTGAATTCTTCTTTTGTCAGTAATTTTTGTATTCTTTAATCATTTTCTTCTTGATGAACAAACATTTTGGTTAAAAATTTCAGCATTAGGATCTGTCATTGTTGTCATTTTTATATCTGTTGTTATGCTAGAATCTATATTTATTGAGTGGTCATATCGCCGCATTAAAAAGCGATTCTTTGACACTAATCTAATTAAGTCTGAAGAGCAAAATTCAATATAACTGTTTTTTTTAAGGACATTATCTAAATGCCCTAAATTAGATTTCTATTTGAAAAATACATAATAAATCTAAAACACAAAATTATGAACACTCCCAATTTAATAATTTTATATATTTCAAATAAATTTAAAGGACACTCAGTATAATTGATATAATTCAAATTGCAACTTGAAATTTGTATAAAAATAGAGGTTAGCCAATTTAATTAGATAATGCTTAATAAAGAAAGTTTAGAAAAATTTTTTCAATTTAAAATTCAATAATTGGATTTTTTTTATCCCATTTTTTGGAACTAACAGCTATTATAAATTATTTGATTTACTTGTAGAATACAACAGTTTTGAGGGGATTTTATACTATAAAACTAGACTAATTTCGAGACTTTTCTATTTAATTCTTCATTTATTTTCAATCATTTTAACCATTTTATTATTTGTGTTAATTTTTGTTTATAGAGTTCATTTTTTTTCTTTAGGCAAAAATTTTGTTTTTAGCTTGGAAAATAAAGATAATTTTTTTTATGACTATAATATTTGATTTCCGAATATTATGAATGTGGCGATATATTCTTTCATTGCGTTTTTTGGATTTTTTTTTAAATACTTTTTGAGCAAAATTTGTTATTTACTTTTTTAAGAAATTTTTATACCGAAAATATGATTTGAAAAATAAAACCACAACCTTTGAATTTTTACAAAATTTTAATTTAGAATCCTTTGTAAATTCTGTTCTTGTTGACACTGAAAATTGTAAAAAAAAGAGGAAGAAATCAAGAAAAATTTACTGAACATATCAGCATTGGGAAACAAGAATTAGCAATTTAAGAAAAAAAATTCCCTGCCCTAAGCATGTTTTATTTACTAGACGTTTTGTTAAATATTATTATATTAAGTTAAGGAACCGCAAGGAAATTAGTGAATTTGACTGGGTTGTAGCTGAGGTACAAAACTATTATTGATTTTATACGTTTGTTTTTGCTTCAATTTTTAATAAAAACGAAAAAAATTTTAATAGAAAAAAGTTTTACTACTACTTATTTAAAATTTTATTTTTTTATATTTCATCAATTTGAATTCTTCTTTTGTCAGTAATTTTTGCACTCTTTAATCATTTTCTTCTTGATAAGCCGATATTTTTCTGAAAAATTTCATCAATGGCAGTTGTTATTTTTGTCATTTTTGAATTTGTTGATATCCAAAAACGTATATTTATTGAGTGAACATATCGCCGCATCAAAAAGCGATTTTTTGATGCTAATCTAATTAAGTCTGAAAAACAAGATTCAATATAAATGTTTTTTAAGGACATTATCTAAAGTCCCTAAATTAGTTCAAAAAATTCAGATTATTGTTTTTATTCCTGATTTTGATTGTATTGTTTTAGTTGATTTTTCAGTATTTTATTCCTGAGTTTCCCAGTTTGATGGCAAAAATTCACTTTTTAGTGAATATAAATATGCAAAAAATACCCGTAAATACGGGTTTTTTGATGCTAAAATCTTAATTTTTATTATTTTCCCGAGTTTCCCAGTTTGAAGGCAAAAATTCACTTTTTAGTAAATATAAATATGAAAAAAGACCTGTAAATCGGTGTTTTTTGAATGTAAAACCTTAATTTTTATTGGTAGCATTTGGTAGCATTTTAAGTAATTTTATGGTATAATTATACATTATGAAAAAACAAAATTTGTTTTTATTTAGTGTTTGAGGATCTTCAAAAGATAAACCATATAAATATGTTGGCTGAACACAAGGTTATTCCAAAGGTCCAAAACGTTGATTTAGTTTAGGAAATGAGCGGAATTTGGAAAAAATTAATCCAAATGCTGTTCAAATTATCAAAGAAAAATTGAAATTGTTTTCAAATTTAGATGACAAAGATAAAGTCAAGGCTATTTTACTTGATTCTATTAAAAATTCCGCAATAATCGAAGGTTCGGTTTTTGTTGGTGGGGAATTAATTGAAAAACTTATTGAAAAGCACAATATTTTTGAGTCACTTCCTAAAAGTAGACATAAAAATATGAAAGAAATTTTTAACTACTTAATTTCAAAACGGATCACTGATCCTGGCAGCATTATTAATGCTTTTGATAAAAAGGATGACTACTCAAATCAAATAAATGCTTCCAAAAATAGCTTTTATAGACTCCTAGATCTTGTCTTTGAGTCACAAAATCAACTTTTAAATAGTGTCAACAAAATGGTAACAAGCGAACTTGGAAAAAGGGACAGTGAATTTTATTTTGACTCATCAACAATCTATTTTGAGACATTTGAAAGAAATGGATTAAGAATTCCTGGCTATTCTAAAGATGCTAAATTCAAAGAAGACCAAATTGTCATTGGCTTAGCGTGTGATAAAAATGGTATTCCTTTTCATATTAAAGTTTTTAAAGGAAATACCGGCGATTCTAGTACATTAATCCCTTTTGTATTAGATGTTGAATCCAAATATAATATCAAAAATATGACAATAATCGCTGATCGCGGCATGTCAACTGCTGCAAATATTCGATTTCTTGAATCAAGAAACTATAATTTTATTATTTCATATCGTGCAAAGGTAGGGACTCAAAAATTCAAAAATTATTTACTAGATCCAAGGGATTATGTTGATGTAAATGCGGATTTTAAGTATAAAAAAGAAGAATTTTATTCATCTTATAAAAATAAAAGATACACTGAAAATATTAGAAGAAGAATTATTACTTACAGTACAAAAAGAGCGATAAAAGACAGAAAAGCTCGTGAAGAGCAAATCGAAAGTTTTATTAAAAAACAAAATAAAGACGGTTTTATTGAAGTAAACAAATTGTTTGGTAAAAAACCTAAATATTTTAAGGAAATTTCAAACATGAAATTTGAATTAGATCAAAGTAAAATTGACAAAGACAAACAATTTGACGGTTACTATGTTTATGAAACAAATATGCTAAATTTGAATGTCTTAGATATAGTTGAAAAATACCAAAAACAGTGGAATATTGAAGCTAATTTTAGAAGTCTAAAAGGTTTGTTGAATATTCGGCCCGTATTTTTAAGAATTGACGAGCACATTCTAGCTCATACACTTTTGTGTTTTATCTCACTAGTTATTTTAAAAACTATAATATTTAAAATCAACAAACATATTAGTGATAACAAGTTATTTGAAAACAATCAATTAACTGAGGTTGGTTTAGTAACGATGTTGCAAAAATTAAGGCAAAGGGTTGAATTTAACACTTTAGATCAGCAAATAACATTTAAAAATCGAGATGGTGTTCCTAGTGATCCGAATATTTGAAATAGGTATGATTTTTACTTTGATATCTTAATAAATCACTAATAAAATTGTTATTAACTTTTACCGAAAAACTTAAAAAAGTGCCTAAAACCAGATGCTTTTTTAAAATTACCTTATCAAACTGGGAAACTCGGGATTGACTTTTTGTGTCAATTTTGCATTTTTCTTTTTTATAAATTTGTCTAAATTTTTCTGCAAAATGCAAAATTGCAATTTTTAAGCTTTAGATTTACCAATTTTAATCTTCTAAAATTTGTCTTGAACTGTAATCTATATTGTTTCATTTTGTTGCACCTTTTTGAAGACGCCTAAAATTAGCGTGCTAATTTGTATTAATTTATTCTTTTTAAATACAATATTTTTAAATGAAATTTTCACAAAAATTCTCAAATACATGTTATAATTTTATATTAAAGAATTTTACTAATAAGGAGAAAAAATGAAGAAAAAACTAAAACTTTTTAAGTTTATCACTAATATTGTTGCTTTTTCATCATTAAGTCTAAGTGTTTTTGGGCCGCTTTTACACTTTCAAAATACAAAAAACTATTCAGATTTCAAACTTGAAACTCGTGATATAGATTTATCAAATTCAAAAAAACCGGTAAATTTTGATGATTTAGTCCAAATTATTTCGACCAAAAACCAACAAAATTCGCTTGTCATCAATGCAAATATTAAAAAAGCCAAAACACATCTAAACAAAACAAGCACTAATTCAGACTCCTCTCCTAATTTAGATGATATTGAAATTCAAATTAATCAAGAAGGTGAGGTAATTTTAAATAGTGCTTCACTTGAATTTGTTAATAAAAAAGCTGAACTCTATTTTGAAGAAGGTGTACCAAAACTAAAATTAGAAGGTTATGTTTTTGACTTTAGAGAGCTTAAAAATCAAACTCGGGTTGAAAAAACCTTCTTTTTCCTTTTGCCTTTTATTCCATTTATTTCAAATGCTGTCGCAGCTGCCATTGCCGCAGTAGCAGTTTCCACAGCTACCGCGGTAGCTGTGGAAACTATTCCAAAGGTTGTTGATGATGTAGGTAGATGATTTGGGACCCGTGAAACTTACTATTCGTCAGCTGATTATAGCCCTGTTCATGCGCCAGCTGATAATAACCCTATTACTTGAAGAACTGAAAGCTCAATTGTGGTTGACTTAGATAAATTGCCAAAAGCAAAAGGTGAGCCTAGTATTAAAGAAATAGCAAATACAGCGACTTTAGAACTTTCTATTGTAAGAGCAAAAGAAAAGGAAAAATTAAGACAATACACTGGAATACACCCTGCTTGATTTTTCAATTTTCACAATGAAGACTTAGAACCTCATTTTGTTATTAGTAAACAAGCAATTCCAGAACCTGCAGCCTGACTTTTAGCAGTTGGAAGTTTGCTAGCCCAATCAGAATTAACCAAAATTATTATTAAAAACTTGCTACCTAGTTCAGTAAGAGATAATAAAAATGTTGAAGACCGTAAAATTATGGATAAAAAACTAAATTCACCTATTGATTTTTATTCATATAATGAACCAGTTATGAAAAGTTTGGCTGAAAAAACAAAATATACAGCAAATTTGATATTGGGAAATAGATGGTCATGAGATCCAATTAATAATTTAAATAAAGATATCGGTTTTACTAAAGATCGCTTTGTTGTTGGAGAAGGTCTAGCTAGTGATGCTATTGATTAAACTGACCCTAAAAATGAATTTGATATTGTTGATCCAAGTAAAAATGAAAATGAAAATAAAAATAAAAATGAAAACACAAATAAAAACAAAAATATACCATCATACGTAAAAATATATTTTCCCAGTTATCATGTAAGGAGAGCAAGAATGATAAAGGGAAAATTCGGAAAGAGGGAATTTATACCAAGAGAAAAAATGTTAAATGTTGAAAAGGTACATTTTTTATATGGAGAAGCAATTAGATTTAGTAACCAAGGCAAAAAAACAATTAATTAAACTAGAATATATAGAAATTAATATTAAAAGTCGTTGTTCAATTCGAAACATGATTGTGAATGATGTTAAATTATCGCTTGATTGTAAATATGATGATGATGATTTTCCATTTCCAATTTTTTTGTACAATTACCTTTCCGAGCACTTCAATCCTAATCCAATTGAAAGAATTATTAGCTTAAATTATAAACAAGAAGATTATGTTTATAATTTAAAACTAGAAGATATCCCAAAAAGTGTGTTTTTTTCCAAAAAACTCAATAAATTTGGTTTTTATAATGATATTAGGTGTTTAATTGGCGGTTGAGCAAACAATGAATATTGTGATAAAAATGGAAAAGAAAATCTTGATCTTATCTCTGAACTTTATCCTTCGTATGGTTTACACGATGGTAAAGGTTTTGAAGAGGTTGTTGTTGTCTTTGAAAACTTTGATGATATTGAAAAATGCGAATTTTCAATTTCTTATCCGGTTGTATTTTCAAAAATATTTAAGTCAAAAGCCGAATTAAGAGAAGTTGAAGCTCTAATTATTAAGGAAATTCAGGAAAGTGTTCCTTTTGCAAAACCAAAAAATTTAGCAAATTACCATGAAAAAATCTTTGATTTTTTATCAAATAGATATGAATATAATTCAGAGTTTGTAGATATAAATAAAGCATATTTAGGACAAAATGTAGAAAATATCTACAATTTGTTATTAAAAGAGAATTATAATTTTGCCGAAAAAACCCGAATTCAACCAATTCAAAATGTATTTACTTTTGAAACTTATGAAAATTTGCTTAAAAAATTTGAAAAATACGGGATTAAAAAGCTTAATTTAAACATTGAAAATCGCGATAAATTTATTCTTAGTTGATTTGATAAATTTGGCCCAGAATATCGAAAGTATTGCATCGAACTTTTTGGAAAAGACGGTCAAACTTATTATGATCATGCGAATAATTGGACAAATAAAATCGAATTAATTTATTTGTTGCAAATTTTATTTGGCCCAAAATATTGAATTGAAGAACTAGATTTTTACCCTGATAAACCTGATTTTTATATTCTGCCAAGCTGAGCAAAATTAAAACTTGAAAATTTCGAAATTTTTTACTTTGGTGGACAAGAATACGGACTTTTTGATGAAATAATTTCCCAATTTGACTCAAAAAAGCCAGTTTTTTGATTTAAACCATATTACTACTCTGCCTATGGAGCAGGCGATGCATGAATTTTGCCAATTGCATTAAAAAATTTCATTTTATTGTATGTTGACGGTGAAAAAATTTATTACTGATTTGGCCATTCAAATTTATATAATAATATTTATCAAGGTAAATACGAAATTTTAAAATATTATTTCAAACAAAAATTAGTTAAACTTGAACAAGATATTTTTCTACGTGATGGTAATGATCCGACTTTCTTTGTTTCTAGACCGCTAAGGCAAAATAATTTAATTAAAAATGTGATTGGTCCATCTATGCAAGAATTAATTTTATATCGGGATGCGTTGAATAAATTTCTAAAAGGAACAGACCATGAATTTGGGTATTTTACAGACTTTCTAGAAAATACTAATTTATATACCCAGCAAGAAAAAGAATTAATTTTACAACCACACCTTCTCTTTTCTTGAGATTCTGATGATTGGACTGAATATTATGATGAAATTGCAAGAGTAGATTTTCGCGGTTATAAAAGCAAAAAATTTATTGAGATAGAAGGAGAATTGTAGATCTTTTGGGTGTGTTCATAATCTTGTGTTTTAAATTTTTATGGATTTTTCAAATAGAAATGTAATCTAATTTAATTTTACATTATTTAACCGATTAGGGAAAATAATTTCTAATTGTTTTTTAATCATGAATCAATTTCTTACCTTTTGTCATTTTGTAGATGCGTTTTGGAGAGTTAAATAAGTTATTTTTGAAAGGTAATTTACACTTTGAATTCCGCCTTTTGTTTTTGTATTTTTCCTAATTATTCTATTCATTGACTCAATTAAATTTGTCGTATAAATTGCTTGCCTCAATTCATATGGATATTTAAAAAATGTCGTTAGTTCAACGAAATTTGTATACCAAGACTTGATAATTGAAGGATATTTTTGGCCTCATTTTTCCGCAAATTTATCAAGATTTTGCATTGCAAATTCTTGATTAGCCGCTTGATAAATCTTTTTCATATCAAGGACAAACTCTTTTTTGTCTTTGTTAGAAACTTTTAAAAGCGAGTTTCTAATTTGGTGAACAACACATTTTTGAACATCTGTTTGCGGGAAAACCGCTTCAATTGCTTGACTAATTCCGCTTAGATTATCGCAAGAAATTATTAGAACATCTTCCAGCCCGCGAGTTTTTAGTTCGTTAAAAACATCAAGTCAATTACTTGCTGATTCGGTATTTTTAATCCAAAATCCCAGTGCTTTTTTATTTCCGTCCCAATCAATTGCAAGAATAAGATAAAGTGATTTTTTGACAAAAACACCGTTTTCTTTAACATTAAAAAACATCCCATCAATGTACAAAATTGGATAGGAATTCTCAATTTTTCGCGATTTTCACTTTTCAATTTCAGGCAATAATTTGTCAGTAACTGAAGAAATTCAGGCATTACTTATTTCTTTTTTATAGATACTTTTTATTGTGTTAACAATATTTTCATATGACATTCCTGATGCAAAAAGTGAAAACACTTGCTCTTCGATATCGCCTAAATTTGTTTCGTATTTACCGAGTAATTTGTTCTCAAAAGTGCCATTTCGATCTCTTGGTATTTTTAGACGAAAACTATTATGATTATAATTCACAGTTTTGTCCGAAAATCCGTTTCGCTTATTTGGCCTATGCACGCCTTTTTTGCTTCGGTTACTTTTTTCATAGCCTAAATGTTGGCTTAATTCCGCCCTTAAGAGCGCCTCAGTAAACCCGAGTTTCCCAGTTTCATAAGGTAATTTTAAAAAAGTATCTGGTTTTAGGGACTTTTTTAAGTTTTTTGGTAAAAGTTGGTTACAATTTTATTAGTGATTTATTAAGATATCAAAGTAAAAATCATATCTATTTCAAATGTTTGGATCGCTAGGGACACCATCGTGTTTTTTAAATATAATTTGCTGATCTAAAGTGTTAAATTCAACCCTTTGTCTTAATTTTTGCAACATCGATACTAAACCAACTTAGTTAATTTTTGTTTTTTCATAATTTATAATTATACCATAAAATTACTTAAAATGCTACCAAATGCTACTTATAAAATTAAGGTTTTACATTAAAAAAACACCGATTTACGGGTGTTTCTTCATATTTATATTCACTAAAAAGTGAATTTTTGTCTTAAAACTGGGAAACTCGGGAGAGCGCCTCAGTAAAAGTTTTAAACATATGCGAAATTTCGTTGTGAAAATCTTCTTTTTTTATTTTTTTATAATCAGCGTATTTGTCAACAAGTTTTTTAGCTTCTAACTCAAATGGGGATAATGTTTTTTGCTGTTTTTTCATATTTTGGTCCTTCATAATAAATTTTATCAAAATAAATTTACTTTAAAAACACAAAATATTTAACATTACCTGTTAATATTATTACTTTTTCATTATTAAGTCTAAGTGTTTTTAGTCTACTTTGACATTTTCAAAATACAAAAAACTATTCAGATTTTAAACTCACAACCCGTAATTTAGATTTATTAAATTCAAAAAACCGCTAAATTTTGCTGATTTAGCCCAAATTTTTTCAACCAAAAACCATGAAAATTCGCTTGTTATTAAGGCAAATATTAAAAAAGCCCAAACATATCTAAACAAAACAAGCACTAATTCAGTTCATCCTAATCAGATGATATTGAAATTCAAATTAATCAATATGGTCAGCTAATTTTAAATAGTTATTTACTTAAATTTGTTAACAAAAAAGTTTAGCTCTATTTTGAAAAGGGTGTACCAAAACTAAAATTTAAAGTTCATACTATTGATTTTAGTGAACTTCAAAATCAAGTTCGTGTTGAAAAACCTTCTTTTTTATAAATAAGTATACTAATAATAAAAAATGTTAAATGTTGAAAGGTGGATTTTTATATGGCATACCAATTAGATTTGAAGTCTAAAACAAGAAAACAATTAAAAAAACTAAAATATTTAGAAATTGATTTTCAAACTTATTGCTCAGTTGAACAGATATTTTCCGATGATAATGATTTACCCTGTGATCCCTATGAAAAATATCGAAGAATTCCACACTTTCGATGAGTTTATGTTATGGATTTTTGCGCGGTTGTAGACAATCCAATTGAAACTATTATTGGCTTAGATTACAAACGTGATGATTATGTTTATAATTTAAGGCTAGAAGATATCCCAAAAACAGTCTTTTTTTTAAAAAAATTAAAAGACTTTGGTTTTTACGATGAAATTAGGTGTTTGTCGCGTAGATGAACTGATAAAGATTATTGTCGAAAAAAAGAAAATCTAAGTGATGAATGTAAATGAGAACCCTATTTTTCGGACACTCCCTATGAGACTAAAGATTTTAGAGTGCTAATCGTTGCTTTTGAAAATTTTGATGACAAAGAAAAATGTGAATTTTCAATTTCCTTTCCCGCGGTTTTTCAAAAAATGTTCAAATCAAAAGATGAACTAAAAAAAATTGAAAATCTGATAATCAAGGAAATCAAAGAAAGTGTTCCTTATGCAAAGCCAAAAAATTTATGAAATTATCGCGAAAAAATCTTTGATTTTTTATCAAAAAGATATGAATATAATTCAAAATTTGCAGATATAAACAAACAATATTTAGGACAAAATGTAGAAAATATCTACAATTTGTTGCTAAAACAGGGTTATAATTTTGGCAAAAAAACCAAAATTAACCCCATTCAAAATGTATTTACTTTTGAAACTTATGAAAATTTGCTTAAAAAATTTGAAAAATACGGAATTAAAAAGCTTGATTTAAACATTGAAAATCGCGATAAATTTATTCTTAGTTGATTTGATAAATTTGGTCCTGAGTATCGAAAATTTTGCATCAACCTTTTTGGTAAAAAAGGTCAATTTTATTATGATAATTTGAATAAATGAACAAATAAAATTGAATTTATCTATTTGTTGCAAATTTTATTTGGTCCTAGATATTATTTTCCCACCGAGAATGTCGACCTTGATGAACCTGATTATTTTATTTTACCAAGCTGAACTAAACTTAAACTGGAAAATTTCCAAATTTTTTACTTTGGCGGCCAAGAATACGGACTTTTTGATGAAATAATTTCCCAATTTGACTCAAAAAAACCTGTTTTTTGGTTTAAACCATATTATCGTTCGGCTTATAGCACCAACACTGGCTGAATTTCGCCAATTTCCTTAAAAAATTTCATTTTACTGTATGTTGACGGGCAAAAAATTTACTACTGATTTGGCCATTCAAATTTATATGATGATATTTATCAAGGTAAATACGAAATTTTAAAATATTATTTTAAACAAAAATTAGTCAAACTTGAACAAGATATTTTTTTGCGAAATAACCAAGATCCGCAGTTTGTTTTTTCTTCTCCATCAAAATCAAATTATTTAGATAAAAATGTAATTGAATCTTCTATGGAAGAACTAATTTTATATCGTGATGCAATTAAAAAATTTCAAGAAGAAACAACTCATGAATTTAAGTATTTTGATGATTTTGTACAAAATTCGAGTTTATATAACCAACAAGAAAAGAAATTAATTTTAGAAGAGCATTTTGATTTTTCTTTAAGTTCTAGAGACAAAAATAACTTTTTTGATGAGATTGCAAAAACAGATTTTCGTGGTGATTATAGCAAGAAAGCCCGTGATGATGAAAAAATGTTTGCTGATCTTTTCGATGGTGAAAAACTTCGAAGCTAAAAATTTTAAATTCTTTTTTAAAATTTTTAGCTTTTTTTATTTTTGGTTATTCAAAAATAAATATTTTGTTAGAAAAATTTTATTTATTGGCAAAATTTGCTTGAATTTTTTATCAATTTATTTTTTAAGACGCTGAATTTTTAATGAAATTTTCCCTAAAAAGTTTTAATATATGCTATAATCTTAATGAGTAAAGAATTTGAATATGGTATATAAAAAAGGGGGGGCATGAATAAAAAACTGAAATTTTTTAAGTTTATTGTTAATATTATTGCTTTTTTATTACTAAGTCTAAGTGTTTTTAGCCTACTTTGACATTTTCAAAATACAAAAAGTTATTCAGATTTTAAACTCGAAACCCACAATTTAGATTTATTAAAATCAAAAAATCCGCCAAATTTTGATGAATTAGCCAAATTTTTCAACCAAAAACCAAGAAAATTCGCTTGTTATTAATGCGAAAATTAAAAAAGCTAAAACACAATTAAATAGAACAAGCACTAATTCAGACTCCGATAATCTATATGATATTCAAATTCAAATTAATCAAGATTGTCACCTAATTTTAAATAGTTTTTCACTTGAATTTGTTAACAAAAAAACTGAAGTTTATTTTGAAAAGTCGCACCAAAACTAAAATTTAAAGTTCATACTATTGACTTTAGTGAATTTCAAAATCAAACTCGTGTTAAAAAACCTTCTTTTTTATAAATCAGTATACTAATAATAAAAATGTTAAATGTTGAAAAGGTGATTTTTATATGAAAAACCAATCCCGAGTTTCCCAGTTTTAAGACAAAAATTCACTTTTTAGTGAATATAAATATGAAGAAACACCCGTAAATCGGTGTTTTTTTAATGTAAAACCTTAATTTTATAAGTAGCATTTGGTAGCATTTTAAGTAATTTTATGGTATAATTATAAATTATGAAAAAACAAAAATTAACTAAGTTGGTTTAGTATCGATGTTGCAAAAATTAAGACAAAGGGTTGAATTTAACACTTTAGATCAGCAAATTATATTTAAAAAACACGATGGTGTCCCTAGCGATCCAAACATTTGAAATAGATATGATTTTTACTTTGATATCTTAATAAATCACTAATAAAATTGTAACCAACTTTTACCAAAAAACTTAAAAAAGTCCCTAAAACCAGATACTTTTTTAAAATTACCTTATGAAACTGGGAAACTCGGGTAAATACATCAAAATTGCCGAATCTAAAGGCTTAAAAAATGCAATTTTGGCTTTTGCAGAAGAATTTAGAGAAATTTACAAAAACAAATCTAAAAGTAAAAAAGCGGATAAAGAATGAATGTTGCATATATACGCTAATAATTTGATAAGAAATTGGCAAAAAAAGTTTTTTATAATAATGATATGAAAAGTTTAATTAGTACTCGTGGAAAAATCAAATCTCCACGCAAACCAAAAAAGAAATATACAATTAACGATCTTTCTGAAAACGATCGTGAAGTTTACCAAGAAATAATTGAAACTGTTCTTAGAAAATACGGGGTTGACCCCGGGATTATTCTTGAGGAGCTCAAAAAACGAAAACAAGAACAAGAAAAAGATAAAAACAAAATCGAAAATTCCACTAGAATTTGTAGCGTTTTTAAGGTTAATCGCACTTCTATTTATGAGAAAATTAGGGTGAAAAAACCACCAAAGAAAATGATTTATGATGAAGACTTACTTCAGTGAATTCGCGAAAATTTTATTTTAAATCGAAAGGTAAAAGGCCGAGACATCCTATATAATATTTACATAAATCAGGGAAATTATGTAAGCACGTACGTGTTTCAAAAACACTACGAATTTTTAGGATTAAAATCACTAGCTTATAAAAAGCAAGGAAAACCAGCACCAAAAGAGAAAAAGTTTACGCGAATTTGGACTGAAGATCATATCAAAGGTGAATTTAGCTCAGAAAATTTTGGTGAAAAATGGTTTGCTGATATTAAATTTATCAAAATTAACAACGAATGATTTTATCTACACTCAATTATTGAAACAAAATCCAATTACTTGCTCAATTTTTCAATTTCTAAAACAAGATTTTCAGAAGAAACTATAAACTTAGTAAAACAAACAATCAAAAAGTACAATATTAAACCAAAATTTTTCCATTCAGATCATGGCGTGGAATATGCGAACTACAAATTTGCTAATTTTTTAAAGCAAAATGGTATCCAACAATCAATGTCGCCAAAAGGTAATGCACTTGCAAACCGTCCTATTGAATATTTTTATGCGGTTTTTCAACGAGAATTGCTTAATATTGAGGGCGAAAATTTTGAAAATGTGGCTATTGCTTATCAAAAAATAAGTGAATTTATTGATTGGTATAACAATGAAAGGCCTCAAAGTTGCTTATCATATAAAACTCCAAGTTATTATATGAGGTAAATTATTTGTCCAAATTTTTAAAATGAACATGCTAGAAAAAATTAACAAAAGCGGTGTAATCAAAATCATAGGTAAAAAACTAATTGTCTGAGATTTTTCTACTTATTTAGAATAATTAATAAATTTTGATATTGAATTAAGGGGGACTTGATTATGTTTTTTGCGTAAAAAAATCAGAAAATGCGAATTATCCATTATATTTTTAAATATGATGGAATGTCTTAAATTTAACCGTTTAGAAATCTTTAAATTTAGGGCTTTTGGTTATTGTTTTTTAGCTCTTTCAAAACTTCATATATTTTTTTAGGCTCAATGTAAGTAAAAACGAGTTTTCTATTTGCATTGAGTTTAAATAGTAGTTGTTTTTTTCTTTTATTATGGTTAGATTTAAAATTCAGTGTTTTTGCGTTGATAGTTATTTCCCTGGGTTTGCGAGTTTGATGGCAAAAATTAAGACAAAGGGATGAATTTAACACTTTAAATCAGCGTCTAAATTACACTGTAAAATGCAAAATTAGAATTTTAAAGTTTTTAGATTTTGCAATTTTAATGCAGTTAAATTTTCTTTAACTGTGAATTTGTTAGTGATTTGTCTAAAATTGATAGATTAATTTGTCTCTTTTTTAATTAAAGTAACAAAACTTATTTCGTCTTCACCTTTGAGTTTAATTAATTTTACCCCTTTTGTCCTACGACTAATTATTGGAACGCTATCAAGATCAATTCTAATTGCAAAGCCTCTTTTAGTGATAATTATTGCTTCCTGATCTGGACCAATTGTGCCGACAAAAATAAGATCGCCAGCCTTTTCGTCGTCTAGACCTTTTAGTCCTTTAGTTGCTCTTCCGGTTAGCCGATATTCTTCAACAGGAGTTTTTTTTCCATAACCATGTTTACTTAAATTAAAGACAAAATCATTGCCAAAAGTGTAACAAGCGCCAACTATTTCGCGTCCTTCTTCAAGAGCGATTCCTTTAACACCGATTGAAGCCCGACCGGTATTTCGCAATAATTTAATTGGCCAGCGATTTACAAGCCCTTGGGATGAGGCTAAAATAATATTGATTTCAGAATTTGCTGGCACAATAAAGGCTGATTTTAAATAATCACCCTCAACAAGTTTTAAAGCGATTTTTCCATTTTTTGGAATATAACTAAACTCTGAAAGTTCCGTTTTTTTAATATAACCAAAAGCAGAAACTGTGATAAGTCAATGATCTTTGTATTGTTGATTTCAAGGAATTAAAGCGCTAATATTCTCATCTTTTTGTACTTGTACAAGATTTAAAAAAGGGAGACCTTTTCCTTGTTTTGAACTATCAGGAATTTGGTGAGCCCGAAGTTTGAAAATTTTAGCCCGTGAAGAAATAATTAAAAGATCGCTGTGGGTGTTTGTAATGCAAACAGATTTTAGCTCGTCATCTTTGTATAAATTTGAAACTGAAGCACCAAAACCGCCACGATTTTGCAGGCGATATTCTTCTAAATTTAACCTTTTTACATAGTTATTTTGTGTCAGAGAAATAATTACTTTTTCATTAGGGATAAAATCTTCTTCATTAAGTCGTATAATTTCGGTAATAATTTCAGATCTTCGTGGATCACTAAATTGTTCAGCGGTTGCTTTGTGTTGGGTAATAATTAATTCAATTAGTTTTTCAGGTGATTCAATTATTGATTTAATTTCGTCAATTTCGATTTTTAGACTTTCAATGTCGCTAATTAATTTTTCGATTGCCAAACTAGTTAGCCGACCAAGACGCATGTCAATTATTGCTTTTGTTTGGACAGGATTTAAATTATAAGTTTGGGCTAATCTTTCTTGAGCAATTTGGTCTGAGCTTGAAGATTTTATTATAGCAATCACATTGTCAATATTTTCAATAGCAATTTTTAAACCACTTAAAATATTGAGTCTTTCGCTAGCTTTTTCCAAGTCAAAGTTCAGCGCACGAAGATTAATTTCTTTTTGGTGTTCAAGATAATGAGATAAAATTTCCTTTAAATTCATTAATTTTGGCACACCTTTTACAAGCGCAAGCATATTTATTGAATAACTAATTTGTAAATCGGTGCTGTGATAAAGTTTATTTAAAATAACTTCAGGATTAAATCCTTTTTTAATATCAAAAACAACACGAATTCCGTGACGAGTACTTTCATCACGAATATCTTTAATTCCAAGAATTTTCTTATTTTTTACTAAAAAAGCAACCTTTTCGATAATAGAAGGTTTTTTAACTTCATAAGGAATCTCGTAAAAAATAATTCGTGATCTACCTGAATTTAAGTGTTCAATTTTTACTTTTGATCTAATTCAAAAAGTACCTTTTCCGGTTAAATATGCTTGATTTATCCCTTTTTTTCCCGAAATTATTGCGCCTGTTGGAAAATCTGGGCCAGGAAGAGTCTCAATTAATTCATTAATGTCAATATTTGGATTTCTTGCAAAAGTAATGAAAGTTTCAATAATTTCGCCTAAGTTATGCGGTGGGATTTTGGTGGTCATTCCAACAGCAATTCCAGAAACCCCTGAAACTAATAAATTTGGAAATCGTGCTGGTAAAATTTCAGGTTCCATTTCACTTGCATCATAATTAGGTCTGAAATTTACAGTATTTTTTTTAATACCTTCAATCATTTTATTAGAAATTTTTGACAGTCGCGCCTCAGTGTAACGCATTGCCGCAGCTTCATCGCCATCAATTGAACCAAAATTACCGTGGCCGTCAATAAGTGGGTAGCGTAGTGAAAAAGGTTGAGCCATTCGAACCATTGAATCATAAACCGAAGCATCACCATGTGGGTGATATTTTCCAAGAACATCACCGACAATTCTAGCTGATTTTTTATAACTAGTTCCTGAAGTTATTCCAAGTTCGCTCATTGTGTATAAAATTCGTCTATGAACCGGCTTTAGTCCATCGCGAACATCAGGTAGAGCTCTTGAGACAATAACTGACATTGAATAATCAAGAAATGAAACTTTCATTTCATCTTCGATTTTAATTGGAACAATATTGTCAGTTACTGTTTCTAAAATTGTTGGTTTAACTTCGTAAATTTGGTCTGAGTCATCCGATTTGTCATCGTCATTATTTAAGCTAGAATCAATTTCCTTGATTTCTTCGTTATCTTTATGGTTTTTATTGTCCTCAATCATATATTTCCTTTTAAAAGCAATACTAATTTTAAAATTATACCATAATTTCCGGCTTTTTTTGAATTTTTGGTTGAAAAACTTCGAAAATTTTTTTAATTATGTATGCCAGCAAAATTAAAAAAATATTTTTGTTTAAATAATAATTAATTTAGTTTTGAAGGCAAAAATAATCTGTGCCAAAAGTTGAAATTTAAACCTTAGATAAAAACAGGGCTCAACTACAAAAAGTGTCGTAAAATACGACATTTTATAATAAAACTAATCCCTTTAATAGTTCAATTTTGGTCCTAATCCCGAGTTTCCCAGTTTGGTGAGGTAATTTTAAAAAAGTATCCAGTTTTAGGGACTTTTTTAAGTTTTTGGAAAAATTTAATTACAATTTTTTTACTGATTTATTAACACATCATGGTAAAAATCATACCTATTTCAAATATTCGGATCACTAGGAACACCATCGCGATTTTTAAATGTTATTTGCTGATCTAAAGTGTTAAATTCAACCCTTTGCCTTAATTTTTGCAACATTGTTACTAAACCAACTTCAGTTAATTGACTGTTTTCAAATAATTTTTTATCAGCAATATGTTTGTTGATTTTAAATATTATAGTTTTTAAAATAACTAGTGAGATAAAACACAAAAGTGTGTGAGCTAGAATATGCTCGTCAATTCTTAAAAATACGGGGCGAATATTCAATAAACCTTTTAGACTTCTAAAATTAGCTTCAATATTCCACTGTTTTTGGTATTTTCCAACTATGTCTAAAACATTCAAATTTAGTATATTTGTTTCATAAACATAGTAGCCATCAAATTGTTTGTCTTTGTCAATTTTGCTTTGATCCAATTCAAATTTCATGTTTGAAATTTCCTTAAAATATTTAGGTTTTTTACCAAACAATTTGTTTACTTCAATAAAACCGTCTTTATTTTGTTTTTTAATAAAACTTTGGATTTGCTCCTCGCGAGCTTTTCTGTCTTTTATCGCTCTTTTTGTACTGTAAGTAATAATTCTTCTTCTAATATTTTCGGTGTATCTTTTATTCTTATAAGATGAATAAAATTCTTCTTTTTTATACTTAAAATCCGCGCTTACATTAACATAATCGCTTGGATCTAGTAAATAATTTTTAAATTTTTGAGTCCCTACCTTTGCATGATAAGAAATAATGAAATTATAGTTTCTTGATTCAAGAAATCGAATATTTGCAGCAGTTGACATACCACGATCAGCGATTATTGTCATATTTTTTATATTATATTTGGATTCAACATCTAATACAAAAGGGATTAATGTACTAGAATCGCCGGTATTTCCTTTAAAAACTTTAATATGAAAAGGAATACCATTTTTATCACACGCTAAGCCAATGACAATTTGATCTTCTTTGAATTTAGCATCTTTAGAATAACCAGGAATTCTTAATCCATTTCTTTCAAATGTCTCAAAATAGACTGTTGATGAGTCAAAATAAAATTCACTGTCCCTTTTTCCAAGTTCACTTGTTACCATTTTATTAAGACTGTCTAAAAGTTGATTTTGTGACTCAAAAACAAGATCTAAGAGTCTATAAAAGCTATTTTTGGAAGTATTTATTTGATTTGAGTAGTCATCCTTTTTATCAAAAGCATTAATAATGCTGCCAGGATCGGTGATCCGTTTTGAAATTAAGTAGTTAAAAATTTCTTTCATATTTTTATGTCTACTTTTAGGAAGTGATTCAAAAATATTGTGCTTTTCAATAAGTTTTTCAATTAATTCCCCGCCAACAAAAACCGAACCTTCGATTATGGTGGAATTTTTAATAGAATCAAGTAAAGCAATCTTGACTTTATGCATGTCATCTAAATTTGAAAACAATTTCAATTTTTCTTTGATAATTTGAATAGCATTTGGATTAATTTTTTCCAAATTTTGCACATTTCCTAAACTAAATCACCGTTTTGGAGATTTGCCATAACCTTGTGTTCAGCCAACATATTTATATAGTTTATCTTTCGAGTTTCCTCAAACATTAAATAAAACCAAATTTTGCTTTTTCATAATTTATAATTATACCATAAAAATTAATTTAAAAATGTAATTAAACGGAATTAATAAAAAATAAGGTTTTACAGTAAAAAAACACCGATTTACGGGTATTTTTGCTTATTCGCATTCACTAAAAAGTGAATTTTTGCCTTCAAACTGGGAAACTCAGGATAGTTCAATTTTGGTCCTAATAATTCAAGAAAATTCCTTAAAAAACAAAAAAAACGAGCTTTGTAAGGCTCGAAATTTTCTAAAAATTGTAAAACAACTAGCTAAATTCAGTTATGCTTTTTACAAACTAGTGTTGGTGAAGTGTTAAAAGAATTAATGCAAAAACAATTCCAGCCGCAAAAAGAATAAGCGAAATATGCCATTGTTTTGAGGAATTATTCCTGAGGTGAATAAATTCGGGAACTAGTTCGATTATTACCACAAAACTCAAAATTGCTCCACCAGAAACATTGAAAAATGGAATTAGTCAACCAGTTTGAATAAAAAATCTATTCAAAAAAGCACCTATTACAATAATTGGAATTAAAATTAGCGTTGTAATTAAGTTGTAAATTACGGACTTTTTAATACTTTGACCATATTGAACTTGCCGATAGTGAATAATTAAAATTTCAATTAACATATGAGCGACAAAAGTTCCAATTAAATATCAATTAACTTCTTCTCCTGCAGTCACCCTGGCAATGACAGATCCTAATATAAATCCATCAATTGTTCGGTGTGAAAGTAGAAGTAAAATTGCAAGTCAAGCGGATTTTGGGCTGTCAATGTCAGAAAAATTTACAATGTGATCGCTATGATCGTGCTGTTTGTGATCCAAGTGCAAATCTTTTTTAAAAATGCGAATAAAAAATCAACGGGCAATAAAAACGCTTGTCAGACCTAAAATTGAGCCACCGCCAATTATTAGAATTTTAAATAAATTTTCTAGATCACCATAGCTATGAGCGAAATTTTCAGCGCCATTAAATCCTTCTTGCATAAGTCCGACTGTCGCAACCATCAACAAAAGACCGGTGCTTAGCGAATAGAGATAAATATTTGACGTTCGTTTAATTCGCGGTTTAACAATTGCAATCAAAAATACTATTAAAACCGGAATTGCTAGAATAATTAAAAGGAAAATTAGTAAATTTACAGTAAGGGAAAGATAAAAATCCGGATTTTGGTAAAAAATTGTTAATACCTTCTCTCTACATAAAAATAAATACTAAATTTTACAAGATAAATATTTTTTTTAACTAAAAAATATTAAAAAAAAATTAAAAATTAAAAAATGCCGTAATCTACGACATTTTTATTATAACTACTTATAAATTATTGGAGGTTGCAATTAGGTATGGTGGCTCCGACAGGAATCGAACCAGTGACACACGGTGCTTCAAACCGTTGCTCTACCAACTGAGCTACGGAGCCATGGCGGTCTAGACGGGGATCGAACCCGCGATCTCCTCCGTGACAGAGAGGCGTATTAACCACTTTACTACTAGACCTTGGTTGCGGAGGTAGGAATCGAACCTACGGCCTTTGGGTTATGAGCCCAACGAGCTACCTCTGCTCTACTCCGCTGTGTTAAGATTTTTTTTAAAATAAATGGCGGGCAATGAGGGATTCGAACCCCCGCGGGCTTTCACACCCCTGCCAGTTTTCAAGACTAGTCCCTTCAGCCACTTGGGTAATTGCCCATTTTGGTGGATCTAACTGGATTCGAACCAATGACCAACCGGTTATGAGCCGGATGCTCTAACCGCTGAGCTATAGATCCAGGCGATTTTGTTGTATATTATATGAAAATTGGTGGCTCCAAGGAGATTCGAACTCATGACCTTCCGGGTATGAACCGGACGCTCTAACCAACTGAGCTATAGAGCCAATGGTGGAGAGGAAGGGAGTCGAACCCTCTACCTCCTGCGTGCAAAACAGGCGCTCTAGCCAGATGAGCTACCCCCCCAAATGGTGAAGAAGACAGGATTTGAACCTGCGACCACTACGTCCCAAACGTAGCGCTCTGCCAAGCTGAGCTACTTCTCCAATTAATAATTATACACTATTTTTTGAAAAAGCAAAATTTTTTTATTTATTTTTTTTATTTTTAAAATAAAAAAATGGCGATCACGAGAGGATTCGAACCTCTGACCACAAGCTTAGAAGGCTCGTGCTCTATCCTACTGAGCTACGTGACCACAATTTACAATTATACCACTTTTTTAATAAAAAGATTTATAATTTATTGCATGAAAATAAATTGATTTCCAGGCCATATGGCAAAAAGCATAAATGACATAGAAAATAAAGCGCGAATAGCAGATCTTTTTATTTTAGTTGTGGATGGCAGATGCCCTATTTCTAGTCTAAATGAGAATTTTTTGCAAATTGCAAAACAAAAAATGACACTAGTAATAGTAACAAAAATTGATCTAGCTGATAAAAATAAATTTACTAAAATAAAAAAATTTTTTACGGATAAAAAATTTTTTGTTCTCTTTGTAAATTTACGAGATAATTCAGCTAGATTAGAAATTATATCACATTTAAATAAAATATTTAAAATAAAACAAGAAAAAAATTCAACTAAATTTTTCTCACCAAGTCTAAAATGTTTTGTTGTCGGAGTGCCTAACACTGGAAAATCAACGCTAATAAATTTAATCACAAAATCACAACTAAAAGTAGGAAACCAACCAGGAATAACGAGAAATAATCAATGAATTAGCTATGATAAATTTCTTTTTCTTGACACCCCTGGTATCCTATTGCCAAAAATGGATGATCAAATTTTAGCCGTAAAATTAGCTATTATTGGATTAATAAGGTGAGAAATTCTAAATATTAGTGATCTTTTTATTGAAGCATACAAAATAATTTCTGAACAATACCCAAATTTCATCACAGATTTAGAGCTAAAACCCTCACTAATTGATTCAGAAATTGAAGAAAACTTATTGATTTTGTGTAAAAATAAAAAATTTATAAATAAAAGCGGTCTAGATTTGCCTCGTTGTCGAAAGTGATTTTTAATGCATATTGGCAAACAAAAAATTACACTAGATTAATTTTTTAAGATAATTAAAGTTCATTAAAAAAATTTTTTTAGAATAGTTAATTTTTAAAAATATCTAAATTATTGTGTTAATTTAGGTACAAAAACGGGGCGTTTTTGTCGCTTTTTGTGACTCAAAAGCAAGTTTATTATTTTAGATTTTAACTTTATGCTTTTTAGGTTTTTTACTTTTAGAACTAAAAGAAGTCTATAAAATGGTTGCTTAAAATGCAAAAGAGTTTTTACCACAAACTATAAATAAAAAATTATTTGTCTGATTTTTCTACTAATTTAAACTTATATATGGTTTTTTTCTTTTGCATTTTCTTTTTATTTTTCTTCATACTTATCTAAATAATTGTTTTTTAAATCTTCCATTAGTTCAAGTCGACTAACGTTTTTATCAAAAACAATGCTTTTATTCTTAGGAAAAGCCAGGATTTGGAAGGCAACTTTCTCAAAACTAGATTCAGGAATTGTATTAAAATTTAGTGTTAAATCCGTCTTAAAAAATGTTGTCAAAAAAATATTATTATTTTCTGTTTTTCTAAAAACCAATTTTTCTCATTCAGCCCTTTTTGAAAAATTAGTAGGGGGCGATATGGGCTGGAGGACTGTTCCCCAAAATCGTTCATAACCAATTCGTTCCCAAGTTTCGTAAATAAAAATATTATTATTTTTTAGAAATTCATCAAGTTTTTCGCCGTTTAGAAATTTTTGTTCAAAATCAGAAATTAGATCATTTTGGTCAATTTTTAATTTAGGATCTAATTTTGAAATTCGGTCGATAATTGTTGTTTTAAATTCGTCAATATTTCTAATAATTGCATGTTTTTTTGGTAAAAAACTGTTAGATCAAGGATTAATTTTATTTGTAATTAAATCAAGAATTTTTGGCTTTAAAGTTTTAATATTATTAATTTCTTGGCTAAAATCGATAATTTTAAACATAAAAGAGGGGGATGAACCACTAATCTCGTTTTTTGACAAATTGTACTTTTTTGCGAGTTTATTATAAATTTTTTTAGCTTCTGTTTCAATTAATATTTTCTTCTTTTCATAATCTATAATTTTATCATTATCACCAGCATAAATTTTTTCATCAATATCCCTAAAGGTGATTGTTTTATTTTTAGGGTAGACTATAACATTAAAAAAAGGCGAATCTTTAAAAACTACATCGGGTTGAACTAGTTCTCCTTCTTTAACAAAATCTGGCACAAATCTTGTGGCTGTAATGTTTGAAAAACCATTTTCTTCAAAATAATAGTAGGTAACACGAGTTGGCCTTGAATATCTGACACGTTCGCGTATTATAATATTATTTTTTTCTAAGACTTTTTCAAGAAGCTCTCCTTTTAGAAATTTGTCTTCAAATTCTGACTTGAGTTCAGAAGTATTCATTTTGGCAAAATTAGGATTATTGTTTATAATTTCTTCAGTTCTATCAACAATATTTTTTTGAAATTGTTCGAGGTTTTCAATTGTTATTCTACTTTGTTCGCCAAGGAATAAAAATTTGTCTCGCTGCTTTTCGGGTTGATTATAAAACAGATTTAAGGCTGAAAAAGTTCCGTTTTTTGCATTAAATTCTTCATAATGCTTTGCTAGTAAATTTAAAAAATAGTGAGAATTGTAATTTTGGGGATTGTTAATTCCGTCATCTTTGTTAAAAATTTGTTTATCAATAAAATGAATTAAATTTCCGCAGGAAGTTAAGAAAAACGCCGGAATTAAAAGGGTTGTTCCTAAAAATTTAGTGAGAATTAGTTTAGTTTTCATTATTAACCAAATAAGAAAGTGCTAATTTATCTTCAACAGAATTATCAAAAGTTACAGATTTAAATTTTTTGACATAAAGCCGGTAGTAGCCTGATTTTTCTGCTTTAAAATTGATTAATTCATCATTGCTTTTAGAGCTTGTTGACCAAGAAACATCAACTCAATTATTATTTGAATCAAGTTTTTGCAAATACAAATCATAATCTGAAACAAAATTGCCATTTTGATTTTCTTTAGTAGCTTCTAACTTTAAACGCTCAGAATTAATATGTGTTTCTGACCATTTGTCAAAGTCATTTTTATGTTGGTTCATCTTAGATTTAGCATCTAAAATAGCAGCGGCACCTGCAACTGGTAAACCAATCGGAGTAAAAGGTGTTAAAAATCATCATCAACTTACGTAGCTGCTCTCGTTAGGTGCGCCTACTTTATTTTTTAAAAGACCAGCATTAAACATTCAAGACAAAGAAGCCTTAATTCTGTCGTTTGAATTTACTCAAAATGGTTTGCTAGTAAAAATTGTTTCCTGGTCTGATTTTTTTTGGTCGCTAATAAAGTAGGTATTTTCACTAGCTTTTAACATATTTTTAAAATCGGGAGTGCCTGAGCCATATTTTTCAAAATAACCATTTTTCTTTTTAGTTAAACCACTATGATCTGGCGAAATTGCCGAAGCAGATAAAATCGCTTTTAAGGCTATTAGTCTATTATCATCATTATCTAAATTTGGTTTTTCTCTTAGGAGTGTTGATATTAAGCCAGTGACAATAGGGGCTGCAAAACTAGTTCCATTAACAAAATCATCCTTAAAATGATTAGTAACAGGATTATAAATTCGTCCAGGAGCGACAACTAAAGGTTTGGCCAATTCATAATATTCTTGGCCAGTTTTATAATTTGAATAGTCAGCAATTTTGTTTTTCGCAATTTTTCAAGGCTCAGAATTATCATCGAGTGCGCCAACAACTATAGAATTTAAAGATAATTTTTTTTTATCTATTCAAGGGTGGTCTTCATATTTCTCATCAGAATATTCCCTTGCACCGTTACCAGCTGAAAAAACGTTAATAACACCATATTTTCTTGCTAAAAAATCAAGAAAAAAGGCGTCTTCTTTATAATCGTAAAAATCTTTCCCTGTGGCCCCATAACTGTGATTTATTACCCTAACATTATTGGTTTCAACCATTCATTCAATTGCTTTTTGTCACTGACTGTTAGTAGTAAATATAGACAAATAGGAAGTTGACTTGGTATCAATGCCTAGTTTACCGCCTAATATTAATGATACTAAAGTTGAATGATATGGTTCGTTTTCATCATACTTCGTTGTAATTGGTTTAATTCACTTATTAGTAGAACCCAAGTCGTTAATATGAATGTTATTATCATTAAAATAACTCTTAAAATCATAGTTAAATTCATGCTCAACTTCGATTGCGCCAACTTTTGTTTGTGGTGATTTGTAAGTTAATTTATCCTTATTAGCCTGTTCTTCAAAATTAACAATCTTAATATTTTTTAACAATGATTCTTTAAACTTGTCAATTCGAGTTTTAGGTAATAAATATTTAGGTAAATAATAGTTGTAACCATTTAGAAATTGATTATTATAATGAAACCAACTTAAAGGCTTTGTTTTTTTATCTCCTTCATTTTTATATACGATGTAACGACTAATGAACGAGTTTTCTATTGAATTTTTTACAAAAAACTCTCTATCATTCTCGGTATCAAAATAAAACCATACAATTGGTAATATTTTACTACTCTTCACTTCTTTGAATTTTAATCCTGATTTTTCTATTTTTTTAATAAATTCAAGATTAAAATTGCTTATTTCTTTAGACTCAGTACTCAAGAAATTAGGGTTTAATAGTAGTTTTAATTCGAATTGATTATCAAAATCATCAATTTTTGCCGAGTTACTTAACTGTTTTGCAAAAGGCTCTCTTATATCAATTTTATTACTAAAATTTGAAGAATATCAATATTTTTTAGTATCAAAATTTATAAGAAAAGAGTGATATATTAAAAAAATTGATGGCCAAAACACCAATAATAAAATTATTTTTTTAAATCTTGCTAATTTCATTTTTCACACCCAATTAAAATTATTTATAAAAATTATAACATGTTTTGTGGTTTTAATTTAATTATATTACTTTTATTAACACTTTAATTTTTTTATTGAAAACCCGACTTCTACTTTTAAATAAATATTTTATCATTATACTTTTATTAACAAATTATCACTAATAATCATGAGCTTTATTTATTAATAATTTTCAATATTCTAAAAAACTTTAAAATTCTTACAATAAATTATTGACCTTTTACAACATAAAAGAAATAAAATTGATCCAAACCTAAAAGTTACTTATCATATAAAAGCCCAAGTTTTATATTAGGGAAATTACTTGTTCGAATCTTTTAAAATGAACATGACAGAACAAAATTAACAAATGATTACAATCAAAATCATAAATAAAAAACTAATTGTCTGATTTTTTTCTACTAATTTAAACTTATATGTGATTTATTGGCACCGGTTTTCTTTTCTTTTTTCTTCATATTTATCTAAATAATTGTTTTTTAAATCTTTGATTAGTTCAAGTCGGCTAACGTTTTTATCAAAAACGATATTCTTATTCTTAGGAAAAGCCAGGATTTGGAAGGCAACTTTCTCAAAACTAGATTCAGGGCTTCTAACAAAATTTAGTGTTAAATCCGTTTGAAAAATTGCTGTCAAAAAAATATTATTATTTTCTGTTTTTCTAAGAACCAATTTTTCTCTTTCAGCCCTTTTTGAAAAATTAGTAGGGGGCGATATGGGCTGGAGGACTGTTCCCCAAAATGGTTCATAACCAATTTGTTCTCAAGTTTCGTAAATAAAAATATTATTATTTTTTAGAAATTCATTAAGTTTTTCGCCTTTTAGAAATTTTTGCTCAAAATCAGAAATTAGATCATTTTGGTCAATTTTTAATTTAGGATCCAATTTTAAAATTCGGTCAATAATTGTTGTCTTAAATTCGTCAATATTTTTAATAATTGCATGTTTTTTTGGTAAAAAACTGTTAGATCAAGGATTGGTTTTATTTGTAATTAAATCAAGAATTTTTGGCTTTAAAGTTTTAATATTATTAATTTTTCGGCTAAAATTGATAATAATAGACATAAAAAAGGGGGATGAAGTACTAATCTTGTTTTTTGACAAATTGTACTTTTTTGCGAGTTTATTATAAATTTTTCTAGCTTCTGTTTCAATTAATATTTTCCTTTTTTTTCTGTTCTTTATAATCTATAATGTTATCATTATCGTCGGTGTAAATTCCTTCGTCAATGCCCCTAAAAGTGATTGTTTTATTTTTAGGGTAGACTATAACATTAAAAAAAGGCGAATCTTTAAAAACTACATCGGGTTGTTCTAATTCTCCTTCTATAACATAATCTGGTATAAATCTTGTGGCTATAATGTTTGAAGAACCATTTTCTTCAAAATAATAGTAGCTAACACGACTTGGCTTTCAATATCTACCATGTTCGTTTATTATAATATTGTTTTTTTCTAAGACTTTTTCAAGAAGTTCTCCTTTTAGAAATTTGTCTTCAAATTCTGACTTGAGTTCAGAAGTATTAACATTTGCAAAATTAGGATTATTTTTTATAATTTCTTCAGTTCTATCAACTATATTTTTTTGAAATTGTTCTAAGTTTTCAATTATTAGATCATCAGGTTCGCGAAGGAATCAAATGTTGTCCCGTTGTTTTTCGGGTTGATTATAAAACAGATTTAGGGCTGAAAAAGTACCGTTTTTTGTATTAAATTCTTCATAATGTTTTGCTAGTAAATTTAAAAAATAGTAAGAATCGTAATTTTCTGGATTGTTAATTCCGTCATCTATGTTCAAAATCTGTTTAGTAATAAAAGTAATTAAATTTCCACAGGAAGTTAAAAAAAATGCCGGAATTAAAAGGGTTGTTCCCAAAAATTTAGTAAGAATTAGTTTATTTTTCATCATTAACCAAATAAGGAAGTGCTAATTTATCTTCAACAGAATTATCAAAAGTTGCAAATTTAAATTTTTTGATATAAATTCAATAGTACCTGTTTTTCTGTTTTAAAATTAATTATTTCATTCTCTGATTTCTTTTGGTCTCCAATAAAGTAAGTATTTTCACTAGCTTTTAACATATTTTTAAAATTATGATTGCCTGACCGATATTTTTCAAAATAACCAATTTTGCTTTTGGTTAAATCACTATGATCTATAAAAATTACCAAAACTGATAAAATCGCTTGTTACCTTCATCATATTCTCCTTATAATTTTGTTCTTATATTTTTAAGAAATTATATCATGATCTTCAAAAACAAGAAAGTAAAAATAAAAAAATATAATTTCATCATATTTTGCAAAAAAATTATATTTTTTTATTTTAATAGCTGTCTATATTTATAAATTAATAAATTTATATAAAGTAGCACTAATCCCTACAAAATTCCAATGACATCATCTAGATCGAAAAATCCAAAATCCCTGCTGTCGCTACTGTTTTTCAAATTATCGCCAACAGCAAAAAATTTATTTTCAGGTACTATTCCGTTGAATAAAAAAGTTGCGTTTTTGATAAAAGTTGCAACTTTTTTATCATTTATGTAAATTTCATTTTCTTTAACAGTTATTTTATCGCCTGGCAGTCCCAAAATCCTTTTAATTAAAACTATTTCTTTGTAATTAAAAGCGACAATATCGTTTCTTTTTGGTGATTTTACCCTATTAATAAAAATTTTTTGCCCGTGTTGAAGAGTTGGAAACATCGAGTTACCTTCAACATCAACTAACCTAAAAATAAAAGTAAAGAGAATAAAAACTGTTAGGGCAATTGAAAATGCTAAAGTCAACAAACCAAATAAAAAAGTTTTTTTATTAAAAAATTTTTTCTTTGGCTTATCAGTTACAAAATTATTTTTTCCATAGTTGAATCATTTTTCATTTAAGTATTACACGAATAATTATATATAATAGTTGCTTAGCTAAAATTTAATTTGTTAAAAAATATTCTTTAGTGACAAAATTTCGGCTTGAGACAGTTTACGTTTTTCACCTGGCTTTAAATTTCCAAGTTCAATAGTTGCAAAACTTAATCTTCGGAGCATAAGTACTTTTTTGGAAACAGATATAAAAATTTTTTTAACATGATGGTTTGAGCCTTGCCAAATCTTGACAATATATGTCCGTGAGGCAACTTTTTGAACTTTTTGAACAGATTTTACATTATCTAAATAAATTTCATTGTTATTCAAAAAATTAATTTCCTCATCATTTAAATTAAAATCACTTTTGACTAAATATGTTCTCTGAATTTTTGAACTAGGATGAAGTAATTTATTGCTAGTTTCGCCATCATTTGTTACCAAAATTAGACCGGTTGTTTCAAAATCTAGCCTGCCTACTGGAAACAAATAGGAATTTTTATCAAAAAATTCCATTATTGTTGGCCTATTTTGTGGATCAGTTCGACTTGTAATATAATTTTTTGGTTTATTTAGCACATATCAGATGATTTTTGTTTTTTTATTTATTTTTTGACCGTCAAACTCAACAACATCAAGGTCAGAAATTTTTTGGCCTATTTGTGCAAATTTGCCATTAATTTTTATTCTTTTTTCATTGATTAATATTTCGGCTTTTCTTCTGGAGGCAATTCCCATTTGCGATAAAAACTTATGAATTCTAACTGTTTTCATGATTTTCAATTTGTTTTTGCAACAAAAACAAAGGTAGTTTAATACAAATTACTCGGTTTGGGTGACTTTTAACCATAAAAAGCACATTTAAATCTTCTAAAATTGGGATAATTTTTTGAGATTTAATCATTTCTTCATAATTTTCAAGCAAAATTTGCGCTTCTTTTATGGTTTTATTGATTAAAATTTTTTCAAATAAATAACAACTTGCGAGCAAAAGTGTACAACCAGAAGCGCAAAATTGTATTTTTTTAATTTTTTGTCCAATAATTTCTAAGTCTAACTGAGCCCAATCGTCACAGTTATTATTCATTTCAGAGCTTGTTGACTTACAAATTCGTTTTTTTTCTTTGAATTTTTCATTAGCATCGACAATAATATTACGTCGAATAATAAAATCATTATACAAAATCTAAAAACCTCTTTTCTTCTAAGTTGGTAATTAAGTCGTCAATATCAGCAAAATCATTGTAAAAACCAAGCGAAACTCTGATGAAACTATCATTTTTTAGCACTTTTTTTAGTAACGGTACACAAAAATTCCCGCTTCGAACATAAATATCGTTATTTCCTAGGTATGAAGCAACATCTTGAGCGCTAAAACCTTTAATATTGAAAATTATAATATGGTCGCCTTTTTTAGAAAAAATTTCAATATCATCAATTTTTTCTAATTTTTCGTATAAATAATCTGCCAAAACTCTAATTTTTTTATAAATAGTTTCAATTCCAATTTCATTTATAAAATCAATAGCAGCATTTAAACCCCAAATTGCAGCAAAATTTAGTGTCCCGGCTTCAAATTTGCGATAATCATTATAAAAAAGCAAATTTTTGTTGTCAAATTTTCTAATTATACCCCCTCCAAATTTTACAGGTTCTAGCGACCCCATCAAATATTTTTTTATTGCAAGCACGCCTAATCCAGTTGGCCCGTAAAATTTATTAGAACTAAAAGCCAATGCGTGGCAAAAATTCATGCTAACTTTTTGAAAGTTTATTGATTGTGTTGCATCATTTATTACAAAAGCGCCGTTTTTTATAGCTTTTTCTCAAATTTTAGCTAAATCTAGATCTACTAAAATCGAATTATTTGCCTGAGTTAAAGCAATAACAGCTGTTTTTGTTGAAATTTTGTCAATTATTTTTGTGCTATAAACAATTTTTGCGCCCACCTTTTGAGCAATTTTGACTCAAACAAGTAGATTTGAAGAATGATTTAAGGGTGACAATAAAATTTCATCTCCCCTTCTTATGAATTTTTTAATCATGTTGGCAAAAAGGTTTATCGATTCTGTTGTTCCGGAAGTAAAAATAATTTCTTCAGCAAAACCATCAATTAATTTTGCAATTTTTTCGCGAGTTTGGTTTAAAATCTGTAAATTTTCAAAGGCGATTTTTGAATTTGATGAATGAGTATTAACAGCACAATTTGTGTAAAAATGGTTAATTTTTTCAACTACAGATATCGGTTTTTGCGTCATTGCTGCTGAATCTAAATAAGTTACTTTATTTAAAAAAGGAAAAAACTCTTTAAAATTAGTCATTTTTCTTGATAAAATGCAAAAAATACTCGATATTTTTTGATTTTAGTCCTTTAATTGGCGATTTAGTCGAATTAACAAAATCAAAGTCATTTTTAGCAAATTCAACCAGTCTGTTAATTAAAAACTCATGAAATTCAGGCAAAACATAACCGCCTTTTTGGACATATTTTGAGCTAGCCTCAAATTGAGGTTTAAATAAAGCAATAAAACTTTGCCCCTTTTTTAACAGATTTTTTACAACACTAACAACAATTTTAAGACTAATAAAGGAAACATCGCAAACAATTATGTCGATTTTTTCATCAAAAAAATCGCTTGTAACATATTTAATGTTGGTTTTTTCTTTTACTGAAACTCTAGGGTCAATTCTTAAAGAATAATCTAATTGATTCAAACCTGAATCAAGAGCAAAAACTTTTTTTGCCCCTTTTTCAAGGCAAATTTGTGTAAAACCACCTTTAGAAGACCCAATATCTAGAACAATTTTGTTATTAAAATCAAGTCCGAATTTTTCGTAAGCTCAAAGTAATTTTATGGCGCCGCGGGAGACATATTTTTCCTTTATTTCAACTGTCACTTGGTCTAAATCTTTAATTTTATATGCTGGCAGAAGACATATTTTATTATTAACTTTTACATGACCAGTTTTAATTAATGATTCGGCTTTTTCAAAACCCATGCTTAGAATTTTACTAAGTAGGTTCATTTATTTTCATCTCCTTAAAATTTCAATGAGTTTGATATTAAAATTTGGATCAGTTTTTATTCATTCAAGCGATAAATTGTTAAAAGCGTCTCTTCGACGGTCTTCAAAGTCGAATAATTTTTGTCTGAATTTAAATCTTTGTAGGTAAATTTGCCAACTATAAAACAAAAAAATTGCTAAATTTTTATGAATTCTTAGGTTTGAAAATAAATTTAAGTTTAAAAACTGCTTCATGCATGAAATTCAATTTTCAACTTTGTAAATATTATTAACTAATTTTAAATCAAGTTGAGCACATTGTTGATTTGAAACACTAATTTCTAAAATTTTTGAAAGGTTATAAAATAAAAATTTAAATTTTTTTCCAAGTATTTTTTTATATTTTCAAAATTTGATCTCAATTTTGATATGACTTTTTATTTCATGTTTATTTTTGAGGTCTAAGAAGATTCTTGTTTTCATAATAATTGTATACTTTTTGCAAAACAGCATTTACAAAACTAAACTCATCGCCACCTTCAATGCTAAAAATTTTAGTGATTTCAATAGCCTCATTAAAAATAATTCGGCGAGGTTGGAAAAATAATTCAGCAGCTCCCAAAAGCAAAATTGATCGAATTAATGGCAACATTCTGTCTCAACTTCAATTAGATTTTAACTGTAAAGTAATAACTTTTTTCAAAAAAACATAGTTTTTCTTGACAAAAGTAAGTATTTTCAACTGATCAAAAGTCACTTCAAAATACTTATTTTTTATTTCATCAATGTCAATATTTTGATCAAAAAGTTGTGAGCCATAAATAATTGAAATATTAGCCATTCTTTTAATTCGTTGTTTGGATAGACTTTGAAACTCAAGACACTGATCTTCTTCGAGTGCTTCAGAGTTTTTAGTATGCTTATTTGGATAATTTATTGACTCACTGTTTGAGCAAAAAGCTCGGTTTTCATAGGTTATTTTCATTAAATTACTGTTATGTTGACAACTTGGACCGCTCAAGATGTCTGAGTGTGTTAGGCCGTCTTCAGTGTCATTTTGACTTAAATTACCAGGTAAATTTTTAGAACTATTACAATCGACCGAACTTACAAAAAGAGAGCGTTGCTTTTGTAAAACATGTGCAAATTCCTTTGCTTCTAGATCAAAATAAGGAAGAGTATTTTTTTTCTTATTCCTATATTTTTGGCTTTTTGCCGAATTTTTTTTGTTTAAATGATTCATTTTATTCCACTTTTTTGCTTTTGCTGACTAGATAATTGAGTTTAAATCTTACTAATTATAAAAAATAATAAATTATACTTTAAATTTAATAAAATTTTATCATTTTTCAATATATTAAAAAGAACTTATAACAATTATTTAGCCCTTTTATTGGAAAAATTCTGAAATTAAAATATTTAAAGCTACTAAATTCAAGGAATAATTATTCTAAAGAATCGAAAATATCTTCACCTATTTCTGCTAGCTCAACTTGAAAATTTCTGGCAATTATGTTTCCAATAGTTGCAAGTGAATCAACAGGATTTTTTAACTTTTTGAACTTTGATGTGAATTTTTTTGAAAAAATTGTTAGCGGCAGAGCCTCGCGTGTGTGATTTGTGCCAGGATAACAAGGGTCATTTCCGTGATCAGAAGAGACAATTAATAAGTCATCATCTTTTAGTGTATTTACTAATTTTGCTAGTTTAATGTCAAAATTATTTAAATTTTGACAATATCCCATAATATCGCGACGGTGGCCATAACTTGAGTCAAATTCGACCAAGTTCACAAAAATAAATTGATTTTTTGTGGATTTGGAGGCAATATCAATTGCGATATCCATATTATTTTCATCACTGTCAGGTCCAAAAATTTTATCAAGCCCCTGTTTTGAAAAAATATCGCCAATTTTACCGACTCCGATAGTTTTAATTCCTTTTTGCTGTAATCTATCAAGAATTGATTTTGGCGGTGTATTTGCATAGTCATGTCTGTTAAAAGTGCGTGTAAATTTCCCGTTTTGACCAATATAAGGGCGAGCAATAACGCGAGCAACGTTTCATTCTGGCCTTGAAGAACAAATTTTTCTTGCAGCTTTTGCATAGCGATATAGATTTTCAAGTCCTAATGTTTCTTCATGACCACAAATTTGTAGAGTTGAATCAGGCGAGGTATAGACAATTATTTTGCCCTCATCGATAGATTTTTGTCCTAATTCTGACAAAATTACAGTCCCACTAATTGATTTATTGCCAATAATTTCTCGATTATCAAAGGCTTTTTCGAGCTCTCTTATTAGTTCATTAGGAAAACCCTGATCAAAATTTGGGTTAGGATTAACAGTTTCAATTCCCATCATTTCTCAGTGACCCGCGAGGGTGTCTTTTGCATTTGATTTTACGATAATTTTTGAAACATAAGCAAGTGGTTCTTTATTTATTTTGCCACTATTTTCAATTTTAGCCACATTAGAAATTCCCATTTTTTTTCAGAAAGGAATTCTTAATTCACCAGTTTTTGAAACACAATATAAAGTATTTGCACCTGAATCGCCAAAAACGTCTTGAAAACCATCATCCCCAATTCCAAGCGAATCAGTTACTATTAAGAAAATTCGATTAAATTTGTATTGATCCATAATTTTTTGTTAGTTTTTCCTAAATTTTTCTATTTTTTAATATTTTAATTAATTTTACAACAATTAGGGCAGAAGATGAAAGTATTTTTGCAAAAGGATTTAAAAGATTGTGGATTGGCGGTTCTTCAATCAATTTATCATTTCTTTTATGATAAAAAAATATCAATAAACTCTTTAAAAACAAAAGCTTTTTATTCAAATGATGGGATAAACATTGCTAATTTAGAGCGATTAGCAAAGGAATTTGGAATTATTCTTGAATCTTACGGGGGTCCTTATGAAAATTTAAAAACCTTAGAGATCGTAAAACCAACAATTATTCTAATTAAAACTGGTGATTTAAATCATTATGTTTTATTGACAAAAGTAAAAAAATCAAAATTTGAAATTATCGATCCCTTAAAAGGAAAAGTAAAAATTAAAGCTGAAACAATGGCAAAAATTTTTCAGAATGTTGTAATTTTTGCCCAAAAAGATCCTGAATATAAAAGATCAAAAATAAAAGATAAATCATGGAATAATTGGTGGTTTTTCCTTGAGTCAAAAAGTAATTGGTATCTTATTTTTTTATTTTTTATAACTGCAGTTAGTAATTTTTTATCTTCATTATTCATGAAAACAATAATTGACAAGGTTTTGCCTCAACAAGACATTGGCCTTGTCATAAAAGCGAGTCTTTTCTTTGCTTGAATTGTAATTTGGCGAATTTTACAGGACATTATTAAAAAAATATATATTCATAAAATTGAACTGAAAATCGAAAAAGATATTTTTGACCGGTTTTTTAATGCTCTAAAAACAGGTAAAAATTTTCAACTTTTAAAATTAGATAATCATGATTATATAAGAAGAATTAATTTAATTCCAAGTTTTGCAGCTTTTTCGGCCAGTTTTTATTACCATATTTTTAACGAAGTTATTACTTTTTTAATTTCATTTTTTATATTGTTGTGGATAGACATTAAAATTTTGGGCTTAATTATTGGAATAGGCATAATTTACCTTTTTATTAGCATAATTGTGCGAAAAAGTATTTCAAAAAATCACCAATTTTTAATGGAAGATCAACTAAATAGCTTGACAAGTACAAATGACATGATTTTTTCGCTTGAAAATTTAAAGCGTGATGATGTTTATAAAAATTTAAAACATCAATTTGATGAAAAATATTACCGTTATAAAAAAACAGAATTTAATATTTGGAAAAAAGAGAGTTATTTATCAAGTTTCAATAATTTTCTTTTTTCAATAGCACCAATTTTAATTGTAGTTATTTCCTCTTTTTGAATTTTTGACAAAAAATTATCAATCGGCGAATTACTGCTTTTTTTAAGTTTTTTTAGTTTTTTTATTAATCCGCTTTCTTCATTTGTTAATATAGTCACTAATTTGCCAATTTTTTTAAAGGAATTTGAGCTTTTAAATTTTGTGCTCAACATTGAAAAAGAGACAACCGGCAAATATCACCAAAAAATTTCAGATATAAAATTAAAAGATCTAAGCGTAAGTTATTATAAAAATAAGACGCTTTTTTACATTGAAAAAATGCAAATCAAAGAAAATTTGCACATAATTGGAAAAAATGGAAGCGGAAAGTCTACATTTTTGCGACTTTTAAATCAGGAAATTGTTTATAACGGCGATTTTTTAATTAATAATCTTGATTTAAAATATTATGACCAAAATGAGTTACGCAAAAGAATTTGTTACATAAAATCGCAAAATTATTTCCCTAACATCAGTGTTCTTTCTTTTATAACAAATGAAAATCCTGAAAAAATTCAGAATTTAATTAATAATTTTCAACGATTTGACATTCAACAAATGCTTTATGAATGACAAATTTCCCTTGATTCAAAATTTATTAACAATGGCTCAAATTTTTCAAATGGACAAAAGCAAATAATCGCAATTTTGCAACTTTTGACCAAAGATTTTGACTTAATTTTATTAGATGAGGCTTTTGAAAATATCGATGAAAAAAATTTCGAATTTTTAAAGAAAGTAATTTCAAATTACCAAAAAAATGCAATGTTTATCGAGATCTCTCATTCAAAAAGGTATGTAATTGAACAAGGAGAAACTTTTGACATCAAAGATATATCAAAACAATAAGATAACAATAATAATTAGTGTCTTTTTGCTAATTTTGATGTGCGCAAGTTTTTACTATTTTTTTCAAATAAAAACTTACAGGACCGTTAATTTTATTTTAGAAATCGATGAAAAACACAAAACATTTGCAACAGTAAATTCAGATATATATTATTTAATGGATAAAGATTCATTTGCCCAATTTCAATTTCAGGACCGAGTAGTTAGACTTGAAATTACAAAAATTGTTAATGTAAAACAGAATGAATTTGTTATTGAGTTCACAAAATCGCTATTATTAAAACCAAAAACTCAATTGCCAGCCGTTCTTTTTTTAAAAAATACAGGTAATTTTTTAGATCTTTTTACAAAATAGAATAAAATTAAATATAAATGGTGAAAATTCTAATTAATTTTGAGAATCAAAGTAAGGTTAAGTTTAAATTTTTAAAGTTGTTTAAAAAAATTTTTGAAATTTTTGTAAAAAATGAAAATTTACAAGGTGAAATTAATCTAGATTTAATGCTAATAAGTGAAGAAAAGGCACAAAAACTAGCCCTTAAATTCAAAAATAAAGACTATGTTCCTGATGTTCTATCATTTCCAAGTGGTTTGAAAATTCAAGAAAATAATTTGCAAATTCATTTTTTAGGCGAAATTTTTATGACACCATCAAAAATTCAAAAACAAGCAAAAGACTATAATCACACCGAAAAGCGCGAATTTTCATACCTTTTTGCTCATAGCCTTTATCATTTACTAGGTTTTGATCATGATAATGATGAAAATAATAAATTTATGCACGAAAAAGTGGAGAACATTTTAAAAAATTTGGAGATTTTTCGCTAATGGAACAAATATTTGAATCCCTAAAAAAACTAAGCAAAAATTCCTACTGTCCTTATTCCAATTTTCCAGTAGCCTCAATTTTGCTAACAAAACAAGGAGGCACTTTTGAAGGTATTAATGTTGAAAATGCCGTTTATCCTGCAGGAATTTGCGCTGAAAGAGTAGCGATATTTCAAGCAATTGCCCAAGGAGTTAACCCTGAAAATTTTAAAGAAATTCATATTTATAGCCCAAAATCTAGTAAATTTATTGTCCCTTGTGGTCAATGTTTACAAGTTTTTGTTGAATTTTTTTCTGAAAATGTTAGCATTTTTCTTTATAATTCAAAAGCAGAATTTATTGAGAAAAAATTAAATCAACTTCTCCCTTTGCAATTTAATAAGGATTTTTTATAAATATGGATACAAAAACATGTTTTGTTGCAGTTATTGGCCAACCTAATTCAGGTAAATCTTCACTAATAAACTCGATTGTTCAATTTCCAGTTTCAATTGTTAGTCTAAAAGCGCAAACTACCAGAGATGCAATTAATGCAATTTATAATAAAGATAATCTCCAAATAGTTTTTGTTGACACTCCCGGTTTTCACAATAAAATTAATAATTTAAGTAATTCCCTAAATTTCGCGATAAATTCGACACTTGAGGGAATAGATCTTGTTCTTTTTTTGCACCCAGTTAACGAGCCAATTGATGAAAATACACAGGCATTTGCTAAAAAAATTTCAAATATTAAAAATAAAATCGCAATAATTACTAAAACTGATATTGAAGATGGCGAGTTTACTTTTGAAAAACAGTCACAAAAAATGAAAGAATTTGACTTTGAATTTGACAATATTTTGCCTTTTTCAACTAATTTCGAGGATTTACGAACTAATTTATTAACCCAAATTGAAAAATACGCCTATCCCTCAAATCATTTTTTCAATAATTTAGATGTTACTGATCAAAGTTCACGTTTTTTTGCAAAGGAAATAATAAGAAAACAAATACTTTTGAATGTTGATGATGAAATTCCGCATCAAACTGCTGTTGTCATTGATAATTTTGATGAATCAGAAAAAAATTGTATCCGAATTGATGCAACAATTTATGTCGGTAGAAAGTCGCACTTACCAATAATTATTGGTAAAGCTGGGGCGGTTCTTGGACAAATTGGTACTAACGCTCGCAAAGAACTTGAAGAGATTTTTGGTAAAAAGGTTGTTCTAAAAAACAGAGTAGCTGTTGCTAAAAAATGATTTAACGACCCTAAAATGATTAAGAAATTTGGCTATTAAAAATTTAAGTTTGTATAAATTTTCCCTTAAATAATTAATTTGGCAACTATTGCTAAACAGCATTTTTTGTTGCTAAAATTACTAAAAAAAATTATTAAAATTTATTAAAAATAGATTTTAATTTTAATAAATTAAATATTTTACAATTTTGCTGTAAAATATTTAACTAAGCAAGCATTCTTTTTTAAAATTATTTAAAAAGCTTGCTGTTCATAATTTATTAATTTTAACTTCAAAAAAGGAGTAACATATGAAAAAATTTGATGTTGCAGTAATTGGTGGTGGTCCAGGCGGATACTCTTTGGCAGTTATTTTAGCTAATAACGGCAAAAATGTCGCACTTTTTGAATCAAATGTCTTAGGGGGAACTTGTGTAAATAGGGGTTGCATCCCAACTAAAACAATTTTAAAGTCTGCAAAAATAAGACAATTAATGTCCAATTCTGATAAATACGGTTTTGAATCTAGTCACACATTTAATTTAGAAAAAGTCTTTGAAAATGCACGCAATAACAGTAAAAAATTGCAACAAGCAATCAAAGGCGCCCTAGAAGGTGCTGGTGTTTCTGTTTTTAACCAAGAAGCAAAATTAGTTTCTAAAAACATAATTAAAGCTGAAAACAACGAAATTTATGCCGACAAAATAGTTCTTGCAACCGGAAGTAGACCAAGAAAAATACAAATCGAAGGCATCGAAAATGCAAATGTTTATACTTCTGATGATTTAATTTTAGATTATCACGATTTTGATGAATTAACAATAATTGGTGGTGGCGTTATCGCCCTTGAGTTTGCTAGTTTTTATGCCAACTTTGACAAAAAAATAACAATAATCGAATCAAATAATCAATTATTTGGTAATTTTGATGAATCAATAAGAGACGCTGTTAGTTCAATTATCCAAAGAGATAAAATAAATGTCATAACAAATGCAAAAGTTTTAAAATACGAAACTGATGGTCTGCTTATTCAACAAGGCGAAAATACTTCTAAACATAAAACCCGAAATATTTTACTTGCAGTTGGTAGAACTGTTAATAATGATTCATTTTCTGAGTTAAATCTAGAAAAATATGACAATGGCGTTTTAAAAGTAAACGAATTTTTCCAAACTTCTGAAGAAAATATTTATGCAATTGGTGATTTAAACGCAATTATGATGTTATCAACAAGTGCATATAAACATGGAGATGTTGTTGCAAAACATATTTTGCACCAAAAATCTGATGAAAAATTTGTAAAATCCAATATTCCGTTTGCAATTTACACAAATCCAGATATTTCATTTGTTGGAAAAAGTGAAAAAGAGCTAGAAAGTGCAAAAATTGAATTTGAATCAGCGCAAGTTTTTGCAAGAAATTTGCCAAGAGCCCACGCTAACTTAGATTTTGAAATTGGTTTTGTTAAAATTAATTACGAAAAACACACTTACAAAATTCTATCAGCAACTATTTTTCTTGAAGATTCAGCGACATTGATTAACCAAATAGCATTAGCAATAAGCAAAAATATGACAATTTTTGACCTTCAAACTTCAGCTTTTACCCACCCTACACTTGCTGAATCCGTTTATTATATTTCTAGAAATATCGCTTTTAGTAAAAAATCCTAATAATTACTGTTTTTTAGACTAAAATTTTAGTTAAAATTTTAGGAAATTAGTTTCTTTTTTTCCTTAAACTGGTTAATTCTAAAACCATTGTTTCTTATTGAAATTAATTGTACTTAAGTTTTCTTTAAATTAAAAAGATCCAGCAAACTAAAGTAAATTAGCATATTCCCGAGTTTCCCAGTTTGATGAAATCATCTTGAAAAGTGTCCTGTTTTTGGGCACTTTTTTAACTTTTTTGACAAAAGTTAATTACAATTTTAAAACACTGGCAAAAATCAATTTATGGACAGAATAACAAAAACCATAAAAAATGTAACTACTATTTAAACTCAATGTAAATAGAAAACTCATTTTTATTTACATTGAGCCTAAAAAAATATGTGAAGTTTTGAAAGAGCCATAATTAAAAGCCTTAAATTTATAGATTTCTAAACGGTTAAATTTAAGGCATTGCATCATATTTAAAAATATGACGGAAAATTCGCGTTTTCTGATTTTTTAGCCAAAGAACATAAGCAATTCCCCCTTAATTCAATACAAAATTTATTAATTTATTCTTAGTGAGGATTATTATAACATAATTTTTTCCTAGACCAAGCATTTTTTTACAAAAGGGTGATTTTAGAATAATAAAAATTAAAATTTTAGCATCAAAAAACGCGGATTTACCGGTATTTTTGCATTTTTATGTCACTAAAAAGTGAATTTTTGCCATCAAACTGTCAAACTCAGGATCCAGCAAATTAAACTAAATTAGCATATTAATTTGCGAAGATAAAGTTTTTTAATAAATAATAAAATATCCAGGCTAATTTTAAATTAATTTTTTTGTTGCAATTTTGATCAAAATTGCCTTAAATTTACAGAAAAAATATCAAGCTCACAAATTAAAAGTGAGTTTTTTTCTTCTAATTTACATTTTTTAGTTTTTTTATTTTTATTTTTTTTAGTATAATTTTTAACTTATTAAACTAAAATCGAAAGGAAACAGTATGAAATTCAAAAATGTTCAAAACTATCCCGTTAGAAAAAGATTAAAACTTATATCATTAGGTTTGTTACCATTAGCTACTGCAGTAACGTTTGTTGCGTGTGTTTCTCAAGACTCAGCAAAATTACAAACATTTAAATATTTAGCGATTGGTGATTCTGTTACCGCCGGATTTAATCAAGAAACTTATCGCGATTTTCAAGGTAAGCTTAACTCGCAAGGGGGGGGCGTAAGTGGCCTTTCGTATCCTTCCTTTTTTGCGCACTATTTGCAAAAGTTGAACAAAGATTCGCTAGTTTCATATGATAATTTGGCCTTTTCTGGTGCAACAGTAAAAAATTGACTTAATTTAATTAATCCTTCAAAATATACAACAGGAAAAGTCGCTGATAATCCTTTTGTCCCTAAAAATAACGATCAAAATACAAAATTCAATGATTTATCTACCGTTTTTGGCAATTTTAATAAATCAAGTTACCCTGAATTAACTCAGAAAATTAAAAACGCTAATCTTTTGACAATGACTCTTGGCGCTAATGATATTTTCTTAGTTGCAACTAAATTTGGCTCCCTTTTATCTCCCGAAACATCCGGAATCAAAGAGGAATTAGATAAAATTACAGTAGAATCAGCTCCAGCAACAACTCAAGAAACAACAACTCCTGCTGATGGCAAGAAAACTCCTAAGAAAAAAGAAGATTTAAAACCAAAAATAGCCAAATATATAAAAAACGAAATTTCAACTAAAATAACAGAATTTAAAGCAGATTTAGAAAAGCTTTTAAAAGAATTAAAAGAAATTAATCCTAATTTACATATAAATTTACTTGCATATAAATTGCCAAACTCACTTTTAGTACAAGTTTTAAGTAACCTTTTTGCTAATGATTTTGGTTTAGAAAAAGATTATTTCCAAAAAGTTACAACCGAAATTAACACTGCAATTCGCCAAACAGCCCAAAAAACTAGTGTAAATTACGTTGATCCATTTGATGCAGAAATTTGAAATGATTCTGATACAAAATTAGGAGCAACAAAATTTGATATTCACCCTCAAGTTAAGGGATATAAAAAAATAGCTGAACAATTATTGTTAAAATTAGCAACTGATCAAACTCAAGCTGGTGCTGTTGTTGATAATATTAAAAAATCTACGAAATTCACCGATAATGCTTCAGGAAATTTAACGTATAAACATGTTCTTGACCTCTCAAGTGTTGCAAAAACTAATGAAGAATTGTTGAAGAAAATAAATGACAATAAATCAGAAAATGATTTTATTGACGAAGAGTCTGAATTTGAAAAAACCCAAAATTCAGTAATCAAAGACGATAAAAGAGATTTAGCTGATTCAATGTTATCAGTTTTGAGCTCAAATATTTTTGGAAAATTAGATTTTAAAGACTTAGTTAAAAAATCAGGACACTGACTAGCAGGTTCTTTTGTCAAATTTATTCCTGAATCAGCATCAGAACAATCTCTTGCAGAAGTTTTAAAATTACTTGGAGATTTTGCTAAACCTTATCTAAATAAACCAGATACTGATATAGTTAAAGTTGCGCTTAATAAAGTATTAACTGATCTAGAAAAAAATACAAAAGACTCTAAAAACCACTCAAAAATCACATTTCCTTCAATAATTAAAAGCATTATTTCTACCTTTGTTTCAAATCTTGATATTGCGAAAGTTTTAGTGGATTTACCCAAGTTAACAGGTAAAGGATCAACTTCATCATCGTCAACTCCTTCAACTTCAAGCAACTCAACTTCAACTCCATCAACTTCTGCTTCAACAGGTTCAACCTCTAGTTCTTAATTAGACCCTAAAACACGTTATTAAAAATTAATACTTAAAAACATGGCATTTTTTAACGTCATGTTTTTTTATTTAAAAAAATAATTTATTTTTTTCCGAGTTTCCCAGTTTGATGAGATAATCTTAAAAAAGTCTCTGTTTTTGGGTGCTTTTTTAACTTTTTTTGGCAAAAGTTAATTCCTATTTTTTACTGATTTATTAAATATCAAAGTAAAAACCATAAAAAAATACAACTACTGTTTAAATTCAACGCAAATAGAAAACTCATTTTTATTTGCAGTGAGCCTAAAAAACATATGAAGTTTTGAAAGAACAATAACTAAAAGCCTTAAAATTTGTAGATTTCTAAACGGTCAAATTTAAGGCATTCCATCATATTTAAAAATATAATGGATAATTCGCATTTTCTGATTTTTTTATGACAAAAAACATAACTAATTCCCCCTTAATTCTAAAATCCAAATTTATTAATCATTCTTAAGTGAACTTTATTATAACACAATTTTATTTTAGACCAAACATTTTTTTTTTTTTTTTGCAACAGGTGAATTTCAAAACTATAAAACTTAAGATTTTAGTGTCAAAAACCCAGGATTTACCGGTGTTTTTGCATATTTATATTCACTAAAAAGTGAATTTTTGCCATTAAACTGGGTAGCTCAAAAAAAAAAAAAAATCATCTTCTTAAAAATGAAGATGATTTTTGCTAAACAAAAAAATAATTCATTTTTTAAATCCAATAACTAGACTTAATTGGGAATTTCTTTGTTAATTCCTGAATTTTTAGTTTAATTTCCTCAATTTCACTAGGATTTAAATTTTTCTTTCTCAAGACAAAATCAATAATTTCAGCAAGAATAGTAAATTCTTTTTCCTTAAAACCGCGAGAAGTCATTGCTGGTGTGCCAAAACGAATTCCTGAAGTTACAAAAGGACTTAGGCTATCATTAGGAATTGTATTTTTATTTGTAATAATATTTACTGATTCAAGCAAAATTTGTGCTTGTTTACCTGTTAGATCGTAAGTTTTTTTAACATCAACAATAAAAAGGTGATTTTGAGTTTTTCCTGAGACAATTCTTGCACCTTTTTTTGCAAATTCATTTGCAAAAAAAGCAGCATTTTTAACAATTTGCTGGCAATAATCTTTAAATCAAGGTTGTAGAGCTTCGTTAAATGCAACAGCTTTTGCCGCAATTGTATTAAAAAGTGGACCACCTTGAATTCCAGGAAAAACAATTTTGTCAATTTTATTTGCAATTTCTTCAATGTCTGTTAAAATCAAACCACCTCGAGGTCCGCGCAGAGTTTTTTGGGTTGTTGATGTTATTACGTGCGCAATTCCAACTGGCGAAGGATGGACTCCGGCAGCAATAAGGCCGGCAATATGGGCAATGTCAGCCAGCAAATAGGCGCCGACCTTGTCGGCAATTTGTCGAAAACGCCCAAAGTCAATCAAACCTGAATAAGCCGAATAGCCACAAATTATTAAATTTGGTCTGGTCTCAACAGCTATTTTTTCAATCTCATCATAATCAAGAGTTTCATTTTTGTCAAGAAAATAGCTAATTCCGGTGTAAAAAATTCCGGAAAAATTGACTTTATATCCGTGAGTTAAATGACCCCCTGAGCTTAAATCAAGGCCAAGAATTTTGTCTCCAGGTTTTAAAAGTGCGGCAAAAACGGCGGAATTTGCACTTGAGCCTGAATAGGGTTGGACATTTGCAAATTTTGTTCCAAAAAGTTGCTTTGCACGTTCAATTGCAATTAATTCAATTTTGTCAATAAACTCACAACCACCATAATAGCGTTTTCCAGGATAACCTTCGCCATATTTATTGCTCAAACTTGTTCCATTTGCGCTTAGAACATCTTGCGAAGCATAATTTTCGCTAGCAATTAGTTCAATTTGGTCGTTTTGTCTTTGACTTTCTAAATTAATTAGCTCAGAAATTTGTTGATCTTTAATATTAATTTTCTTGTACATTTTTCAAAAACATAGAAATTATACTATAAAAATAAGGAATTCTCTAAAAACAGCCAACATTTTGCAAAAAATTTTTTTTGCATTTGCTAAGCAAAACATGGTATAATTTTAAATTTACTAGAAGGGGAAGTCATGAAAATACGTAGTTTTTTTGCTAGGTTGTTTTCGCTTAATAGTTGAAAGCGTTTTTTTCTTGCTTTTTTAACATTTTCTTTTCTTGGAAGTGGTGTTTTTCTCGTTTCAAATTACTATATTTCACAGAACATCAATCGCTCAATTGAATATGGCGGTGGTGCTGAGGTTTTAGTTCAAGTTAAAACTTTGGACGGAAAAATTCCATCTTCAAAAGTTGTTCAGGAGGCAGATTCAGCTATTTTTCAGCGGCTAACCGGTGGGGCTAATTTGAATGGTACCAACGTTTTTACCGAAGGTGAAGGACGAATAAGAATTTCACGTAATAAAATCTCAAATAACCGTGAATTAGAGCAATTTATTGAAGAAATAGTCAATAAACCAACACTTACAATTACAGATGTTAACACAAATCCCCTCTTTTTTGATGGTAAATTCGAAACAAACCTTAGTCTTGAAAACGGTGATGAGTCAAATTGGCTAGTTCCATTTGCTCCAGGTTCTGCCCTTTCACAGCCAAATCCTCAGAATCCATCAAGTAATCAAGTATTAATCGAATTAAAAGACAACAATGCTCAATTAGAGTGAACTAAAGCCACTGAACATATTTCAAAATTGCCCCGTGGTCAAAACAGAATTTTAATTTGATCTAACATTTCTGAACTTAAAAAAATTGCCCAAGAAAAATTCCCTCTTCAGTGGGAAAAAGCTAATAAAAATATATATAATTTTTTGCACGTTGGTGAAAAAACTACCCCTGATTTTTTGCCAGACCGAAAAATTTTACAACCTTCACTTAAAAAATTCCAAATTGATGCAAAAAGGTATCTAATTTCTGATGCAACAGTTAGTCAGGCTTTAAATGGAAAATCCTTTGTAATTACAGGTAATTTTTCTCCTCAAGAGGCAAAACAATTAGCGCTTGATATTAATTATGGGACTGCTGATTATAAATTAGATTTTTTGTCAGCTTCGTTTGTTAGCAAAACCAAGTCTGAGTCAGCCTTTATTGCTGGATGAATCGCAATTGGTCTAGCAATTGCGATAATTTCGCTATTTTTGATCGTAAATTACGGACTTTTAGGAATTGTTGCAACAATTTCACTTTCACTTTATGTCTTTTTGACATTACTTTTTTTCACTATTGTTCGAGGCGAATATTCTCCAATAACTATTTCAGCGCTTGTTGTCGGAATTGGGATGAATATTGATGCAAATGTCATTAGTTTTGAACTATTTAAATCGAGAATTTATGCTGGTAATTCGGCAATAAAAGCAAACTCCCAGGCTAATCGAACCTCTTTTAATGCAATTATTGACTCAAATGTTACAACATTGATAGCCGCGCTTGTTTTGTTCTTTTTTGGGACTAAAAATGTAAAAAGTTTCTCAATTACTCTTATTTTTTCAATTGTCTTTACGCTAATAGTGACAATTGGATTTACAAAATTTTTCACAAGCTTTATCCTTAAAGCTGATTTTTTCCAAAAAAGTAACAGATTTTGACTTTTAGGTATAAAAAATTATTACTTGAAAAAATATGAACGGGGTTATCAGTCAGTTTATTCACGAATTAATTATGAAAAAATTTATAAATATTCTAGATGAACTCCGCTTGTTTTGTTTGTAGGTTCCTTAGTGGTTTTTGCAACTTTTGCCGGAATTTATAAGTCTTTTGGTTCAGGATTTAATTTAGCTATTGACTTTAGTGGTGGTACAAACTTGCTAATTGAAACCTCAAATTCAAGTTTTGACTTGATAAACCAAGAAAAAGCTAATAAAATAATTGATTTTTTAAATTCGCACAATATTAATAGCACAAATTCACTAATAACCCTAAATCCTTTAAATGAATCATCTTCTATTTTCAATATTGAAGTCAAAACCCAACTAGACTTAGCTTCCAGACTTTCGACTCTTAATTCAGAAATTCAAAGCAATTTTTCAAATATTCGCATGACGAATTATTCAATTTCAAATGAAGAAGCACAAAAATTAATTTTTAATGCAATACTTTCAGTTGGCTTAGCGCTTGTTTTTGTAAGTATTTTTACACTGATTAGATTTAAATGAACTTTTTCATTTGCAATTATTCTTTCTCAATTCTTTAATGTTTTAATGGTCTTTTCTGCGATTATTATTACTCGAATTCAAATATCTCAAAATTTGGTTGTTGCAATTTTAACTCTAATTGGTTATACTGTAAATGATACAATTGTTGTCTTTGACCGTATTAAGACAAAATTTAGTGAAACAAATCACGTTGATGTTTACAAAAGTGAAAAAATTAACCAAATTTCATTAGAGGCAATTAAAGATACAGCTAAAAGATCTATTTTTACATCTCTAACAACAATTTTTACAATCATAGTTTTAATGATTTTTTATGAGTCAATTGATGTAGTCTTCAGCTTAACAATGCTTATAGGTGTTATAATCGGAACATATTCTTCATTATTTGTCGCAACCAGAATATGAAATAAATTAGAAGCATATCGAAACTATAAAAAACAAAAAAGAATTAACGCTAAATACTGAAATATCCAAAAAGTTCACGAACAAACATTTGCAAGTATTAATGACTATGAGAAATAAGTAACCAAAAATTCAAATAATTACTAAAAAATATCTATTTTAATTTTTGGTTTTATTTTGTTAAAATTTTTTGTGGTTCAAAATTAAAGGTTAAAAATGAAATCATTCTTAAATTCAAGTCCTAAGGGTACTTATGATATTGTTGAGCAAGAAAGTGAAATATTCCTAAAAATCCGTAATATTTTTTTCCAATATGCTAGAAAATTTAATTTCTCTTATATTGAAACACCAATTTTTGAGTATGCAGAAATTTTCGAAAAAACTAGTCAAGATTCAGATGTAGTAACTAAAGAACTCTATAAATTTTTAGATAAATCAGATCGACAATTAGCTTTAAGGCCCGAGGGAACTGCACCAATCATGCGGGCAATTTGACAGCACAAATTGCACCAAGTTGAAAAAAAATTTTTTTATTTTGGTCCCATGTTTCGCTATGAAAAGCCGCAAAAAGGACGTTTTCGTCAGTTTTATCAAGCCGGATTTGAAATTACTAACTATAAACCAGAGTCATTTTCTTTACAGATTTTAGAAGTTATTCTTTTAGTTATTAAAATTCTTGAAAATCTTAAAATTCAAAACTACCAGCTTAAAATTAATTACCTTTCAAATTCACAAACAAGAGAAGAATATTCTAAAGCTTTAAGTCAATATTTTGAAAAATATATCGATAAACTTGAGCCAATTTCTAAATCACGGCTCAGGAATAATCCTTTGAGAATTCTTGATGACAAGATAGAATCTTCTAAAGATTTTGTTAAATCAGCTCCAAAAATAAGCGACTTTTGATCAACTGTGGATAAGCAAAATTTCAATTCAATAATTTCAATTTTTGAAAAATTTAAAATTAATTACGTGATTGATTATTCATTAGTTCGAGGGCTTGATTATTATGATGAATTTGTTTTTGAATTTATTGATAATGACAAAATTTTAGGTTCAAAATTAACTTTTGCTGGCGGGGGTTGTTATAATAATTTACCACAAAAATTCGGCATGGTTAATTTTAAAAGTATCGGCGTTGCCTTTGGAATTGAGCGTCTAATAGAAATTTTTAAATCTAATTCCCCTACTAAATTAACAAATTTAGATTTTTATTTAATCGGGTTTAGTCAAGATGAAATTCTTAAAAATTTTGAATTTGCAATTTTACTTCGTGAGCAAAATTTTCAAGTTGATTTAAATAAATCACCCCTATCAATTAAAGATGGATTTCAAAAAGCAAAAAAATCAGGTGCAAAATTTGCTTTTTTCTTTGAAAAGAATGAACAAGCTGGCCAAATATCAATCAAAAATCTTCAAACATCTATTAATAAAGTCATTTCACTTTTAAATATTGATTTTGAATTTTTAAAAACAATTATAGACGGAGAAACTCATGTATAATTCAAAAAATTTATCCAAAGAACAAATTGGAAATATAGTTTCAATTCAAGGCTGAGTCCAAAATATACGTAAAATTAAAAGTAAAATCTTTGTGGTAATCCGTGATTATCACGGAATTTTTCAAGTAATTATTGATGAAAATACCAAAAAAGTCGACAAATACTCAAAAGAATCTGTTGTGCGTGTTGAAGGCATTTTATCACTAAGAAGCAATCCAAATACAAAAATTCATAACGGTGATCTTGAAATAAACGCAATAAATTTTGAAATACTTTCATTTTCACAGCCAATTCCGTTTGAAATTCATAATGAAGCTCACACCAATGAAGATTTACGTTTGGAATACCGATTTTTAGATTTACGCCGTGAAGTAATGCAGAAAAATTTGACTTTTCGCTATAAAGTTTTTCACTATATTCGCTCTTTCCTTTTTGAAAATAATTTTATTGAAATTGAAACTCCGATTTTGTCAAAATCAACACCTGAAGGAGCGAGATCTTTTTTAGTTCCTACTCGACAAAAAGGAAAATTTTTTGCCTTACCGCAGTCACCTCAAATTTATAAGCAACTTTTAATGGTTTCTGGATTTGAAAAATACTTCCAATTTGCCCGTGTTTTTCGTGATGAGGATCTAAGAAAGGATCGCCAATTTGAATTTTGTCAACTAGATTTAGAATTTGGTTTTAGTAATTTTGAAAAAATCTCCAATCAAATTGAAAACCTTATAAAATACTTGTGAGAAAAAATTTACTCTAATTCAAACATTGAATTTCCGCGGCTTGACTATGATTTTGTAATTGACAAATATGGAACCGATAAACCTGACTTGCGATTTGAAAATAAATTATTTTCACTTGATTTTCTTGATGGTCAAGACCCACTTTTTCAAGGTAAAACTCGTGGAATTTTTCTTGAAAATGTTTTAATTTCAAAAGCAGATTACCGAATTTTTTCTGAAAAAATAAGACAACATAATGCAAACAGACTTTTATACATTCATATTGAGTCTGGAAAAATTTTGTATTTTTCTTTTAAAACTGATGAATCTGTCTTGAAATCTAAGCTTGAAAGTTGACTATTAGAGAATAATTATCAAAATGGAACTTTATTTTTAATTTCTGATAATTATCAAGAAACATCATTAGCTCTCGGGGCTTTACGAAATTTATTAGCACAAAAATACGACCTTATTATTGACAAAAATCAATTTAAATTTGCCTGAATTATTAACTGACCGCTTTTTGAACTTGATTCAAATCAGCAAATAACTTCTGCTCACCACCCTTTTACAGCGCCTATTGTTGAAAATATTGAATTTTTAGATACTGACCCTATAAAAGTTCGCGCTCAGTCTTATGATCTTGTGCTTAATGGTTTTGAACTTGGTTCTGGTTCAATAAGAATTAATAATTTTGAATTACAAAGTAAAATTTTTAGAATTTTAGGTCTTAATCAAGATCAGATTAACCTTCAATTTGGCAGTCTTTTAAAAGCTTTTAATTTTGGAGTCCCACCTCATGGAGGCTTTGCTTTTGGCCTTGACCGTCTAATTATGATTTTATTACAAACAAACTCAATTCGTGATGTTATTGCTTTCCCAGTAAATTCAAAAGGCTTGGACTTATTGCTAAATTCACCTTCATCAATAAATCCTGAGTCATTATCTGAATACAATATCAAAATTAGCGACACAGATAAAGAATAATTTCTAAAAAAGCTTACAAATTTTGAATAAATAGGACAAATTAGAATATTAATTTAACCAAAAAGCAACTAATTTTTCCCGAGTTTCCCAGTTTAATGAGCTAATCTTAAAAAGGTGTCTGGTTTTGGGAACTTTTTTAACTTTTTTGCTAAAAATTAATTACCTATTTTAAAACACGGCAAAATCAAGCTATGGACAAAACAACAAAAACCATAAAAAATACAACTACTATTTAAACTCAATGCAAATAGAAAACTCGTTTTTATTTCCATCGAGCCTAAAAAACATATGAAGTTTTGAAAGAACAACAACCAAAAGCCCTAAATTTATAGATTTCTAAACGGTTAAATTTAAGGCATCCCATTATATTTAAAAACATAATGGATAATTCGCACTTATTTTATTATGTCAAAAAACATAATTAATTCCTCCTTAATTCAATATCGTCAATTTATTAATTTATTCTTAAGTGAGAATCATTATAACACAATTTTATTTTTGACAAACATTTTTTTTTTTTTTTTGCAAAGGCTTAATTTTAAAATAATAAAAATTAAGATTTTAACCTCAAAAATACCCGTAAATCCGGGTATTTTTTCATATTTGCATTCCTAAAAAGTGAATTTTACCATCAAACTGGAAACTCAGGATTTAAGCAAAAAGCAACTAATTTTCCCGAGTTTCCCAGTTTTAAGACAAAAATTCACTTTTTAGTGAATATAAATATGAAGAAACACCCGTAAATCGGTGTTTTTTTAATGTAAAACCTTAATTTTATAAGTAGCATTTGGTAGCATTTTAAGTAATTTTATGGTATAATTATAAATTATGAAAAAACAAAAATTAACTAAGTTGGTTTAGTATCGATGTTGCAAAAATTAAGACAAAGGGTTGAATTTAACACTTTAGATCAGCAAATTATATTTAAAAAACACGATGGTGTCCCTAGCGATCCAAACATTTGAAATAGATATGATTTTTACTTTGATATCTTAATAAATCACTAATAAAATTGTAACCAACTTTTACCAAAAAACTTAAAAAAGTCCCTAAAACCGGATACTTTTTTAAAATTACCTTATGAAACTGGGAAACTCGGGATTTAAGCAAAAAGCAACTAATTTTTGCCTTTTAAATAGCAAAAATTCCTAAAGAATTAAGCCTTGAACAGCTTTAAATCTTTAGGAATTTATAATGAATAACAAAGAGATTTGGCAAATTTAGATAAAATTTAGCCCTAACTATACATGTCAAATTCAAAAATTAGAATTGCTCAAATTTTAGCAATTTAATTACCGGTTTACGATAACTTAGTCAAGAAATTATTAGGTAAATCACCGAAATAGACCCAAACATTATAAGTCATATTATTATAAGTAAAGCCCCAACTTGGCTCAGTGAGGGTAGTAAAATATCTTGACCAATTATTGCGGTATAAATTTTTCCCATTGACGGAATGAAAACAACTGAATTAATAAATAAAATAAAGAGTGAAATTATAATAATATTTAGTCAATGGTAAAAGAAAATTTGTCAGGTTTTAGCATTTAGTGCCTTAAGAATTCCAATTAATTTCATTTTTGAATCACTCAGGTTCTTGGCATAAAAGACTGTCTGAATTAGTAAAATTATAATAAATAAAACTAAAATAGCACCAATAACTATATTTGTAAATGATTGTGTATTTAAGATTGATTTTGTTATACCACCTAGAGACGATTGGATTTCAAATTCTTTGTTATTTTTAGCAAAGTTTTCAATATTATTAGCTAAATCATCATCAATATTAAAATGCAGTTTCAATACTCAAGGGTCAATTTTTTCTGGCTTATTGTTGTCAAGATTTTCATTTGGTCCGTTGTTTTTTTGCACAGGTTTTGCTAGTTCAAAAAATTTATGATGTAAAAAGCTAAAATTTAATCTATCTAAAGTAGCCAAACTACTTATGCCAACTACTTTTAGATCTACGGCTGTGTTTCGAAAACTTGAGACACTAATTTTTTGATTGTTTGGCTGTTCTATATTAAATTTTGTTGCTAGAGATTTTGAAATTATTATTTCATCTTTGTTCTGAATATTTCTGCCTACTAAATTTTTGTTGTCAAAAATAAATCTATTTTTAAAAAAATCACTTTCATCAATATAGTCAACAGAAGAATCAAACTCTACTTTATTGCCATAAGTGAAAGTAACCTTAGGAAAGGTAAAAATAGGAACAATTTTTACAATTTTTGTGTTATCTTCTTGAAGTTTTGTGATTTCATTAGTAGAAAATGTGTTTATTTCTGCATTTGATTTTTTGGTTATTACAACCGAATCTAATTGATATTCAATCGTGTTTTGCAAATTAGTGCTGCTAATATTTAAATTTAAGACCCCAAATAATAATGTCCCAAAAAAACTGGTTAAAAAAAGCAACAAAAATAAAATACTTGAAGTAAGTTTTGATTTAAAATCTGTAATTGTTAATAAAAAACCTGTTTTAAATTCTTGTTTAATTTTCGAAAGTTTTGAATTTTTAGCTGTTTTTTGATAGTTTAAATCGCTGTTTTTAGCTGTATCTTTAGTAATTAAGGACTGATTTTGGCTATTTTTGTCAAAAATTTCCTCAGAAATTTTGTTTTTTTCAATATAAACAATTTTGTCGGCATATTTTTTTGCTAAATCAAGGTTATGACTAACTACTAAAATAGTTTTATTTTTGGCAATATTAGTTAAATTTTCAAATACAATTTTTGCATTTTCAATATCTAAATTTCTTGTTGGTTCATCAAGTAATATAAAACTACTATCACGTGAAAGTGAGCGTAAAATTGCAATTCTTTGCCTTTCACCGCCAGATAAATTATTTACTTTTTGTTCAAGTTGTTCAGTTTTTATCGACATTAAATTTGCATTTTGATTTAATGCATTTTTGTCTAAAAGTTTATTTATTACATTATTTCCTATTAAAATATTGTCATTAGATGTAATTTTTTCGATTAAATTAAAATCTTGAAAAACAACATCAACTAATGGTTTTTTAATTTCAGAACCATTTTCATCAAAAAAAGAAATGTTTCCACTATCTTTTTTTGTAAAACCGGCAATTAAATTAATAAGAGTTGTTTTACCGATTCCTGACTCACCAACTACAAAAGTTACTTTGTTCGAAGGAATTTCAAGATTTAGTGAATTAAAAATAAATCTGTCATCAATTTTTTTCGTTAAATTTTGAATTTTTATCATTTTTCCTCAGGTCTAAAATTAAAAAACTTGTAAATCTTTTTTATATTTATATAAAAAATCACGGATGTGATTTTAGATTATCTCAATAAAGTTGCGACATCTTTTCGATATGTTTTATAAGAAATTAATAGGTAAATAAAAGACATAGAAGCAAAACTAATTAACCAAGTCAAAAGAAAAATTACGACAATTTGCGAATAATCTGGTTGAAATAAGTTTTGATTCAGAACTATTTTGTAAATTTCTGGGACAATCAAAGTCGATAAAATTATACCTACAAAAAATACAAAAACACTAATAATTATTAAATTTAATCAATGGTACATGAAAATTTCTAGCGTTTTACCGCCTAGTGATTTTAAAACTGCTATCGATTTTTTCTTAAAGTTGGAAAGATTTACAGCATAAACGCTAATAAAAATCAATAAAGTAATACCAAGAACTATAATTGAGGCAAAAATAACCGCAATCAAAGTAAATTGGGTGGCAAAGAGATGCTGTCTTACTTCATCAACCCCTCCAGAGATGAAATAATAACGTTTGACACCAGATTTACCATATTTATCTAAAAAATCCTGAATATTATTATAAAGATTTTCATGATTAAAAAAGACTAAAAATTCGCTAGCATGTGCTTGGCTGAAGAAATTTTCGACTTCACTGTTAAAAATTACAATATTCTCGGGTTCTTCTGAAGCATTATTAGTAGTTTTATCAGCATCAAAAATACCAACAACTTTAAAAATATAATTACTATCAAAAGTAGTGTTAATTTTTATTAGTTTTCCAATTTTATTAGTAATATTAGAACTAACTGCAATTTCGTCAAATGATTGAGGTAAATTACCTTTAGTTAAATTTATTGAATGTGCCTGGGTTGAATTTTGATAAAAAGATTTGCTAATAGTCGGATTAATAGATGTCGTATTGCTATTTGATGTTCGATCGCCAAAGCCAAGAGAATAAAAATTATCTGCCAAAACATCGAAGTCATGGAAATTTTTGGATGTTTCTTTATATCCCTTTTCATATGTTGTTTTTAATTTATTTGTATGAATCAAAGAGAACTTAGGTTGATCAATACTTTTTTCTTCAATTATTCCAACAATTTTTAATTCTTCAAAATGGTTAGAATAAAAAATTTTTATTTTTTTTCCTATTGGGTTTGAGATTTCAAGTTGATTAATAATTTTCTCAGGTAAAATAACTTCATCTTGATTAGATATAAAATTATTATTAAATTTTTGGCTTTTAATAATGTCAGTAAATCTATTTTTAAAAAAATCTGACTCATCAACGGGGAAAATTGGGCCTGTTGAAATTGTTTTATCATCATAACTAAATTTAAAAAATTGTAAATCAGAATATATCGGTATTATTTTCTCTATTTTTGGGTTTTCTTTTTTAAGTTTTTCTAATTCATTAATATGAAAGGAAGCAATCACCTTTTCACTTATGTTTAAGGTGTCTAAATTATATTGAACAACGTTGTCAAAATTAATATTTTTAGCAGAAATATTCAAGTTAACAAATAAAACTACACCAAAAATCATTGCTAAAAATGAAATTAAAACAAGAATAAAAGTAGTAATTTTCGATCTAAAATCTGCAAGAGATAAAAGTAATGCGACTTTTGCTTTTTGGTAAAAAGAGGGTTTTTTATATACTTTGTTTTCAGAATTTGCTAAAAAATTATTCGTATATTCTTGTAGATTTTGTTGAGGTTTATATTTATTTTCTACTGATTGAATATTTTCATTTTCTACATAAATAATTTGATCAGCATATTTTTTTGCAAGCTCTAAATTATGACTTACAACTAAAACAGTCTTATTTTGAGATATTTTAACTAACAAATCAAGCAATGCGATTGAGTTTTCTTTATCTAGGTTCCCAGTTGGCTCATCAAGCAAAATAAAGTCAGCATTTCTTGATGAACTTCTTAAAAATGCAGCTCTTTGCTTTTCACCACCTGATAAATTCTTAGCTAATAGATTTAATTTTTGACTATTTATATTAATTGCACTAGCTTCATTTTCGATTTGGTTATTTTCAACATAACGATTTAGAATATGATTTGCAATTAAAATATTATTTTTAATTGACAGTGATTCTATCAAATTAAAATCTTGAAAAACAACGTCCACCAAAGGATTTTCAATTTCATTACCATTTTTAAAAAAAGAAATTTCACCACTATCCTTTTTTGTAAAACCAGCAATTAAGTTAATCAGAGTGGTTTTCCCAATTCCTGATTTTCCAACAATAAAGGTTATTTTATTTGAAGGAATCTCGAGATTTATTGAATTAAAAATAATTTTATTGTTAAATTTCTTTGATAAATTTTGAATTTTTATCATCTAAATAAACCTCTTGCTCTGAATTAAATAATTCAATAGGAACTTTGTTCGCGTTTCTGTGCCATGCTGCGCTGCCATTTCTTCCATTGTATCACAATTCATCATCATCTCTATCAATAACATCAGACGCAAAAGGATCATTAGATTTTATTGCACTAAACCCATTTTCATGAATTGCATAACCGCTTGCGTATTGACCAAATCCACTAACTTGATAGTTTCACCCTGCGGCATGATAATTAATAGATACCTGATCCGTTTCCTTTTTTTCAAAGGAATGAACAAGTTCTTTACTATAATAATCAACGTGTACTGACACACTTGTCATGCGTGTCGCTCCTTCGACAAAAACTCCGCTATATTTTGTTTCACCGTTAAATTCATAAGAAGGACTAGCATAACCGCCAATTCAAGAATTAACAGATAGTTTTAGTTTATCTACAGGATTATATGTGCTGTTTTCTCATCAATAATATGGTTTTTTTTCAAATCAGATTTTAGCTTCGCCCTTCCACTCAACTTTGTCTTGTCTAAATCATCCACCACGATATACAATTTTTTTTAGCCCGTCTATTTTAATATGGAGCTCACCGTCGTTAGTTCTTATTTTTTTGTGTTGGCGTTCTTTTTTAGTGTTTACCGAAAATAAAGAAACGTCATTATTTCAGGATTGTTGATTTTGATATGAAAATTCTTGAAGTTTATTTTTATAATTATCGCTCGAAAAAGTTTGAGCTTGTATTTTATTATTAGCGTCATGCATAACAAAATTACTATGTGTTGAAGTTGTTAATGCGAATATTGAAAAGGATGCAATTATTAGTCCTAGTAGTTTAGATTTTACTTTGTTCATGTTAAACCTTTCATATTGTTAGTTTAATAAATATTATTTTAATAAATAATAAAATTATAACAAATTTTTAGTTTTTTGAATACATTTTTTTACTAAATGAAAAAAAATTTAAAAAAATAAAAAAATAAATATTTTTAAAATAAATTACACAAAAAATTCAAATGATTAGGTTTTTATCGATGATGTTGATTACACCGCTTTTATTTATATTTTCTGACATTTGATCTTAAAAAATGTGAAAATAATTTAGTTCATATGAAGGCTTGGTTTTTATATGAATAATGACTTTAAGGTATTGAATTGTTATACCAAGCAATAAATTAACTTATTTCTTAGAAGTAACAGTCACATTTTCAAAATTTTGGCACTCAATATTGATTAATTCTAGCTGCAAAGTGCTATGAGAATTTAAAAGGATGGTTCAAAACTAAATTAATATACAAATTTAAATAGAAATATATAAGTTTTTTAATTATTTGTTATATAATTATATAATTAATAAATTAAAACTCTCACGAAATAGGAAAAATAATGTACAGAAAAAAAGCAAAAACCAACCCAATATTTTTATTCGGGGTTAGTATTTTTTCACTTGTTGTTGCCTCTTGTTCAACCTCAAACTCAAATTCATTTCAAAATTACACCGATCCAAATAAAAATCTTCAAAAAAATCAGGTAGATAATTTTTTTCTTCAGTATCCTAATTTTCCTGAAGCTATTAAAAATAAAATAAAAGATTCCTTAAATATTTCCTCACAAAATTTCTCAAATTCAGAATATATGCCCAAACTTTCTCAATTTGTAGAACAATACTCATCAGTATTAGATTTGTTTGGAAAATTCGAGTCGAATTTTAAATCTAAGACAATTGATAAGTCTTTTAGTGTTAACGAGGACAAATACAATAATTTAAAAAGTGAAATTGAATCATTTAATCAAAAAATTCTAAATTCATCTAATTTTGAAACTAAATTGGATGAGTTTTTGACCAAAATAAGTGAATTAAACGCAGAAATTACTAAAACCAACGAGACCTTTAGCCAGGAACTTTCAACTTTTAGTTGATTTAACACAGTTTTAAAACACGCAAACCTTGTTAATCTTAAAGTCTTAAGTGCGCAAATTAACGACAAAATTACCACTTTATATAAAAATGATAACAAGCAAGAAATTGAAAATTTCACCTCAAATTTACTCATTTTGGAAAATATTATTACTCAAATTAAATCAATAAAAAATGAATATTCAACTGAGAAAAATGAAGCTTTCAATAATTTAATTACAAATTTTAATTCAAATATAAATTCTGATAACTTAATTAACAATGTCACTGATTCAATTGAAAATCTTAAAAATATCCAAACTAATTTAGAAAAAATTGTTAATGAGTCAGCAGGAAAAAACGAAAAACTACAAGAATTAAAGAAAACTGCTATTTTAGATGTTGAGAATGCCACTAATTTATCCCAAAGTGTTCAAAGTAATTTTAAAGAAAAAATAAATAAGTCAATTACTGAATCACAAATTAGTGAAATTAAGACATTTATTTCAGAATTAGAAAACGTTGCATCGCTTCTATCTTCATTGAAAACAGAAAAAATAAAGCTAGAAAATGAGCCTAATTATTTAAATTCTGAAAATAAAACGGAATTAGATGAGTTAATTAGTTCGCTAAATTTTTTAGATGAAGACAATAAACTTGCATTAAATGAAGATATTTCCACTAATACAAAATATTTTTTATCTAATGCTTTGACAGTCCATGAAAATGTAAAATCAGAAATAGCACGTCTTAATGGTGATGTTAAACTAAACGAAGCTAAAAAAACTTTGGAAAATCAATTATTACCGGACAAATTTAGTTCCAATTTTATTTCTAATGTTAAAACACTGGCAAATTCAAAAAAATTAGTTTCTGATATTAAAGATATAAGTTCTAGCATTTTAAAATTAGCAGATTCCCTTGATTTATATAATGTTGAAGTAAAAAATTCTCAATTATTATTGAATAACTCAAGTACATCTGCAACAAATAAGCAACAACTTGAAGAAAAAAATAACAAAATTAAAGAAAAATTAGACCAAAATCTTCGACTTAATGAATTTGATAGTGAAAATTTACCCAGATTTGTTGATGATTTTGCTAATTTAGTCACTTCATTTTCACAGACAATTTTAGATTCAAAAGCGCAAAATGAACAAATTGTGCAAGAAAAACCACCAGCAAAAGTTGCGCAAAATTTATCAGATTTTAAACAACAAGCTCAAAATGCCCTAAAAATTAGTCTTGATGACCAAGGGCTTGACCGTCATAGTATAAAAAAATATCTTACTTCTGCTTCTTTTAACATTCAAAATGCAAATCTTTGGTTAAAACAACCACAAAATGATGAAATAAATTTCAAATTATTAGACTTATCATTAGATAGTAAAGACAGAAATATTCTAGTCCTTAATTATGAGGCGACTTCAGTAAAAAACCCTTTACATTCAACGATTTTATCTACCCAACTTCCAATTCCTAATAGTGATGTTGACTTAAATGAGATAATCTCTTCATTAAAAATAGATTCTCTTGATGACTATTTTGATATTTACTATAATTCTTTCCTTGATTTTGAAAAAGAAAATTTCCTTAAGCAAGACGTAAAAAAATTTATTTCAGAAAATTTTTCCCAATCAAAACAAACAATCGGAAATTTTTTCTACGTTGTATTACCAGACCAACCTGAATTAACTTTTACCAGTGATAATAAAATATCTTTAAAATTAGAAATTAAATTCAATAACCAAGTTATTAAAACAGTCGCTGTTACATCCAACAATCAAATTAAGTTTAAAGAAAAAGATAACTTGCCAGTAAAAATTGGATATACTCAAGAATTTAAAAACACCAGTTTTTATAATCAAACCTACCTTAGTGATTCTGAATATGTTGCTTTTGATTTTACTAGATCAAAAGATCCATTAGATTATTTTTGGCAAATTGAAGAGCCTTCAGGTGCCGGTGGGGTTGGCAGTTATTGATTTTATAAATATTTATTAAAACCAGCTTTAGAATCATTGCAAAAAGCAGGACAAATTCCATCAAATAAAAAACTTAAAACTCTTAAAGATTACCCTAAAGTTGTAAAAGTTTCAGAATTTGGTTTAGAAAACCCGACACAACAAGATGAGTTAAGTAAGGCAGAACTTGATAAAATTTTTGATCAAATTTTAAAAGATCAACAATTTTTTACCTACGAAATTCCTGAAAATGCCACAATTTCGCTTTCAACTTTTGATGTTAATAATGAAAAAAGAAGAGTTTTAACCTCAAGTACGACTCAAAGTATTTCCTTAAAGTTATTAATAAAAAAAGGCCAATACACTAAAGAAGAAATTATACAATTTGCGCCTAAAGATTTCTTAAAACCGATTTTATCACCGCGTGATAAAGCTGATTTATCGTTAATTGAAAAAATTTTAAGCGATTCTACCGGTAAAGAATTATTTAAAAACACAAAAATTAACAATATCGATAATACCCATGGTCAAATTTCACTAGCCGGAAAAACGAATTCAGAAATAATTGACTCACTTAACAAGCTTTATACATTTGCTAAAATAGGTAAATTTGAAATTTTTGCAAAAGATGTTATTTCTACAGACATTTTAAAAGGTCAGGCAAAAATTTTCTTTTGATACAAATATAATGGCCTAGAATATCCGCTAATTGTTGAAGGAACTACACGTACTGATGTTTTCAAAACTGAAAAAGCCATTAATTTTTCAAATTGACTGCCAGCCACTTATAGCGATATTAAGCCTAAAAATGGTTCTAATTTCACCAGCGATGATTTTTCACCAATTGTAGAAAAAACAAGACAATATGGGAGAGACATCTTAACACCTAATGAGATTCCTAATGAAGATAAATCAATAATTGATCAAATTAATAGTCGCCACTTTGATTATCGCAAAGTAACCGGTGAATTTTATAAAAAAGCACAAAAAGAAATAAAATATAGACTAATTGACCCGGCCGATATTGTTGAACAAAAAGCTGAATCAAAGTTAAATTATTTACTTCAAATTAAAGCTAACAATCATAGCACCCAAAATACTGATTTAAATAAGTTTGTAAATAAAGAAGTCAAACTTGAGGGTGAAGACAAAAAAAGTGTACAAAACACTGAAAAATTACCAATAATTGTCGAAAAGCCAATATTTTTTAATGAGGATCCTCAAGTTTCACTTAACACTTCAAAAATTTTAAATAATTATTTTGTCTATTATTATGATGTTAAAACCACTAACAAACCAGGCGAAATGACTTTTAAACTTGGTTTTATTAACAAACACAACACAAAAATGCGTTATAGTTCTAAGAAAGACATAAAATTACAAAACTTAGAAAACGATTATAAAAATAAACTTTATCCTGAAGTAATTCTAAATAAAATCAAATATTCTGATTTAGTTGTCAAAAATAATAGTTCACTAACAAGAAACGCGTTAAATAATAGCAATTTTAAAGATCTTTTCGACATCAAAGAGCAAGCTCTTCAATATAACAATTTTAAAATCTCAAAGGAAAATTTACAATTTCTTGAGACAAAAAAACATAATAATAAATTATATTTCCGTCTAAAATATGTTGATGGACAATATGTTGTTGAAGGTTCGACTTGATATTTTTTAACAAATATTAATAACCAAAATATTCAAGCCAATATAGATTTAGACACACAAAAGCCATTAGTTACTTTATTTGAATCTGAAAAAGAAGTAACTAGAAGTCGTGAAATTGAACCTTATTATAAAGATTTATATTGAAATTACGATAATTCTACAAAAACAGCTAAATGAACATTAAAAGAAAAATATTTTTCTCAAACATTTTTAAATAATAACTCAAAAAACCGGAAAATAAATCTACAATTATTTGGAAATGCTTTAGTTCAAAATACCCGAAGGCTTACCCGAATTAGTGGAGGAAAGGACTTAACCACAAACAAACCAACTAAGGGCGGTTATGATTTTGTTTTTGACTTTGAAAAATTGGCAAAAGGTGAAATAATAGCAATTACTGAACAAACCAAAAATGTATTTTTTGAAGATTCGAAGAAAAAATTCGAGAATTTTAGTTTCAATCTAAGTGCACAATACATCAAAGATCAAGGGATTGAATTTAAATTATGACTAAATGATCCTAATCTTGGTTTGATAGTTGATAATGTTTTTAATCATGTTGAACAAGGTCCTGGCTTCTATACTAGCCCAAAATTTGACACTTTTGATCCAAAAAAAGCCTTTATTTTACATAAAGCCGGAGCAAGAGTTCATATTGAATATACAAACTCGCTTGAAAATGAAGATTTTGGTTCTAAAACAAATCAATTTGATTATAAAAATCTTGACTACACTAATGAAGAGCAACCAATTTCATTTTTCACCAATTCAGATGTTTACAATTTAGAAAAATATAATCCAAACCAAAATGTTCCTTATAAATTACATGAAGGATATTTACAAGATTCAGAGTTTTTACATAAATCTTGAGATACTAAAAAATTCCCGCTGGCAAAAAATTTATTAGCTAGAACATTTGGCTTTAGTTTTGGAAGTGCAACTATGCTTGCAAAAGTAAATAATGACCCAGATGATGGTAAATTTTACATAATCACAAATAATCATGTCGAAGGTGGCGCAAGTTTCGATTTAAATACTCTTTTTGGTAAAGATTTAACTAAATATTTATCAGATACTCGCTACATGGCTATTGGAAGTAAATATTATTCTAATTCAATTGATGGTGGTTATAGCTATTGAGGTGGACCAAACGCCGTCAAAAATGTTCCTACTTGGATAGTTTGAACCGGTATTAAACAACCGGATGTAGACGGAAAAAATCCAAAAAATGTTGACATAACTGTTTTAATAGTTGATATTAAACCTTTAATTAAAGCAGCTTATGAAAGTGGTGAGTTCCAAAAAGCAGCCTGATTATTGAATTGATATAAACTACCTAACTTAAAATTAAATTCAAATGGTCAAACAGATTTAACATTTTTTGGTCAAAACGTTAAACATTTTGGAATGAATGGATTCCCTTATGCAAAACAAAGTGGTTATATAATTAACAGGGCTAATTCAGATCAACAAAATGTTACTATTTTGAATCAAAAAGGTTATACTCCATCATATTTTAATGCTGGTAATTCCGGAACTGGAGTATTAGGCTCAGATGATGAGTATATTTCAACAATTAATGGAGGTTCGCCGCTGACATTTTTACAAAGTTGGAATTATTCAACAGCAACTCATAATTATTTTGGAATAAACTGACAAAATGAAAAACCACTTGAACTAAAAAGTAAATATAGTTTGTCTTCAATGATAATGAGATTAAATGCTCAAAATCCGCGTGAATACAGTCTTCCTTGGTTTTTCAAGGATTTTGAAAAATAAAATAATTTTAAAGTCACAAAAATTAGCTTATTAATTTAGTCTATTTATTTAAACTTTTCTATTTTTGCTGATTTTATTGACATTAAAACTAAAAGCTTCAAAATCCCGAGTTTCCCAGTTTAATGAATAATCTTAAAAAGTGTCCTGGTTTATTTGGGCACTTTTTAACTTTTTTGGCAAACTCTCAGGAAAAATAATTATTAAGACAAAAACACTAAATTTTAAATCTAGCCATCACGAAAGAAAAATTTACTATTAAGCAAACTAAAAAAGCTAAAATTTTAACTTAAAAAGTAAAATTATGAAATTTTTAAACTACTTTTTTAGTTTAAAACACTAACAAAAACCATAAAAAAACCACTACTATTTAAACTCAATGTAAATAGAAAACTCGTTTTTATTTAAATTGAGCCTAAAAAAATATGTGAAGTTTTGAAAGAGCCATAATCAAAAGCCATAAATTTGTAGATTTCTAAACGGTCAAATTTATGGCATACCATCATATTTGAAAATACAATGGAAAAATCGCATTTTCAGATTTCTTTATGACAAAAACATAACTGATTCCCCCTTAATTCAATATCAAAATTTATTAATTTATTCTTAGTGTGTTTTATTATAACATAATTTTATTTTTGACCAAACATTTTTTTTTTTTTTTTGCAAAAGGTTAATTTTAAAATAATAAAAATTAAGATTTTAGGTCAAAAAACCCGGATTTACATGTATTTTTGCATATTTATATTCACTAAAAAGTGAATTTCTGCCATCAAACTGTCAAACTCAGTGCCTGCGGAATACAATCTTCCTTGATTTTTCAAGGATTTTGAAAAAATAAAATAATTTTAAAGCCAAAATTAGTTTATTAATTTAGTCTATTTATTCAAATTTTTCTATTTTTGTTGATTTTATTGACATTAAAATTAAAAAGTTAATAATCCATTTAGTCTAAAAAGTCGCAAAAATTTGAAAAAAATACAAAAAAAAGAGTAAAATTTACTTTTAAAAGGTAAAATTAAGTAAATTTTACTTTTTTATTTAATAAAATAATAAAAAAACACCATTGTAGTGCTATAATTTTAAATATTTGATTAAAAACCACATAGAGGAAAAATATATATGCCTAAAAATACTAATAGATTAGCAATAGCACTAACCGCTGTTGGCGGTATTGCTATTTTTGCAACAACTATTGGGCTTGTAACTCGAATTCGCTATACAGGAGAAAATCCCCGAGCTGAGTTAGAAAATTTAGTTTCTCGAGTCCAAAATGTTGCCTTTAAATCTGATGTCTTTGATGATTCTACCACATATAGTCAAATAAAAGCACAACTTTTTGACCAAAGTGGAAAATTATTAGCTGGTACAGATTTAAATAAATTTATATCTTTTTACACACAGGTTAACTCCAAACTACGTAAATTTGAGCCAACTTTTGCACCAAATAAGCCATTTTTAGAATTTATTGACTTAATTCCAAATGATAATGATCAAAGTTTTGAGCTTCGTTTCCGTGCAAAGCACCAAATTGACAACAACCACACAGCATTTTCAACAATTATTTCTAAAAAAGTTTCTTACGCACAACGTTCACAATTTGCTCTTGCCGAATTTAATTCAAACTTAGAAAAAATAACCAAAAGTTTCAAAGAAAATATCCAAAATCTAAGAAGAACAGATTTTGGTTCAAGTGTTATAAATCCAAGTTTAACAGACCAAAAAATTGCATCCTTAACTCGTGCTGAAGATTTTGCCGCTGATATTAATAGAGCCGGAACTCAAAGCGAAGCTGTTGAAAAAATAAGTCAATATTTCCCTGATTTTCAAAAATTAATCAACGAATTAAATTTTGACAAAAATAATTTTTTTGCTTTCAAACAAGGAACAATTTACAATTTTAGTTTAGAAAAACATCCTGGAACAAATAATTTTATTTCAGTTGGTCCAAATTCAGTTCCTAGTTTTTTAGTTAAGGCTGAATTAAGTGATGATGCAAAATTTGAGCTTAAAAATTTCAATATCGAAGATGCCCAATTGCTTGAAAAAATTGACTTAGTTCCGCAGGGTAGTTCAAGTTTTGAATCAGGTCAAGGTCAAGAGACTGCTGAAAAACAAGCTAAACAGGCAACTTATTTTGCTGATGTAGACGATATTTTATCTAAAATTTCACTCAGAAAATTACAATTTATTGATTTTAAAGTCGGAAGTAACCCAGTTACTGATCAAGCTCAAGTTCAAGCCACAACTCAAGCTAGCTTATTAGTTTCTGGAAATCCAGAAATTAGACAATTAGTTCAAGTTGCCGCTGATCTTACCCAAGCTCAGACCCAGCCTCAAGCTGAGCAACCTACTGGGCAACAAGGAAGCACTGGAGAACAAGGAAGCGCAGGGACAGGAGGAATGGCAGCTGCAGGAGGAGCAGGATCAACTGGCGCAACCACAGAACAACAACCTGACGGACAAACTGGCGAACAACAACCTGAAACTACTCCAGCTGAACCCGAAGACGAAACAAAGGAATTAGTCAAATATCTTGAAATTTCAACTCGCACTATAAATGATTTTTTTGCTAGTTTTAATAAAAAAATATATTCTTCTGTTAGAGAAAAATCTAAAGAAGTAGTAGATAAAATAAATTCTGAATTATTAATTAAGCCAATTTCCCTTGATTTCGGTGAATTTAATAAATATTTTGACAAAAAACAACCTCAAGGTGTTGATTTTTATTTAGATCTTTCTAAGGCACAAGAAAAAGATGGCGTTAATTCAGACAATTCAAATCTTGAAATTCCGGTTGTTATTAATCTTTATTCAAGTTTTTTTGGTGACACAGAAAACAAACTTTTAGGATCTAAAACTTCAGTTTTTGAAATTCCTAATTTCAAGAAGGTTATGGCAGGGTCAGCAGGAACAGGTACAGATATTGCTTCTAATTTAGATACAGAGCGAAAAACATTCTATAATCTTGACGGTTTACCTACAACTTCTTCTTCTCAACCAACTTCAGTTACTGTTTCAACAGCAGCCGCAGCAACTACCCCAGGAAATAAACAAATTAGAATTGGTTCAACAACAGCTTATATTTCTAAAACTGAATTAGAAAATTTAATTGGAACTACTCAAACTAGTGGAACTGGTGGAGAGGGAACCGAGCAAACTCCCGAATCAAAAGCTCCTAAATTTGAAGAAATTAAGAAAATTATTGGAAATCCTTTCCAATATGCCTATGATTTTGATGCAAATGAGTCAATGCTAAGAGCTTGAGTTGGACAGCAAAAATTCCCTAAACTCGAAGATTTTGCAAGTTTTACAGAAAATAATTTCATTGCATCAGATTACAAAATAAAATCACTCAGATCTGATAAATTCTTCAAAAATGAATATGATGTTGCTTCCTTTTATGCGTATTTAATCCAAAAAGAACCTGCTCAGGTTTTAAATTATCTATTTGAAATTGCTAAAGCAAATGGTTTAGTTGATAAAAATGCTTCAATTAATCTAAATGATATAATAGATAACAATATTTTCAAAATTGCCTCAGATGTTAAATTTAATACAACTGAAACTAACCCAGTTTATTCGCTTGATTTTAACAACCAGTTTTTAGGTTTTGATTCTCGTGGTTGAATTTCTAATCTATTTTTACCAAAAACTGTTTGGGATAAAACAAAAACTTTAATTAATGACAGTGATATTTTTAAACAATTAAATCAATATTCAGCTGTAAAAGTTGAGTCAACTTCAACAACTAGTTCAACAGATGCAAGTTCAGGAACAGGCGATGGACTTTATAAATCATTGCAAGAAGCTGCTAAAAAAATTAAAGAACATCTAAAAACACAAAGTTCCTCAATTTTAAAAGCCGGTGCTGATGGATCTAGTTCTGGCGGTGGTTCTGCTGGTGGTGGCGGAGGAGGCGGAGCTGGTGGTTCAGGTTCAGCCGCTACTTCAACTACTCCAACTTCAATTGAATCTGAAATCAAAAAGTTCTTCAGTGAAAAAACACAACCACTTACCACTTTAAAAGATTTATTGCTAGCATTTTACTTTAAAGCTAAAGAATTAACCAACTTTAGTGCTTGATCAAAATTAGGTAATGATCTAGATTATAAGATTGTTTTTGAAAAACAGTCAACTTCAGGTTCAGCTTCAACAGGTGGAGGTGAAACTCTTACCACACCTTCTGGACTTGAGGACTATAAATTAACCTATTATTACAAGGTTTTTGACAAAAATACCGGTGTTGATAAATATCAAACTCCAAAAATTGACTTAAATTTATGAGTTAATAAACAAGATACTCAAAGAACTGAAAGAGATGAATTAAATAAAGCTGTCTTAAGTATTCCGCCATCATTTTCGCTATTTTATCTTAAAAAAGAAGAATTTGACAAGCTCAAAAAAGACGGATCTACTGAAGGTACTGACAGTAAAACCTTTGAACAAACCGATGCATTCAAAGAAATCCAATCAAAAATTCAAGAAAACAATAAAGATCTCAAACTCTCAGTTGTTTCAATAGACGAAGATAAAATCAGTCCGCAAAAATTCAAAGTTGTGAATTTGCAAATCGAAAAAACTACACCAACAGCTGGCGAAGGTTCTTCAACTGGTCAGTCAGTTAAATCAAGTCTTAGTTTCCAAGTTAGAATTGCACTAGACGATTTAAAACAATAATAAGAAAATTTCTACCATTTTAAAGGAGAAAAAATGTTAAATAAAGAAAATAAATCAAAAAGTATAAAAACAATAATTTCAACAGGTTTTTCGATCACCGCAATTCTTACAACAATCGTTGCAGTTCCTATTGGACTAACAATTTTTGAGCGTTCATATAGTTCACAAATTTTTGGAAACGTTGATAAAAATGAAGTTGTCAATTTAAAAACTCAGTCTACCTTTAGCGAAGAAGATTTTATTAAAGCTCTTAATGAACTAAAGTTACATGACCAGTACAAAAATTTATCAGCAAAAACAGCACTTGCACTGGCTAAAAATCCTTCATATGCATTTAATTTTTTAAATGCATATGACTTTAGTCCAATAACTAAACATAATTTTCGGGTAGTTTTAGACATTGAAAAAGCAAGTCCTTCTGGCACTGAAGTAAAAAATGTTGTAGTTTATGCTCATTCAGATCAATTCAAACTTACTTATTCAAAACAGACTGATCTTAAAGGCTTTGGTCAAAGTGATAAGGCTGATGGTGATTTAGTTGGATTCCAAATTGATCTTGAAAAGTCAAAACTAGAACTAACAGGCACAAAAAATTCTAATTTAGTAGCTTCTGAAGTTGCTTTTAAATTGGACAATGACTTTCAAGCTTTTTACAAAAGAACACGTTCAAAATCACAAGCTTTTTCTGATGCTTTATTCCAAAATGGACTGGCTTATAATTTAGTTAATACTTTAGGTCTGCCTTCAATTTTGGAAAAAGGTTATGTTTTAGCACCAAAAACAGTTGAAAACCAAAAAGCTAAACAAGAAAAAATAGTTATGGTTGGCGATTCAGACACCAAAAGAGTTGATAGTCTAATGAAAGTTGAAAACTTAGTTTTCAAAAATCTTAATGATAATGCCGGAACTCTTTCAATTGCTTTTGAGCTAAAAGATCCAACTGGCAAACTTATCAAAGAATTTGACTTTCCAATTTTAGGAATTAAAAAATTAAGCGATGATGTAAAAACTGTCGAGCAAAAAATTCTTACACAATTTACCGATTTTGTTCAATTAAAACCACTAGTTCAAATTGCGCTTGTCAAAGATAATCTAAGTTTGGCCCAAATTGTCTACAAAACCGATAATAACCCCGTTAATCTCGCCACAGTCTTGAACAAAATTACGCAAAACTCACAACAAAATGGACGACAGAGCCAAGTTTCAACCCAACTTTTCCAAGATCCAGGGCAAAATTCACAACCTAATAATGCCAAAGTTGACATAAACCGCCAAGATTTAAGCGCGTTTTTCAATTTAAAGTCTGAAAAATTCCAAGTTCCTGGACTTGATGGTTATTATGTTAAAATTAATAATATTAAATTAGCAGAAAATTTAACCCAAGCGCAAAAAGATAAACTTGTACAAGAAAATAAAGTTTCTTTTGAGGTTGATTTTCAAATAGAAAAACAACTAAATATTGAAGCTCCTTACCTTGAAAGTGAATTTGTTAAGTCAAATTATCCAAAAGTTCTTGAATCTTCACTTGCAAGTTTAGGAAAAGGAAATGATTCTAAATTTGTTTTAGTTGACCTTGGTTCTTCAAAATCTAATGTTGAAGTTCAACTTGATTATGATGAAAATCAGCGAAAAGTTTTAAATGCTGTTTTAAAACAAAATTCAGAAGTTGACTTTACAAATTTAGACAAAATTGATCCTCAAGATCCAAAGTTTGCAAACTTTAATCCTCTAGCTAAAACTTTTGAATTCAAAGAAAATCCTAATGGTCCGAAATTAACTTTAGAATATGTTAAATCACTAGTTTCAGAAGTAGTTGAAGATGCCAAAAAACAAAAAACTTTTACCGAAGTAGCTAAAAAACTTTTCATTTTAGATTTAGGAATGGAGCCAGAAAGTGCCAGTGCTCTTCAAAAATATATAGATCTAAACAAACCAAGATTTGAACCAACTACAAAGAGTGATAGCGAAAAACCAGCAGAAGGTGAGAAAAAAACAGAAGAAGGAGCGGGCAAAGGATCCGAAGGTCAACCAGAAGGATCTCAACCACCAGCTGCAGCAGCTCCAACTCCAGGTGCTGCCGCCCCTGCCGCCGGTTCTGCTCCCGCAGCCGCTCCTTCCGGCGCTACCTCTACCTCTACCGGACCCCAAACAACCTCATCAACAACAACATTCCAAGATGATCCTGCTAAAACTAAAGATGATTCAACCACTAAAACTAAAACTGAAACAAATGAAGTTTCAACCTTTAAAGGTTTAGGTGTTGAACTTTGAGCATTTTTACAAAAATCTAATTATTCTGCACTTGGTCAAACTGATTATCAAGCAGAAGTAGTTACAAAATCTAATAGTCAAATTGATGTAATTCTTAGTTTTGGTCCAAAAACCGAAACAGAGCAAAAAGATTCAAATCCTAAAGCTATTTTCTCAATTACACAATTAGAAAATGATGCTGATTATGATGTCTTAAGAAGTTATAATCCAACTGTATTTTTTGATTTTCGTCAAAATCAAAAAACAGATGGAAGTGATAAAATTACAAAAATACAACCACTTAACCGTGGCGATGTAACAATTGATCTTGAAAAAGATGAAGAAAATGTTGCAACTAAAGACGGATTATTAGTAAAAAAAGCTGTTGAAATTAAAGAGGTTCCTACAACACCACAGGAAGCGGCAGCTGCAGAAGCAACAACAACTGCAACTACTGAAGCTTCCAAAAAACAAATTCTTGAATCTGGAGTAATATTCCTAGCTTTCCAACCGCGTAATATTAACAACGATAAAAAACATTATTTAATTGCATCTGAGGACGGTAAAGGTATTTTTATTAAAAAAACCAAATTAGGTGACGGAAAAACTGAGAAATTTGTTTTAGGGCTTGATGAAAATCCGGGCTACACTTCTAATGGAAGTACAAAAGTTGATTCAATCGTTGCTTTAATTTCCGGTGCTGATGGTGAAGCTGATACAAGACTCCAATTTAAAGAGCCAAGTTCAACTTCTAGTTCTGATGGTGGTTCAGGTAATGGGGCTACCGCTGAGGCAGAAAATATAGTTCAACTAATTTTTGGATTTGCTCCGCCAAATCCTTTCAGACAAACTAATGTAAATAAGGAAGAAGCCGATGACTTTGACTTTATTAAAGATGGAGATTTAATGTTCCTAACTTTAATAAAGAATCATAATAAATGGACAATTTGACTTACTTCATCGAAAGCAAAAAATCCTTACAGTCAAAGAATTTCTAGCTCCTTAGACCTAAGATTTTCACCGGTTGATCATGCTAAAAATCTAACCTGAACTCATTTAGGTCCTAGAGTTGAATCAACTTCAACAACAGGTGCATCTGGAGGATCTGGTGGAACTCAAACTCAAGCTGCCACAGCCCCAACTACCCCTCCAACACAAATCTTGTTCAAAGGTTTTGCCGTTTATGACTCACCTACTTTAGCAACAAATGTTGAAACAGTTTCAAACTTAAATAATCTTTTTATTAAAAAATTCATTAAATAATTTTTTAATAAAATAAATGACAAATAAAAAAGTAAACTTTTGTCCTTAAAAGTTTACTTTTTTGTATTAATAGTAATACTTTATATTAAAATATAAAATAAATATTATAATTATTCCCGAGTTTCCCAGTTTTAAGACAAAAATTCACTTTTTAGTGAATATAAATATGAAGAAACACCCGTAAATCGGTGTTTTTTTAATGTAAAACCTTAATTTTATAAGTAGCATTTGGTAGCATTTTAAGTAATTTTATGGTATAATTATAAATTATGAAAAAACAAAAATTAACTAAGTTGGTTTAGTATCGATGTTGCAAAAATTAAGACAAAGGGTTGAATTTAACACTTTAGATCAGCAAATTATATTTAAAAAACACGATGGTGTCCCTAGCGATCCAAACATTTGAAATAGATATGATTTTTACTTTGATATCTTAATAAATCACTAATAAAATTGTAACCAACTTTTACCAAAAAACTTAAAAAAGTCCCTAAAACCGGATACTTTTTTAAAATTACCTTATGAAACTGGGAAACTCGGGACAAATAAAAAAGTAAACTTTTGTCCTTAAAAGTTTACTTTTTTGTATTAATAGTAATACTTTATATTAAAATATAAAATAAATATTATAATTATTATATTATGCGAACAAATCCTTTTTATTCTGGAATTAGACTAATAGATCTTCCACAACCAGTTTTGATTAGTCTTTCTGTTATTTTCTTTGTTCTTGCGATAGTTTCAATTTCATTTCACAAATATACAAGAAAAAAAATTCAACAATACAAAGAACTTCAAATGGAAGATTGAAAAAGAGAAAATCCGGGCAAAAAACATTTTACTTATGAGCAAACAAAAATGTTTTTACCCGCTTGACAAAGAGCAAAATACAATGCCCATATTTTTTTGTGCGTAATTTTTGTTGTTGGCGGTTTTGTTTTTGCATTTGGCAACACCTTAACAACTTTATAAGTCTAATTTTATTATTTTTGTCTTTAAAATTATTTTTTCTTAGTTTTTCCCAAAAGCTGGCGGCGTTGACAATAAAATTTTTAATTTATTCACCCATCAAATATCAAAAAATCCTATAAATTCATAGGGTTTTTTTAATTTTTCAAAATAAAAAAAAGAAAAAAAATAAATTTAAAAATAAATTTTTCTTAAATGACTTTTCTTTTTGGTAAAATTATAGTCCATTTAATTTTAATTATTTAAATAGCTATTTAGAGGTGGGAAAAATGAGTCAAGAAAACAACAATTCAAAAATTAAACAAAAAAATGATTACTATAACCTTTCAGTTTCGCCTCTGGAATATGCCTATAACAATTTTTCGGGCAAAATGCGTTCAGTAAACTGAAATGTCATCAATGATCCTAAAGATTTAGAAGTTTGAACCCGTGTAGTTCAAAATTTCTGAATTCCAGAAAAAATCCCGCTTTCAAACGATTTAGAATCATGAAGAAGTCTGTCACCAGAATGACAACAACTTGTAACCCGAACTTTTACTGGCCTAACTTTGCTTGATACAATTCAGGCAACAATTGGTGATGTAGCCCAAATTGGTCATTCTCTGACCGATCACGAGCAAGTTATATATGCTAATTTTGCCTTTATGGTAGGAGTTCATGCTCGTTCTTATGGTTCGATTTTTTCAACCTTTTGTTCAAGTGAAGAAATTGAAGAGGCACACAATTGAGTAATAAATAATGAAAAATTACAAAAAAGAGCAAGAATTCTAATCCCTTTTTATGTTGGAAAAGATCCTTTAAAATCAAAAGTTGCTGCCGCACTAATGCCTGGTTTTCTACTTTATGGCGGTTTTTATCTTCCTTTTTACCTTTCTTCAAGATCAAAACTGCCAAATACTTCTGATATAATTCGTTTAATTTTACGCGACAAAGTGATCCACAATTATTATTCAGGCTATAAATATCAAAGAAAAGTTGAAAAATTAAGCCCTGAAAAACAAAAAGAAATGAAAGACTTTGTTTTTGATTTACTTTATAAATTAATTGACTTAGAAAAAGATTACTTATATGACTTATATTCTGAAGTTGGAATTGCTGAATCTGCAATAAAATTTAGTCTTTATAATGCTGGCAAATTTTTACAAAATTTAGGATATGACTCACCTTTTACAAAAGAAGAAACTGAAATTGAACCTGAAGTTTTTAGCCAATTATCAGCCCGGGCAGACGAGAATCATGATTTTTTCTCAGGAAATGGTTCTTCTTATGTAATGGCACTTGCTGAAGAAACTGAAGATGAAGACTGGGAGTTTTAAAATGGAAAATAACAAAAAACCCTACGAATTAGGCGATTATTCCAAACCTAAAGGCGAAATTTTTCTTGTTTATTTCTCTTCAATTTCTAATAATACTCACCGTTTTATTGAAAAACTTGGCTTTAAAAATCAAAGAATTCCAATTGATATTGACTCTCAAATTCAAGTCAATCAAGATTATGTACTTTTTTGTCCTACTTACAGCGGCGGAAAAGGTGAAACAAGCGGTTCGGTACCAAAACCGGTAATAAAATTTTTAAATAATGAACAAAACCGTAAATTTTGTAAAGGAGTTATTGCCTCTGGAAACACTAATTTTGGCGATACTTACGCTCTTGCTGGCCCGGTTTTGTCAAAAAAATTGAATGTCCCTTTTTTATATCACTTTGAGCTCTTAGGGACTTCTGATGATGTTATTAATGTTAAGACAATATTAAATAATTTTTGGGAAAAATAAATGAAAACACACGACAAAAATCACGCTTTTAGTTCCAGTAGTTCTGAAAGTTATATTAGCCTAAATGCAAAGGCCAAATTATTTTCAAAAAATCCAGATGCATATAAATTTGATATTTTAGCCGGGCAAAAATATATTAGTGAACATATTGAACCTCGCTTTAAAGTATTTAATTCGTTCAAAGACCGAATTAATTTTTTGCTTAGCCAAAATTATTATGACCCTAAAGTCATAAATCAATATTCATTTGAACAACTTGAGGAATTAAATCAAAAAGCTTGAAGTTACAATCATTTTTTCCCTTCATTTATGGGTGCTTTTAAATTTTATTCTTCATATGCCCTAAAATCTGATGATAATCTAACATATTTAGAACATTTTCCTGACCGGGCTTTGTTAAATAGTTTATTTTTGGCTAACGGAAATTTTGAAGATGCCAGAGAAATTCTTGAGCAAATAATGCTAGGCAGATTTCAACCAGCTACCCCAACTTTTTTAAATGCAGGAAAACTAAGAAGAGGAGAGTTTGTTTCTTGCTATTTAATTAGAGTTGAAGACAATATGGAATCAATTTCGCGGGCAATTACAACTTCTTTGCAACTTTCAAAGCGTGGTGGCGGAGTTAGTGTTTTGCTGACAAATTTACGTGAACTAGGGGCACCAATTAAAAACATTGAAAATCAAGCAACAGGTGTAATTCCTGTCATGAAAATACTTGAAGACTCCTTTTCGTATGCAAACCAACTTGGACAACGTCAAGGTGCCGGGGCTGTTTATTTAAATGTTCACCATCCAGATATTCTTTCTTTCCTTGATACAAAAAGGGAAAATGCTGATGAAAAAATCAGAATAAAATCGCTCTCGCTGGGCGTTATAATCCCAAATATAACACTAACACTGGCTAAAAACAACGAGCAAATGGCACTTTTTTCTGTTTATGACACCGAAAAGTTTTACAAAAAACCTTTTAGTGACATTTCAATCAGTCAAGAATACTACAAAATGTTAGATAACCCCAAAATTAAAAAAACCTTTATTTCAGCAAGGAAATTATTTCAAACAATTGCTGAATTACAATTTGAAAGCGGTTATCCTTATATTTTATTTGAAGACACTGTTAATGATGCAAATGCTCATCCTGATCGGGTTGTAATGTCAAATTTATGTTCAGAAATTACTCAACCTTCAACTCCAAGTTCTTATTTTCCTGACCTAAGTTTTAAAGAAATTGGCCAAGATATCTGTTGTAATTTAGGTTCGCTAAACATCGACAAAGCTATGGAATCAGGTAAAGATTTTCAAAAAATGGTTCACTATTCAATTATCGGACTTGATAGTGTCTCAAGAAATTCTGATCTTTCAGTTGCCCCTTCAATTCAAAAAGGAAATAATTTGAATCACGCAATTGGACTTGGAGCTATGAATTTACACGGTTTTTTAGCCAAAAACCAAATAATGTATGACTCAGAAGAAGCCCTTGACTTTACAAATATTTTCTTTTATTGTCTAGCTTTTTCGGCCTTTAAGTCTTCTTTAGAATTAGCAAAAAAATTCGCACCTTTTGCCGGTTTTGAAAAAACCACATTTGCCAGCGGCAAATATTTTGAAAAATACACAAAAGTTGAGCCTTCAACTTTTGTGCCAAAAACCGCTAGAATTCAGCAACTTTTTCAAGACTATCAAGTTGCAATTCCGACTCAAGAGGACTGAATTGAACTTGTAGAGCAAATTAAAACTCACGGAATTGCCAATTCACATTTAATGGCAATTGCTCCAACTGGGTCAATTTCTTATCTTAATTCTTGTACCCCTTCATTGCAGCCGGTTGTTGCCCCTGTTGAAGTTAGAAAAGAAGGAAAATTAGGACGAATTTATGTTCCTTCATACCAATTAGGACCAAAAACATATGACTTTTACCAAAAAGGAGCATACGAACTTGGACCAATTCCAATTATTAACATCGTTGCCGAAGCCCAAAAACACGTGGATCAGTCAATTTCAATGACATTATTTTTAACTGATAAGGCAACAACTCGCGATTTAAATAAAGCATATATTCATGCCTTTAAAAAAGGTTGCAAGTCAATTTATTATGTAAGAATTCGCCAAGACGTCCTTGAAGATTCAGAAAACTATGAATTTTGCGAGTCTTGTGCCGTTTAATTTTTCAAAATAAAATTATTTTGAAAAATTATTGTCTAATATTGATTTTTAATTCTTTCAAGATTTTTATTGTATTTTTCCAAATAAGCTTGAGTTACTTGATCAATATTTCAGTTCAAAATTTCAATAAAGCCAAGGAAATATTCAAACAAATTACCAAGAGTTTCTTTTTCCTTTTTAAGCAAAAAATCAGAGGCTAAAATAAAGACTTTTTTAAATTGTTCGTTAATATCTTTGTTTTGAACAAATTTTGTTTCAAAAACTTGTTGGCTCTCAAAATGAATTCCGGCTGAAACAAGAAAATGAATTGCATCAACAAATTCTTCGATAGTTTTATCAAAATTAGACTTTTTGTTAATTTTTCAATATTTAAAGCTTTCAATTTCATTTGCAAATTCAGCAATTTCAACTATCGCAGCAATTATTACCTTATCTTGCCATTGGTGATCAGCCTTTGTAATTAAATCATTACCATAACTATATTCAGCAAAAAGTTTATCTAAAATTTTTTGTTTTTCAAAAATTAGTTTTAAATCAACAATCATATTACTTCACACAAAAAAAATATATAATTAATAAATGTATAATTATATATTTTTTTATTAATTTTTCAAAGAAAAAAAATTATTTTGCTTTTTCCAGAGTTTCCTTGTTTGGTGGCAGAAATTCACTTTTTAGTGAATATAAATGTAAAAAAATGCCCGTAAATCCGGGTTTTTTACCTAAAGTCTTAATTTTTATTATTTTAAAATTAACATTTTGTAAAAAAATAAAAAAAATGTTTGGTCTAAAACAAAATTATGTTATAATAAGTCTCACTTAAGAATAATTAATAAATTTTGATATTGAATTAAGGGGGAATTATTATGTTTTTTGTCATAAAAAAATAAGATAGTGCGACTTTTCCATTATGTTTTTAAATATGATGGGATGCCTTAAATTTAACCGTTTAGAAATCTATAAATTTAAGGCTTTTGATTATGGCTCTTTCAAAACTTCACATATTTTTTTAGGCTCAATGTAAGTAAAAACGAGTTCTGTATTTACATTGAGTTTAAATAGTAGTTGTATTTTTTTTATGATTTTTATTGTTTTGTCCATAAATTGATTTTTGCCAGTGTTTTAAAATTGTAATTAACTTTTGTCAAAAAAGTGAAAAAAGCGCCCAAAATCGGACACTAAGTTAATATATTAATTTCAGACACATTCAAAAAAGGTGTGTCAAAATGAAACAATACAAATTCACAATTCAAGACAAATTTAAATACATCAAAATTGCCGAATCTAAAGGCTTAAAAAATGCAATTTTGGCTTTTGCAGAAGAATTTAGAGAAATTTACAAAAACAAATCTAAAAGTAAAAAAGCGGATAAAGAATGAATGTTGCATATATACGCTAATAATTTGATAAGAAATTGGCAAAAAAAGTTTTATAATAATGATATGAAAAGTTTAATTAGTACTCGTGGAAAAATCAAATCTCCACGCAAACCAAAAAAGAAATATACAATTAACGATCTTTCTGAAAACGATCGTGAAGTTTACCAAGAAATAATTGAAACTGTTCTTAGAAAATACGGGGTTGACCCCGGGATTATTCTTGAGGAGCTCAAAAAACGAAAACAAGAACAAGAAAAAGATAAAAACAAAATCGAAAATTCCACTAGAATTTGTAGCGTTTTTAAGGTTAATCGCACTTCTATTTATGAGAAAATTAGGGTGAAAAAACCACCAAAGAAAATGATTTATGATGAAGACTTACTTCAGTGAATTCGCGAAAATTTTATTTTAAATCGAAAGGTAAAAGGCCGAGACATCCTATATAATATTTACATAAATCAGGGAAATTATGTAAGCACGTACGTGTTTCAAAAACACTACGAATTTTTAGGATTAAAATCACTAGCTTATAAAAAGCAAGGAAAACCAGCACCAAAAGAGAAAAAGTTTACGCGAATTTGGACTGAAGATCATATCAAAGGTGAATTTAGCTCAGAAAATTTTGGTGAAAAATGGTTTGCTGATATTAAATTTATCAAAATTAACAACGAATGATTTTATCTACACTCAATTATTGAAACAAAATCCAATTACTTGCTCAATTTTTCAATTTCTAAAACAAGATTTTCAGAAGAAACTATAAACTTAGTAAAACAAACAATCAAAAAGTACAATATTAAACCAAAATTTTTCCATTCAGATCATGGCGTGGAATATGCGAACTACAAATTTGCTAATTTTTTAAAGCAAAATGGTATCCAACAATCAATGTCGCCAAAAGGTAATGCACTTGCAAACCGTCCTATTGAATATTTTTATGCGGTTTTTCAACGAGAATTGCTTAATATTGAGGGCGAAAATTTTGAAAATGTGGCTATTGCTTATCAAAAAATAAGTGAATTTATTGATTGGTATAACAATGAAAGGCCTCAAAGTTGCTTATCATATAAAACTCCAAGTTATTATATGAGGTAAATTATTTGTCCAAATTTTTAAAATGAACATGCTAGAAAAAATTAACAAAAGCGGTGTAATCAAAATCATAGGTAAAAAACTAATTGTCTGAGATTTTTCTACTTATTTAGCCCAAAATCGGACACTTTTTAAGATTGTCTCATCAAACTGGGAAAGTCGAGAAAAAAATTATTCCGCTTTTTTTGAATTATTTAAAATAGTTTTGCGAGCATTTTCAGGTAAAGATTTGCCATATTCAAAATAATGGCCAATTTCTTTAAAGGCATTTTTACTTATTTTTAATTTTTCAAATTCATCCGGTTCGAGACTTAATTTTATTGGCTGATTTTTCTCAATTTTTTCAACAAAATCAGGATCAGGCACAAACGCTGAAGAAATTCCGACAAAATCAGAAAATTGAATAGCTTCGACTGATTTTTCTAAGGAATTTATTGAACCACTAGCAATAACCGGGATTTTTCCTTGCAATTTTTCATAAACTACATCGGAAATTAACCGGTTAAAATTATTTGATTTTGACCGAACTTTGTCACGAAAAACGTCAAAACCCCAACCGGCAATTGCAAGGTAAGAAATTTTTATCCCTCTTTTTTCAATTAGATCTAAAAAATCTAGGAAATTTTCGACTGTGTAACCTAAATTATCGCCTCTTCGCTCCTCAGGAGTTGCCCGGTAACCTAGCAAAAAATTAGGATTTTTTGATTTTAAAATAGTTTTTTGTACCTTTTCTAATATTTCTACCAAAAATCGAGATCTATTTTCAATATTTTGACAGCCATATTTATCATTTCGCTTGTTAGTATAATGTGAGAAAAACTCTTGAGGTAATAATTTCTGGGCTGAAGAAATTTCAACCCCATCAAAACCAGCCTTAATTGCCCTTAGACAAGCATCTGCATATTGACTAACAATTTTTTGAATTTGCTTTTGTGTAAGTCGAAAAACCTTGTATTTTACAGGATAATTTCGCTTTTCAGCACTAGGTCCATAGCAAAAACCATCCTTTTCAATTTTTGAAACAGAGTGAGAACCAGCATGAATTAACTGTAAAATTGCGATGCTTCCCTTTGATTTTATTGCCTTTGCAAGTTTTGCTAGCCCTTCAATATCGCTGTCATTTTCGATACTATGACCATATTTGAACAAACTACCTGATTTACAAACGTAAACTCCACCTGTAATTGTCATTGGTGCACTATGGGCTCTTGCGCTAAAAAAATCTAAATCTGCTTGGCATACTTGGCCGTTTTCAGAAAGATTAAGATTAATTGGGCTAAAAACAAATCGGTTTTTTAATGTAAAATTACCAATTTGATACGGTTTAAAAAGTTTGTTTTTCATATTTAGTTTAAAAGTAAGTTACAAATTTCTTCTTCATCAACTTTTTGACTAAAATAATCATCTAATTTTGCATCTTTTAGCCGATTTAATAGTTGATCTTGAGTTAACTTTGTCCCAATTAAGAAATTTTCTAACTCTAAAAGTGATTTTTTCGGGAAAAAATCGCCTGAAATTTTAATTTTGCTAATTTTTCCTTCATCAATTTCTAAAGAAAATGTTATTGTTCCAGCTTTTGTTCTAATTGATCTGTTGAACGAATAATTTGGACTAAGTCCTCAAACAAAATCCCAATTTTTGTATTTTTCAGCAACCATTTTGTCAATTTGAACTCAATCACTATCAGTAAGTTCATATTTTTTAAATTTTTCTTCTGAATTTACTTTCAAAAATTCAGTCAAAAATAAGTCTTTCATTTCAAAAATTGAAAAATTTTGGTATTCTTCTGAAAGCTTATTTTTTAAATTAGTTACCCGTTGAGAAACAGATTTTATTCCTTTTGCTTCAATTTTTTTCTGGTTTGGAGTTAGAATTTTGCCAATAAAATCAAAATCTACATCATATAAAAGTGAAAAACCTGCATAAATTCTATCATTTACAAGCGACATTGCTGCCCCAGAAACTTTTTTTCCTTCAATTTGAAGGTCATTTTTTCCACTAAATTGCACATTTTTTATCCCTAAGTTTTGCAAAACCTTAATAACAGGGTCGTAAAATTGTGCATAATTTCCGAGTAAATTTTTATTTTTTTCATATGGGAATGAAAAACAAAAATTTACTCCATTTCTATCTAAATAAATTGCACCACCACCAGTGTCGCGTCTAACGACTTCAATATTTTTTTGCTTTAAAAGTTCAAGGTTAACTTCAACACTTGGATTTTGAAAATAACCAATTTGGACGTGTGGATCACAAATATAAGGAAAAACAATTGTTTCATCTAGTTTTAAGTTTTTAATTGCTCAATATTGAATTGCGAGCAAAATCGCACCATCAAAAACTCATTTTCCATTGCGTTTTGGTTCGATTAAGTACATTTTTATTCCTATTCTGTTATTTTTTGTAGAAGTAACTTAATATCCTCATGAAAAAAATAGGATTTTTCAAGAATATCCTTGTTAGTACGGTATTTTTTCTGATTTATAACTAGATATTTTGCATTTTTGAATTTTTTTGTCATCTCTTGAAATGGCAATTTAATTAATTGCGGGGTTGTAAATCCAACCCCTATTTCAAGAAAAACTAAGTTTTTATCTTTATTTTGTTCAATAAAATTATTGTAATTTGCTTTTTGGTTATCGAAGTTTTGATCTTCTACCATTCCTTTAAACGAAATTCTTTTGTTTATTTCTAAAAAGGCATTACATTCTGGGCATTTTGGTAATAAATTATAATCAACCTTCATATTTTTTTGATTTTCTACCATTTTTAGAATTAATTCATCATCTTGGTATAAAAAATTTTTACACATTTTTGAGCACTGCATTAAATTATATTTACCTTGGATGTAAAAAATTTTTTGATTGTCAAATCCTGATTTTTCAAAAAAACTATCAGAATTTGTGGTTATTATAAAAAAATTTTTATTTTCTAAAATTTTTTTCAAATTCAAAAAACTTTCTGATTCTTTAAGATCTAAAAAATTAACTTTCGCAAATCTACTATGAAAAGCTCAGTATGTTTCTCATGATCCAAAATCATAAAGCGAAGCTTGAAGCATATCTAAAAAATGGTATTTTTCGATAAAATCTTTAAAATTATCACTGAATTTTGATCCATAATAATTATTTCCATCTGCACTTGTTAGTCCTGAACCAACTCCAACAACAATTGCATCAGCTGAATCAAGGATTTTCTTGATTTTTATCGCTTGATCTAGGATACTAAAAGTCCTCAAGTTCATCAAATTCACTTTGGTCTATATCTTTTGCTTTAAAAAGTCAATTTTTGTCTGACTCATGCGAATTCAAAATTTTTGGATCCTTTTCAGCTAATTGATTTAGTTCAATAATTCTACATTTTAAGGGTGTTTTTATTGAAAAAACAGTTTTTGACGCTTCAATTTTAGCAACAACATCATCTTTTTCTAGTTGTTTTTTATTCGTAAATTTTAAAAATCCGATTGTTCCAAGATCATCTTGTAATTCGGCCGTTAAATAGATAGTAAAAATTTCATTTTTTTGTTCAATTATCAAGAAATTAGCAATTTTTTTCATAGCAATCCTCTTAAATTTTTTGTTAATATCTAAAATGATATTACCACAAAAAAGCAACTAATGGCAAAAAATCTATAAATATAAATAAATCAGTTCAAAAATTCGATAAATTAGTATATTAATTTCAAAAAAATCATGAATACAGAGTCAAATTGAAAGAATGGAGAATCACATTTAAAAACAAAATTATAAACACTCACTAATTTTTTATAAAATTATAAAAAATTATTGCAGATAAAATTAAAAATCAGCATGACTCTAATTAAATAATTTTTACTTTCTTAGCGAATTATAGGTTTTAATTAAAAAAATAATTTGGAGTGCAAAAAAATTTTACAAAAATGGTATAATAGTAAAAGAAGTATTTTAAAAAAAAAAAAAAAATATTGATAATTCATCATTATTTTTTTGGAAAGGTACATCCATGTTTATTTCAAAATTAAAAAAAATTTTAGGCTTCGCATTTATAGGTCTTATTCCTGTAACATTTTTTTCCTATAGTAGCGTCAACAACAACATAAATTTAACAAACGAAAAATCGCAACCTCAATTATTTTCATATTATTATGTACAAGATGAAAGAACTAAAGCAGAAGATATTTTAGGTGAAATTTATAGAATAAATCACAATGGAATATCTAAAGTTCCGACTTCATTACTCAATTTAAAAAACCTTAAGGTTGAAGATAGTCACAAAATCCGAATAACCGATCAAGGAGAATTAGAAATTCTTATTAGAGGTATTAAAAAAGTTGTATATAGGGGTGGATTATTTTGGCAAGATAAAGCTTCGTGAATAGGAAAAACGGAAATTAAGTACACCAAAACCAGAAACTTTTCTAATTATTATAATTCTAAACCAGACCGAATTCAATTAAATGCCCATGCTTGAATTTCTGGACTAGCTACCCCGTCTTTTGAAATAAATGGTAAGGTAGCTTATGCTACTAAAAAAAGAGAAGTAACTGCTGAAGTTGGTGGATCAGTAAGATTGGAATTTAATTCCTATGAATTAGTAGAAACTTTTGAAAAAAGCAACGCTGATAGACTAGTAATCAATTATCAAGGTGTTGGATGGAATTACAAAATATCAAGTTTTGGTCAATATGCAACCGGAGTAGTGATAGACGACTATGAATATACTTCAATCTCGACAAATAACCCGCTAATTCCCGACAAAAGTACACATTATAGAAGAGCCACCACATACCCACATTATATGGATAACACAAGCAAATTTTAATAATGATAAAAATAGAAAATTTAACTAAAAAAATTGATAATAAATCTATTTTTAATAATTTAAATCTCAAAATTCCTTCAAACAAAATTACATTTGTAATTGGAAAATCTGGAATTGGTAAATCCACACTAATTAATTTAATTGCCGGTTTTACAAAAAAAGATAGTGGAAACATTTCTTTTTTTGATGAAAATGGTTCTGAAATTAAAAAACCATTAGTTGATGTTGTTTTTCAAGATTTTAATTTAATTGAGTCATTAAGCATAAAAAATAATATTTTAATAGCAAATCACATTTTGAATCGCGAATTAGATGATTCAGAAATACAGCAAGCTGCGAATTCTATCGGTATTGAAACCAACAAATTAGATCAGATAGCGAAAAACTTATCAGGTGGCGAAAAACAACGCGCTGCATTTTTAAGAAGTTTATCAAGAAAAAGTGATTTTATTTTGCTTGACGAACCAACTGGAAATTTGGACCATGAAAATTCCATTGCCTTACTTGATTTGTTAGTTAAAGCTTCTGAAAGTAAAACAATTTTAATTGTTAGTCATGATTTAGAATTAGCAAACCAATATGCCGATCAAATTATTAATTTAGAAAATTTATCCGTTAATGTTATAGAAAATAACAAACAAATTAATGTTGAATCAAAAAATAAACACTCTAACATGATATCAAACCAGGTCTATAAAAAACCTGGTTTCTTACAAAAATTTAAAGTAGCTTTATTGCTAGTGCTTGCGGATTTTAAGTCAAAAATTACGAGTTTTATTTTAGTTTTAGTAACATTTTTTGCTTTAATTTTTAGCATGGTTATTTTCATGAACTTACATTTTTCAGCAAAAAATATATCCATTGAAACGGTTACCCAATCAAATTTTGACACTATTAGAATTGCCGAAAAGGATATTATTTCTTTAGCCCCTGAAGAAATTGACCAACTTAAAAAGGATAATCCCAAAATAAAACACACTAGTTTAGTATATAGTAGCCTTGATAATTTTACATTTATTTATAATGGTAACGTTTCTCTTGAGAATCGTTCTATTTGACCAACTGATGAATCAGATTTTTTTAAAAACAGATTTAGTTCATTTAGTAAAGATGGAAATTTTAGTAACAGGTTTATTACCAATCCAAATGAGGTTGTCCTCTCACAAAAATTAATTGATGAATTAAAAATTGATAATCCAATTGGAAAAACAATTAAAATTATTAACGTTAATCCATTAATTTTAAAGCAAAAATTTGAAGATTTAGATCGATTTTCTGAATCAGCAACAATTGTGGGAATTTTAGATAAGCCTTTTGATGATGGTGCTAATTTTTCGCTCGTTCACACAGATAAATTAAAGTCAGTTTATCAAAAATCAAAACAAAATGGAAAAGAAAGCAAGTTTGATGAATTTGAGTTTTTACCTGATGATTATTTTTCATTAGACTTTGAAAAGTATGTTTTTAGTCGACCATCAACCGTAGAAACTGAGGAAACACTTGTAAAACCCAATAAAATACATAAGTCTTTCTACGAGAATTCAAATCAAGTTAATTCAATAAACTTGAAAAAAGGTACGTTGCCTAAAAATTTTAATGAAATAGCAGTCAGCTCGAATATAACTGATAAAACAGGAAAACTTTTAAAAATTACTAATAAGAAAAACATTTTAATTTTTAAAGTTGTTGGAGTTTTTGATCCTGAAAAAGATGATGAAAATATCGCTATTTTTAACAATAATATTGAAAAATATTCTGGCGAATTACTTCCAATAAGTGCTTTGATTTATTTTGATCATGATAATTTATATAATAATATTAATGATTTTTTAAATAAATATGGCAAACTGGGAGTTAGTCGTTATTACTCGACATCTGGCGGTCCGGATGAAATTCTAAATGAGATAATTTCCTCTCAATATGTTTTGTTATTAATTATTTTTGTGTCAATAATAATTTTTGGAATAAGTTTGTTAATTTTTGTGTCATTATATGCAACAAATCTTTCTAAATTCAAGAAAAAATCAATTGGTATTCTAAAGTCTCTTGGTGGCAAAACATCACAAATTTTCTTGTATCATTGATTAAATTTGGTAATACTTTCTGCTTTTGTTTTTGTTTTGGGTATTATATTTTCAATTTCTTTTGTGCCTTTGATTTATGGTGCAATTTCAAATCAAAATTCAATTTTTCCTGATTATCAGCAAATTAGCGTTATTTTTATAATTATCTGGCTTGGTAGTTTCACTATTTTATCAATCATATATTCATTAATTTCTTATATAACTTATAAAAAAGATATTGTGACATTATTAAAATAATTTTTAAAAATTATTAAAATTATATTTTTTACCAAAAGTCTTAATTTTATAATGATAAATAAAAAGAATACACCAAACTTGGAGTAAAATGATAAAAATTGAGAATTTAACGAAAAAGATTGATAACAAAACCATCTTTGATAATCTAAATCTTGATATTCCTTCAAGAAAAATAACGTTTATAATTGGTAAATCAGGAATTGGTAAAACAACTCTTATTAATTTAATTGCCGGTTTTACTAAAAAAGACAGTGGAAAAATTTCTTTTTTGGATGAAAATGGTTCTGAAATTAAAAAACCATTAGTTGATGTTGTTTTTCAGGACTTCAATTTAATAACTAATATTTCATCAGAAAATAATATTTTAATTGCAAATAATGTAATAAATAGAGTTTTAGACCCAAAAGAATTGGAACAACAAGCTAAATATGTGTCAATTGAAGCTCAGCAATTAAAGCAAAATGCAAACAATTTATCTGGTGGCGAAAAACAAAGAATAGCAATTCTCCGTTCGCTTTCAAGAGATAGTGATTTTATTTTGCTTGACGAACCAACTGGGAATCTTGATGTTGAAAATGGTATTTCTGTATTTGAAAATCTAAAAAATATTGCAAAAAATAAAACAATATTAGTGGTCAGTCACAATTTAGAATTTGCAAAAAAATATGCTGACAAGATCATTCGTATTGAAAAAGGAAAAATTTCCGAAGAAAATATTGACAAAAGTGAGCAAAATTTAGCAATTAATGATGAAAAAAGTACTCAGTTAGTTTCATTTAAGAGTTCTTCTTATTCAAAAATTGCAAAAATTAAGCAAGAATTAAAAACAGGTTTATTGCTTACTCTGGCAGATTATAAATCAAAAATAGTTTCAACCATTTTATTTGTAATACTTTTTCTAACAAGTTTTTTTGGGACATTATTATTTGGTGTTTTAAATTTAAATATTTCCACTTCTAATTCTCTTAAAGTTAATGAATTGCAACTTGATTCTGTTTTAATTAGCAAAAAATCAGAAAGAGATGTGACGACCTTCACAGATAATGACATTAATAATCTCAGAGAAAAAAATAAAACAATAAAAAAAATTATTCCTTTCTTTACTTTCCCATCATTAGCTTTTGAATATAATGACAAAAGAAAGCTTGGAGCACCTATTGATTACATTGATGAAAGTGAATTTTTTAAAAATAGGTTCAATTTTGATCAAAAAAATTTAATAGGAAGAAACATTGAAAAATTAGATGAAGTTATAATTTCAAAAGAAGTAGCTACAGAATTTGGTATCAAAGAGCCAAAAGAACAAGAAATTGCTGTTTTAACTGGTGCCAAAGATAAGAAAACATTAAAAGTTGTCGGAATAAATAATTTAGTTAATGCAAAAAAATTAAACTTAACTTTTTTGCATCATAAATTCGGCGAAGATATCGAATTTCAGAAAAGCAAAAACAGGGAACCAGACAATTCACAAACCAGTCAAACCAAAAAAATAGAACCAATTATTTTAAGATTATATTTTGAAAATGATAATTTGGAAAATAATATTGATAATTTTATTGAGAATAATAAAGAGTATGCAATTGACTCTTCATTAAAAGGTGTAACAAAATTAACTTATGATTTACAAAATTTTATAAATTTAATTGTTGGAGCAATTTTAATTGTTTTTATAGCAATTCTATTAATACAAACGATTTTTTATACAAAAAATCTAACTGATTCAAAAGTAAAATTAATTGGAATCCTAAAAGCCCTTCGCGCTAAGACATGGCAGATTTTTCTTTACCATTGATTAAATATAATTATAATTTCATTTCTAATTTTAGTCATTAACTTATCAGTGTCTCTCCCCCTAATTCCAAAAATTTACATTCGAATACTCGGTGAAGATGCCATATATCCTTCGACTTCACAAATAGTAATGTTAATTTTCATAACATGAATAGCAATGTTTTTTATAATTTCGTTTATTTACTTATTGATTTCATGGATTAATTATAGAAAACCTGTCACAAAATTGTTAAAATTCGATCAATTTTAACGATCATTTTTTAAAAATAGATAATTTACTACCAAATATTTTTCAAAATATTTGGTATTTTATTTTTTAGCACCCTGACAGACATCGCCAAAAATGGAATATTTTAACATAAGACCTAATTTTGCTGAGACAAATCAAAAAAGTGCTGAATTTTTTAAATCAATATACTAAGTTAAACAAAAATTTGCCCAATTTTTTTTAGTTTTATTCTGTTTCCATCGCCTTAATAGCTGAAAAATGGTAAAATATTACAAAATACAACTAAAAAGGCCTAAAATATGAATCAAAATAACCTCTTAGAAAAATATAAAAAGCAAATTGAGGAAATTTCCTCAAAAGAGCTAAATTCAGACCAAAAAAATTTAGCAATTCAAATTTTAGAAAAATTTGAACCAAATAAACTTGAATATGTTTTTCAGTTTATTTCTCAACGAATCAAAACTGGCTTTCGTTTTGATACAGCTCCTGAATCTGATTCAGATTTAGTTGCAATTTTACAAAAAAATGAAGATTTATCTTTTGTTTTAGACAAAAGTCAATCTGAAGAAAACACCTTAATAATAGGCGAAAATTATGATGCTCTTAAAAATCTTGTAGTTCTCGAGAGAGAGAGAGAGAGAGAGAGAGAGACCGCCGCTGGCTATGATGTAATTTATATTGATCCACCTTATAATACCCAGGCTAGTTTTGACGATGGTAATCAGGTTGCAAATGATAAAGAAAATATTTTACCTTCTAAATTTATTTATCGAGATAAGTACTCTCGAAATGGTTGACTAAACTTATTAAATGAGAGACTAAATTTAGCCAAAAAACTTTTAAAAGAGGACGGTATAATTTTTATTTCAATTGATGATAATCAGCAAGCTTATCTAAAAGTTTTAATGGACGAAATTTTTGGTGAGGAAAATTTTGTTGCTAATTTGGTTTGACAAAAGAAAAATGCTGGTAGTGGTGACGATAGTAAATATTTAAAAATATTGACTGAATACATACTGCTTTATAGTAAAAATATTGGTGAATTAACTATTAATACCATTGCAAAAGACACAAATACAAAAGCTTATAAATTTGAAGATGAACATTTAGCAAAAAGAGGAAAATATTCGTTAAACCAATTAGATCGTGCCTCTTTATCTTGATCTAAAAATCTTGACTATGAGTTTGAGCATGAAGGTAAAGTTTATTACCCGGGTGGCAGTAAAGAAAAATGATTAATTCGCCAAAGTGGTAAACATGCTGAAAAAGACTGGCGATGAAGATGAAGCTATAATAAATTAATTGAAGGCATTAAAAATGATTATATTGTTTTTAAAAACAATAAAATTTATTCAAAACAATACCAATTTGTTGATAATTCTGATAATGAAATTGAGCGCCAAGACAAATTTAATAATTTAATAATAGATTCAAACAAACAAGGAACCCAAGGAACCGCAATTCTAAAAAGTATTTTTGATGGGTTTAAAATTTTTGATCATCCTAAACCTACGAATTTATTAAAGCATATTATAAATATGCATCCCAATAAAAATGCAAGAGTTCTTGATTTTTTTGCCGGCAGTGGAACAACTGGTCACGCCGTTTGAGATTTAAACCGTCAAGATGGTGGAAAACGAACCTTTACTTTGATAACCAATAATCAAAATAATATCGCAACTGATGTAACATATGAACGACTTTTTAGAATTTCAAATGGAAAAGGATCGCAAAATCAAGAATTTGACTGAGCCAAAAAAAACAAACCTTATTTGCAAAACCTGAAAGTTTTTGACATTTCTTATTACAATACTCAAATTTTTGGTTCAGAAAAAGGACTTGATGATTTGGTTGATTCGCTTTTAAAACTTTTTAAAGATTTTGATATTAAAGTTGCCTCAAATCATAAAGATGCTAAAAATACCAAGTATATTGAACTTTTAAATCATCTTTTAGCACTTAAACCACAAGAAAAGGATTCATAAAATTATGGAATTAACCAAATCTCAAAGTAATGCGGTTGAACAATTAGTTGAGAAAACAACTTCATATCTAACTAGTAGCGAAGAAATTAAGACAAAATTAAAAAAAGGAATTTATTTTGAAGCCCCGACAGGATCAGGAAAAACTTTCATGATTCTAAACTATATTGATGAATTAATTAAATGAAATAAAAAATACATTGGTAAGGAAATAGTTTTTGTATTTGTAACATTATCAAGTGCTGAATTACCTAAACAAACAGAAGAAAGATTTAATAAATATAAAATTTTTATAGATAATAAAAATTTAAATATAGAGAGAATTGAAAGCCCCTCAAACTTGACGGGAACGGCAGAATTTGATAAAAACTATCAATTTTTTGCCAAGCCTGATTCAGTTTTTATTATGGGTGGAGCATCTTTTAAATCAAATTCTATTTTACGTGAGCAAGGAGCAATTGAAGCATTTTTGTCTGAAATTAAACGAAAAAGGCAAATTCTTATTTATATAAGAGATGAGGCCCATATTGGTGATATTAACAAAACTTCAAAAGGCAAAAAAGACAAAGAAGACAAAGAAGACAAAGAAGACAAAGATGGCAAATCTTTTGAAGAAGAAATGCAACAAAATGCAACATTTATATTGAAAATGACAGCAACCCCAAAACCTGATTTCCCATTAGTTCGATTATCTGAAGAAGATTTAATAAATGATACAGATTTAAGTGGTCTTAAGAGGATTACACTTTTAAAAGCCAAAAAACGTCATAATTGTGGCTTAGAAAGTGGTAAAGATTATGATAATGAGCAAATTTTGGAAATAGCTTGTCAAAAATTTAAAGAAATTAAAAAACAATATAATGATAATATTGAAGAGCCTGGCTTAGTCGGTATTAACCCCGCAATGCTAATCCAAATTGATAGTAGAAGTAAAAAATATGCTCAAAAATTTTATGAAAATGAAGAAAAAATAATTAAAATACTCGAAAAATATAATCTTAGTTGAGTAAAATATTTTGAAGATAAAAAAGAAAGTAACTTGCGTCAAAAATCTAATTTCACATTAAGCGATATTTCTGAAGATACGTCTTCAGTTGATGTAATAATTTTTAAAATTGGCCCAGCAACAGGATGAGATATTCCAAGAGCATGTATGTTAGTCCAACTTAGAAATATTTCATCTACTAATTTAGGTATTCAGGTAATTGGTAGAATAAGAAGAAATCCTCGCCCTAAGTATTATTTAGAAGATACTTCCATTGCTCATAAATATTTTATTTATAGTAATGTTAACCCTAAGGATAAAAAAGTGGTTAAACTTTTTTTGAAGAATGAATATAAAAATGACATACTTATATCAGGCCAAATCGAACTTCCTGGAGCGTCTGCTGAAAATAGAAGTGAAATAATTAATTATATTCAATATGAAAACAATTTTGAATATGAATTTAACAAAGCCGCTAAGAAGGAAGAAGTTAAAATACTTTTTGAAGACGGTTTGAGAGATTATGAACGCTACTATAATGCCAATAAATTTATTTCTATTGATACTGTTTCTATCGATATTGAAGAATATGGTTCAGCAAGATTGATTAAATCAAAAATTTCAAACATTATTGAATTAGAATTAGCAATTATTAGACTTAAAAACAATTTAAAAAAGTATTTTACTTCTAAAATTGAAGACTTTTTTGACAAAATAAAACAAAAATTTTTAGAAGATAAAAAAACAAATAAACAAATTTTAGATTTAATTATTTTGTTAAAATATGGGCAAGAACTTGCTAGAATTTATAAAAAAACAATTAAAGATCAAGTTGAAAATGCTCAGTATAAACTTATTTTTAAAGAGCGTTTGCCTGAAGAAATTGAGTTTAATAATACTGAAAAAGATAAATCGGTGAAAACTAATGATTCTTTTGCTTATGAAAAAATTGATGACAAAAAATCAGAAAATAATCTTCCGTTAGATTCAGAAGCAGAACGGATTTTTGCAAATAAATTAATAGAAATTAGTAAATCAGATCAAAATATTCGTTTTTGAGCTAAAAACCCAGTCCATGCTAAATTAGGCTTTCAATACATTAATGGAAATGAAATTGCAAATTCATATCCTGATTTTTTGGTTATCAAAAATGGAAATTATTTTTATTTTGAAATCAAAAATTATGATAATGATTTAGATCCTAAAAAAACGCAATTATTAATAAGTGGTTATAATCAATATTTCAAAGAAAATCAAATAAATCAAATAAATCAAATAAATCAAATAAATCAAATAAATCAAATAAATCAAATAAATCAAATAAATCAAATAAATCAAATAAATCAAATAAATCAAATAAATCAAATAAATCAAATAAATCAAATAAATCAAAAAAAATTAACAGTAGCTGTTTGTTGAGTTAAGTCTAATCAACTATTTTATTTTGCAGGATCTTCTAATTTAGAACAAATTCGAGATAAAATTGATTTTAATAAAATAACAAATAGCAACATTAACGACATTAACAATGAAGAATTTGAGAAAAAAAGAAAAGAACTTACACCAATGCGTTTAACCGAAATCATAAATTAAATAATAAATAATCTTTTTTAAAAATCAAAAAAACCTATAATTCATAGGTTTTTTGTGCTTTTCAAACAAGAAAATCTTAAATATTTTTTGCTCTTCAAATATAAAATAAAACCATTTTCAAATTTGAAAGTAATTTGAAAATGGTTAATTTTGTCTAACTTTGTTTAGAAATTTATTTTTAGGTTATTTTTTAAAAAAAGATAAAAACCTGAAATTATGAAGACAAAACCAAACACAATAAATATAAAAATTACAAGTCTAATTATCTCTTTTTTAAAATCTGATCATTTCTGATTGCGTTTCTTTTGATAAAATCAAAGAAAAAGTGTAATCAAAAACAGGAAAATGGCAATTAAAATTGAAAAAATTAAATATAAAATCATAAGATTTTATGATAATTCAAGGTAAAAAAGCACTTTTTGGATCATTTTTTCAATTCCTTTTTGATTAATTTTTCTAATGTCATAACTTTTAGGATTTTCTTGAAAATATTTTTCAACTTCGTTAGAAAAATTAACTAAAAGGTCAGTGCCAACATTAATTTTGTTTATTCCAAAATTGATTGCTTTTTTGATTTCTTCTAGAGAAAGGCCGCTGGTTCCGTGCATAACAAGCGGAATTTTATAGTCTTTTTTAAAGTTTTTAACTAAATCTCAATCTAAATTAGCCTTTTTTTTGTAAATTCCGTGTGCGGTTCCAAAAGCAATCGCAAGAAGATCTGGTTCTGTTTTTTGGTAGAATTTTTTAACACTATCAATTTCAAGAATTTGTTCAGCATTTTCTTGATGACCAATTTCTTTGCCGCCAATTTGACCTATTTCTAGCTCGAGAAAAACATTTTTTTTATTAGCAATCGATTTAGCTTTTAGTGATTTTTCGATATTTTCATCAATTGGAAAATTTGAACCATCAAACATTGCAGAGTTAAAACCAAATTCAATGTATTTTTCAAAAAGATTTAAATCATCACAGTGATCAAGGTGAAAAATAAATTTACCAGAGGAATTTTGAATCGCTGATAAAATCATAGGCGCTAAAATTTCAATGCGCGAATATTTTATTGCCCCTTGGCTTAGCTGAATAATTAAAGGTTTTTGGGAAATTTCGCCGGCTTTAATTACGGCCAAAAGTGTTTCTAAATTTAAAACATTGAAAGCAAAAATTGCTTTATTTTCTGCATTTAGTTTCAAAAATACAGATCTTGGATCAATAAGTGCCATTATTTTCCTATTATTTTCCTATAATTTTGCGAACGTGATCGGCAACAAATTCAACATCAGTGCCAACTATAATTTGCAGACCTTTATTGCCAACACGAACAATTCCTCGACCACCAGCTGCAAGAATTTTTGCATCTAAGTGTTCATCTTTTTTATTATCTTTAACAATAAGTCGCAGTCTTGTTGCACAATTTGAGACTTCTTCAATGTTTTCTTTGCCGATAATTTCAATAAAGTCTAGTGCCATTTTTTCATATTTGTCACTAACTTTATCAGTGTTTTGGACTATATTTTCACTATGTGGGTCTATTTTTTTAGTGCTCTCAACTTCTAGATTTTCATTATTAGTGCTTATTTCGGTTTCAATTTTGTCTTCACGACCTAAGGTTTTAATATCAAACTTTTTAATGAAAAAGTAAAAACTTGAGCCTTGAATTAAAAACATTATTGCTGAAAATGCCCAAATTCATAGTGGATTTGCCATAATTCCAGCATTTTTTGCAAAGGCTCAAGAACGCGGGAAAGAGACAATATAGTCAATAAATCCGGCACTAAATCCAATTCCGATACTCATTCCAGTTCATGACACGAACATATAAATTAATGAAGTGAGAAAAGCATTTAAAAGTCATAAAAGTGGTGAAATAAAAATAAAAGTAAAAATTAGGGGTTCATCAATCCCAGTAAGAAAACTTACAAGTGTTGCGCCTGCCAAAAAAGTAGTAATTGTTTTCCGATTTTCCCGTTTTGCGGCAAAAATCATTGCCACTGCAGCACCAGGAAGTCCGCCTAAATATAAGGGAAAAAATCCAGTTGTAAAACCACCAGAACCAATAATTCCGGCATTAAATGCAGTTATATCACCATTTACAGTATGAATATCGCCAACATTTGCAATTGTATTTCCCACTTGATCAACAACAGGACTAATTAATCTACCTTCAATTGGCAATTGGAATCAAACAAAAGTATTTAAAATATGATGAAGTCCAAAAGGTTGAAGAAGTCGATTAAGAAATGCATAAACTGAGACATAAAATCCCCGCGCATAGCGATTGGCGCTTTGATCCGAAAGGGCTGAGCCAATTTTAATTAGTCCATATTGAGCCCAAGGTCAAATAATTGCAAAAAATAAGCCAAGCGGAATTATTGATAAAATTCCTAACATTGGCACAAATCTTCTGCCACCAAAAAATGAAAGTGTCTGTGGTAATTTAACGTTTTTGTATTTATTATACAAAAACGCAACAACAATTCCGACAACAATACCGCCAATAACCCCTGAATCTAATTGGTAGACGGGCTTGCCACTTTTTAGGAAATACAAAAGTTGTGTTAAACCTTTAAGTTCACCTGATTCGGCCACCAAAACTTTTGAATAAATTGCCTCAGCAAGTTGGTTTTGTTTTAAAAGCGCCGTCATTCCGTATCAAACAACAGCCCCAACAAGCGCGGCTTCACCGCGATTATCTTTGGCAAAACCAAATGAAATTCCGATTGCAAAAATAATTGCCAAATTATCAAAAACAATCCCACCTGGAGTTGAAATTAGTCGCCCGATAAATTTTTGTGTCTCGGAAATTCCGATAGAACCGTTTGCCGAAGGATCTTGAATTAATGCGCCAATTCTTAATAAAAGTGCAGCAATTGGCAAAACTGCAATTGGAAACATAAGTGATTTTCCAAGTCGTTGTAATTGGTTTAAAATCCGATTAAAAACCGAATTTTCTGATTTATGTGATTTTTGTTTTGGAGTAATTTTTTTAATTTTACCAGAAAATTTAACGGTCATTTAACACCTTTCAATTTTTTTAGTAAAAAATTGCTTTATCAAGTGTTTCTTTCGATAATTTAGAGGCAGCTTCTTTGTCTAAAATGAAAGTACAATTTGGATGCAATTGTAAAAAAGAAGCAGTAATTTCTGAATTAGGTTTTTCTTCTAACATTTGTTTTGTAACGTTTGCTTTATGCAAACCAAAAGAAACCATAATTGCTTTTTTTGTGTGTTTTAAAATTGTTTGAACTCCCATTGTCATTGCTTGTTTTGGACACTGGTCAAAATTGGAAAATTTCCCTTTTTTAACCATATCAATAATTGTTTCATCTGTTAAATTAGTAACATGAGTTGTTGAATTAAAAGGTGTTCCAGGTTCATTATAGGCCATATGACCGTTAATTCCGATACTAATATATTGCAAATCAATCGGATTTTCAGCGATTTTTTGCTCATAAAGCTTTACTTCTTGTTCAAGATCGCTCGCTTTTGAGTTAGGAATATTAATCTGGGAAACTGGAACATTAACATGGTCAAATAAATTAGTTTTCATTTGTTTGATAAATGCTTCAGGATGATCTTGGTCAATTCCGACAAATTCATCAAGATTAAATGTTGTAATTTTATCCCAGGAAGTCCCGTTTTGGCGATGATCTTCAATTAAAAGTTTATAAGTTTCAATTGGCGAAACTCCGGTTGCAAAACCTAAAACTGAATTAGGTTTTGTTTTAATTTGTTCAATAAAAAGGTCTGCACAATATTTGTGTAGGTCGCTCAATTTTTCAAAAATTAATATTTTCATTTTAATGTCCTCCAGTTTAAAATAGCAAATAAAAGTTGTTATTATTATTTTGCTCTATTCTAATTTTATCAAATTTTAAACTCGGACAAAAAAACTTCCCTATAAATTTAATAAATTAGTAGAAAAAATTCAGGCAACTAGTTTTCTATCAATGATTTTGATTGGAGTGCTTTTGTTAATTTTTCTACTAATTTTTTAAATAATGATACAATTATTTAAAAAATTCAAGTGTTTTAAAAATAGCTTAAAAATAAAGGTAAATTTAAAAAATGTTATACAAAAATTTAAGAATTATAAGTCATTTAGAAGAGTTTTTTGGCTGAATTGAGTTAGATGAGAGCGGTACTATTGTCAATTTAGGCCGTGGAAATACCGATTTTGAAGGTATTGATTGCAAAAATAACATTTTGTTACCAGCTTTTATCGATTCGCACACTCATGGTGGTTATGGTTTTTCATTTGAGGATTTTTCTAGCTCAGATTGAGAAAAAAATTTTCTAGAATACAAAAAAAAATTACATAAATTTGAAGGTGTAGCGGCTATTTTTGGTGCAACAGTTACTCAATCTTGGTCTAAAATTCAACAGAACTCTGAATTTTTTAGTTTTTTACTTAAAAAACATCCATATTTTTTGCTAAATTGATATTTAGAAGGACCTTTTATTTCTGTTGAAAAAAAGGGTGCTCATGATCCAAACCTAATTATTCCGGCTAAAAATTTTCATTTTGAATTTTTAGCAAAAAAATTTGCTAAAAAAATTACAGTTGTAATTGCCCCTGAAAGAAACTCGGCAAAATTAATTGATTTTTATCATAAATCAATTAATTTTGCAATTGGCCATTCAAATTGTTTTGACTTTGAAAAAGATCATGAATTAAAAAACTACCGCAGATTTACTCACTTTTTTAATGGCAGTTCTAACTTTGACCACAGAAGTCAATCACTTACTAACTTAATTTTTGAATCAAAATTACCTAGAAATTTTCTAGTTGAGCTAATTACCGATGGACTTCATATTAGAAATTCAACATTAAAATTCACAATAAAAAATCTTAAAAAGGAAAATTGAATTGCTGTTTCAGATTCGCTTGCCCAAAAAGGACTTAAAGACGGATTTTATAATTTAGGAAACCTAGAAACTGAGAAAAAAGGCGATTTATTTTATTTGAAAAATTCAGAACAAATTGCCGGAAGTGGCATGAGTTATCTTAGTATTCTCAAAAATTTAAAGAAAAATCTTAAACTTTCATGACAGGAAATTGTTTTCTGCTCTTCGTATAACGTTGCAAAAGCCCACAATCTTTTAGATTATTTTGGTACAATCAAAGTTGGCCAAAAAGCAAATTTTGTTATTGTTGATGATGATTTTAATCTAAAGATGGTGGTAATTTTTGGTCAAATTTACAGTCATTTTTAAAAAAACCCGAGTTTCCCAGTTTGATGAGATAATCTTAAAAAAGCGTCTGGTTTATTTTGGTCACTTTTTTAACTTTATTGGCAAACACAGGAAAAACAACTATTAAAGCAAAAACACTGAATTTTAAATCTAACCATCACAAAAGAAAAAATACAACTACTATTTAAACTCAATGTAAATAGAAAACTCGTTTTTATTTAAATTGAGCCTAAAAAAATATATGAAGTTTTGAAAGAACAATAATTAAAAGCCATAAATTTGTAGATTTCTAAACGGGTAAATTTAAGGCACCCCATTATATTTAAAAACATAATGGAAAATTCGCATTATCTTATTTTAATACGACAAAAAACATAACCAATTCCTCCTTAATTCGAATATCAAATTTATTAATTTATTCTTAGGTGAAGTTTATTATAACATAATTTTATTTTAGACCAAGCATTTTTTTTTTTTTTTGCAACAGGTTAATTTCAAAATAATAAAAATTAAGATTTTACCGTCAAAACGCCTGTATTTACGGGTATTTTTGCCTATTTATATTCACTAAAAAGTGAATTTTTGCCATCAAACTGGTAAACTCAGGAAAAATTGCAGTAATTTTTTGACAAATTTACAGTCATTTTTAAAATTTTTTACTTAAGAATAAATTTAGAGATAAAGAATTTAAATTTGATTTTAGAATTTTTAACTTTTTCTTTCTTAGAAATCAAAAAAACCTATGAATCCATAGGTTTTTTTGATGAACTTTAATAAAAACTATTTTTTAATGTAGGCGTCAATAAATGCATCAACTATTTCTTGACGAGCACTAGAGGTTTTACCATTTGTAAAATCAGGATGATCAAAAACAGCAAAAGCTTTTAATGTAATTGTAGATTGGGATTTGCTCTCAGCAGCTGGAGCTGGTTCTTTTGGAGTTGTTGGCGCTGGTTCTTTTGGAGTTGTTGGCGCTGGTTCTTTTGGAGTTGTTGGCGCTGGTTCTTTTGGAGTTGTTGGCGCTGGTTCTTTTGGAGTTGTTGGCGCTGGTTCTTTTGGAGGTTCAGCTGGTCCTATTTGATCTCAATCTAAATTAAAGTAGTTCGGGAAAGGATTTCAAGTTTTTGAAGGGTCGATATTATAAATAACATCGCCAACTTCTTTGTAATTTTTAGGATCCTGACTGTTTGAAGAATATAAACTTAAGGTTATTGAAAAAGGGGTTTTTATTATTTCTAATAAAAGATTTGCATCTTCTTCAATTAAATTTTTATTTTTTGTAACATCAGTTTCTTCTTTTGGTGAGTAAAAAGATTGGGTAAAATAGACGTTATTTGCAGTGTCATTTATTGTCGGAACTGTTGGTTTGGGTGGTACTGTTACAAAATATTCAGTTTTTTCATAAAACATTTTCTTTGGCTCATTGCTAGGAAATAAACCAGCGGCATCTCATGAATTGTACAAGTATGAAGAAGGTTTTAGTTGCGAATTAGTAGAACGGTTAGTTCCTGGGGCTGTATTTGTTCTAGAAATTCCTGATGTAACTAGAACTTGTTGTTTGTCAAGAAGTCTTAATAAATTAGCATAACCACCAAAAAATTGACTAGAGGCGCTAAATCCGAGATTTTTGTTGACTAAATGTTGTTTTAAATAAACATAATTTGCAAGCTGTTTATAATCCATTCCGATGACATAAACCGGTTTTTCACCCTCTTTTGGATCAAGTTTTTGGATAAAAATTCCTTTTCCATCTTTGTCTGATAAAAGATAGTGTTGTTTTCCATCAGAAATACCTTTGGCACTAAAAGCTAAATAAAGAGCACCTGAATCAACACGTGAAAATGGTTTTGGAGGCACCTTAGGTTTTGCTGTTTCGGTTTTAGTTGCCTCAGTTTTTGTCGCTACTGGTTTTGCTGTGTCCGTTTTTGTAACTTCAGTTTTAGTAGCCTCAGGTTTAGAATCTTCGGCTTGAGTTTTTTGAAATTTTAAAGGTTTTGTAAGCTCAAGACCATCAGCAGTTCTTCTTGCTTGTTCGGAGTGGAAAGTTAATTTTTTGTTTTCAGGGTCAAATAAATCAACTTTACCATCTTTATCAGTATTTTCTAAACTAACTGGGTCTAAAAATAAGGAAGGATTATATTTTTTAATAGTGTCATAAGCTGATTTTTCAGAGTTAATAACATTATTAACAACAATTTGGGAAGAAGCAAGAACTTTTGAATCATCATTAGTTGAAACTAATTGAAAGTCAAAAACTAATTGGTGATCTTCTTGAACTTCAATTTGGTATTCAATTTTCGCATCACTAAGATTATAAATTGAAGCTGTATTTAGTGTTGTCCAAACATTAGTTCCAATTTTTTGAGCTGATTCAGGGGTTGAATTTGGAGTTGGAGTTGATTCAGGAGCAGGAGTTGAACCACCGCCTGAAGCTGAATCAGTATTTGAATCACCAGTTGGACCTGATGCTTCTTCAGCAAAATTAGAAACATTTACAGATTGTGAACTAATTGAGCCAGCTTTTGTTTTAGCTTCTTCTATTACTTTTTTAAGTTCTTGTTTTGATTTTTTAATTTCATTAGTTGTTGGGAATCTACCATTGTCAAGTAAAAATACTCTTGTAACAACATCATCGCTAGGATTTTCTAGATTGCTTTCAGTTTTTGCTAGTTCAAAAAGTTGGTCAACTGTTTCTTTAATTTCATTAGTTGAAAGTGTTCTTGGTCCACTTTGATCTTTAAGACTAAATTCTTGAACTGAATTTACTGATCCAAGAAGTTGACCTAAGGCTTGCTCGTATTTATTTAAATCAACAAATACATCAAGATAAACGGTTATTTTTTGTTCTAATTGGCTGTCTTGACGGCTAAAGTTAATATCAAGTTCAAAGCGAACTTTTTTGTCTTTAAGAAGTTTTTGTTGATCAGCTTGGCTAATTTTGGTTGCATCAAAAAGTTTTGGTTCTATTTTGAGATCAAAAGTCCCAAATTTTGTTCTTGGACTTAATTGACTTAAGTCAATTTCAAAAAGTTCACTAACTGGTTTTTTAATAGTTTCTTCAGTATTTGTTCCTGATTTTTTATTGTATAAAAAATCAACTAATGTGGTTTTGTCTTTGATTAGCGCATCTTGAAGGACTTCTTTCATTTTAATTTGACCGCTAAAATGATTTTCAAGTCAAGTTGATAGAGTTGACTTGAACTCATCAGGATCAATTAAACCACGAATTTCAAGACTTAATTTTTTAGTTTTGTTATCTTTTTTATTAACTAAATTAACATCTAAAAATAATTTTTTATCTTTTTGTGTAAAAGATAATTGGTCTTTAGAATCAAGAACAACTTCAAGACTATAATCACTATCCAAGAAAATTGGTTCATCTAAAGAATTATAAAGACTAAGACTAGCCCCAGAAGTAGCCAGTGTGCTTTCAAGTTTTGAAAAATTATTAACAATTCTTGTTGATTTTTGGAAATTTGTTTTTAATTTATTTTCAAATTCTGCTTGTAAAAGATTGCTTCTTGAGACATCAATAAAAGATTTTGACTCATCAACTTGAAATTTATCAAGATCACCACTGGCTTGATCACTAGCTGCAAAACCTTTGAGTTCAATTTGTTTTGAATAAGTAATTTGTTCTTTTTCTGAACGGGCAAAAACTACAACATTTTTAATTGAATTACCATCAGCAACGGCATTTTCAAAATTAAAACTAATTTGATAGTCTTTTGATTTTAGATCACCAAAATCAAAACCTGAGCTTAGGTCAAATTGGTAAAGTTTACTTTTGGCTGCCGCAAGAGCAGTTTTTGCTGAAATATTAGCAATATTTGGATTTAGTTTTAAATTTGAGACAATTGTACTAAATTGTTCGCTTGAAACACTACCTGTATTTGCAAGGGCGTGCTCTGTTGGGCTTTCATTTAAAAATGAATAATAAGAATTATTATACGCTTTTAGACCCAGTGGGATCCCAATAACAGCGCTTAGTGCAATTGCTGATCCTAAAATTGTTGATACTAATCAAAAAGGCTTTTTTAATAGTTTCATTTTTTTCTCCTATTTTGAAAATTATTTAGCTGTTACTGACAATCCCTGATGCTGCTGTTGAGGTTGTTGAGGCGGTTTCAGTTTTACTAATAGTAATTTTAACTCTTAGAGTTGATCTTTTTTGAGGGGTTGTTGAAGCTGTAGATGATTCTGAACCTGAACTAGTTTCATCTTTTACTAAAACAAAAAATAGTTCTTTAGTAGTTTTGTCAAATGAGTCAGAAATAGATTCAACTAGGGTTTTATAATTTTTATCTTTAAAATGAGTTTCGAGGTATTCGTCAACTTTTTTTCCTAATTCAGGAAGGTAACTTTTAAGGCTTGTGTCTTCAGTTTTACCTTGGTTTTGAGCGCCTTCTGCTTTTTTGCCTTGGTTTTGAGCGCCTTCTGCTTTTTTGCCTTGGTTTTGAGCGCCTTCAGCTTTCTTACCTTGGTTTTGCGCACCCTCTGCTTTTTTACCTTGATTCTGAGCGCCTTCTGCTTTTTTGCCTTGGTTCTGAGCGCCTTCAGCTTTCTTACCTTGATTCTGTGAACCTTCTACTTTTTTAGGGAAAGTTAAATTTGAATAATTAGTTGAGTCAAGACTGGTCTCTCTAAATTGACCTTGAAGTTGAATAACGGCTTTATCTAGTTCGTTAATTTCTTTTCTATTGTTATAGATGGTTTCATCTTCGAGTTCCACAAATACTTTTATTTCTGGAGTTTTAACGTTTAATATACTTCCGTCGTTAGATTCAAGTTTGAAGCTAAATTTAACTGGTAAAACATGGTCTTTTTTCCCTTGGTTTTGCGCACCCTCTGCTTTTTTACCTTGGTTCTGAGCGCCTTCTGCTTTTTTACCTTGATTCTGAGCGCCTTCTGCCTTTTTGCCTTGGTTCTGAGCGCCTTCTGCCTTTTTGCCTTGGTTTTGAGCACCCTCTGCTTTTTTGCCTTGGTTCTGAGCTCCCTCTGCCTTTTTGCCTTGGTTCTGAGCTCCCTCTGCCTTTTTGCCTTGGTTTTGTGCGCCTTCGGCTTTTTTAGCTTCTTCAATTTCCTGTTCTTTGCCTACTTCGTCAATTTTTTTAGAAACTTCACCTTTTTCTTGTTCAGCTTCTTTAACAAATTCAAGTGTATATTTTAAATTGTCATCAAGTTTTGCCCAAGACTTAAAGTTGTCAAACTGACCAGCTTTTAGGAAAAATGCTGATAAAACATCGCCAAATTTTTCAAATTTGGCATAATTTTCTGTATTATCTGCAGACTCACTTCTTTCTTTAGTTGTAACTTTTTGAGTTTTTAGATAGTCAAAAATTGATGAGTCACCTTTTTTACTTCCAAGTTCAGTTTTAATACTTGTTGGCAGAACCAAAGTTCCATAAAAACCGATACCTTCGCTATCTCTTCATAAATTATTGAATGAAAGTTTTTTAATATCACCTGAAGAAGTTAAACTAATTTTATTTGCTTCTTCAAAAATATTGTCTTTAGAATCTAAAAGACTTTGAGGGAGTTGACTTGATTCAGCAATAAGTCCTCATTTTTTGGAAAGTTCAAAAAGTGTTTCAAGGAAAGTTTTTCTGTCTTTTGTTAGTAAATCTTGGAAATAACTAGCAACTTGGTGTCCGTCACGGAAAAAATTACGAGACTCAATACTTGAAACTCCGGCGTTTCTAGTTGATTGAGTCTCATCTTTGGTCATTCTTTTAATATCTGATAAACTTGGGTGTTTAAGTTTTCCAACTCAAGAATCTAATAAAGAAATATAAGATCCAAAGTCTAAATCGTAATTACGTTCTAAAATATTGCGAATTTCATTGGTTTTTGGACTGTTGTTTCCAAAAAGAGCTTCAATTTCTTCTTTTGCAACCTTGCGTGAAGATGATTTGATTCCTGCCCCATATTGATCAAAAACTGCCTGTTTTTGTTTATTATCTTTTCCAAGTCCTTCTAAAAAGCGTGTTTTAAAAATATCGCTATTTAACTGACCTAAGTTTTCTAATTGTTTAAGTCCGCTAATTTCAAGAGTTCCAGTTTTTTGACTAATTTCCAAAGGAAAATTGCTTGGCATGAAAAATTGGCTATTAACTGAAATTGTATAAGGAATTAAAACTTTAGTCTTATCAGTTGCATCAATTTTTGCTTCTAAAGGATCAAATGAAACTTTAAGACTTTTACTTGAGTTGTGATTTTTAAATTTTTGGCCAAAATTACCAAAACTAAAAGCAAGTTTTTTGTCTTTTAAAAGTTCTAAAATTTCTGACTTTAGACTCTCAGAGCGCTGAGCTGGATCACTAAAAAATCCAGATTTAATTTGGGCTAAAAATTCAACAGCCAATTTGTCGCCCATGTCTGATTTAAAGTCTGTTTTATCTAAATTTTTCAAACTTAAATTATCAAAAAAATCTGAATAATTTAAAAAATAAGAACTTTTATCGTTTTTTTCTAATTTAATTGCATTTACAACGGTAGAAAAACTTGAACTTGAGTCAAGCATTTGTCTAGCAGTTGAAGTAAGATTTGCCTCTAAGAAAAATGAAGGAACTTGATTTTGAAGACTAACAAATTGACCGGTTGACTTATCACGGGCAAAATCAAAATTAAAAATTGTATCAGTTGAATTTGGAAGTTTATTTTCCTGTGAGTTTTTAAGACTAGCTAATAAATTATTAAGTGAAGGGAAATATGAGCTAATTTTCTCACCAAATTCTTTTGAGTCTTTTGATTTATTTAGGTCATGTTGAAAATCAACTGGTCTAATTGTGCTAGGATCTGTTGGATTTGAAGTTGCTGAATTTTGATCAGCAAAATTGGCGGTTCTAGCAGAAATTAAATTTTGAACTTGCTGATTAAGTCTGCTGGTAATTTTTTGTAAGGAAAAATTAAATTCGGCAATTAAAATAGTTGATTCTTTGACAAAAGAAACAACTTGTTCATAAATGTCAGATTTGGCAACATCGCCATTTTGTAATTTTTGGCTAGCTTGAAATTTAACTTTAAAATTTTGGTTAGCATCATCTGGGAGAATTTTTAGAATTTGGTAGCTAATTTTTGCATCAGAAAATTCTGAGTCAGAAAAGTCTAGTTTTTCTAAATTCCCGCCCTTTTTCTCAAAGAAAGAAAAGGATTCAAGCGCATTTTCGGCATTTTTAATTTTATTGCTTTCATCTAAAAGTGCTGATTTTACGTCTTTATAATCTGAATCAGCATTAAAAGCATTTAAATTAAAGGCCAAATTTGAAACACGAGATGCAAACTGATTTACTTGAGTTCTTGGATTTTCAGAATTATATTTTACATTTACTGTAAGACCGATTGTAAGCCCGACAATACCAGCTCCGATAAGTCCCGAAATCCCCCCCGCTAGCAAAAGGGTTTTGGATTTTGATGATTTATTCATAGAAACCTCCTATGTTGTACTAAAAATAAAAAAATAAATAGTTTAAATTATAAACTAATTTTATTTTCATAATTATACATAGTAATTATACTAATTTTCAATTAAAAAAAAAAAAAAAAGGAGCTGAGTTTGCCGGTTCGATGGCGAAAATTCAGTTTTTAGTCAATATAAATATGCAAAAATGCCGGTAAAACAGTGTTTTTTGGCCTAAATCTTGATTTTTATTATTGTAAATTTAGCCTTTTGCAAAAAAAAAAAAAAAATGTTTGGTCAAAAATAAAATTATGTTATAATTAAACTCGTTTAAGAATGAATTAATAAATTTTAAATATTGAATTAAGGGGGACTTGATTATGTTTTTTGTCGTATTAAAATAAGATAATGCGAATTTTTCATTATATTTTATAAATATGATGGAATGCCATAAATTTGACCGTTTAGAAATCTACAAATTTATGGCTTTTGATTATTGTTCTTTCAAAACTTCATATATTTTTTTAGGCTCAATGTAAATAAAAATGAGTTTTCTATTTACATTGAGTTTAAATAGCAGTTGTATTTTTTTATGATTTTTGCTGTTTAGTCCATCTGGGAAGCTCGTAAAAAAGGATAAAAACTAGAAAAATTACTTCTAGCTTTTATCCTTTTTTGGCAATATCCAAAAACTAAACGTCAATTTTTGCATATTGGGCATTTTCTTCGATAAAAATTTTACGCAAAGTTACGTCTGTACCCATTAGTGAGTCAAAAATTTGCGCTACTTCTTGGATATTATGAATTTGAACTTGAGTCATTCGACGAGTTTTTGGATCCATTGTTGTTTCTCAAAGTTGTTCAGGATTCATTTCTCCAAGCCCTTTGTATCTTTGGATAGTAAATTTAGAATTTTCGCCACTAATTTTACTTAAAATAGCCTCTTTTTCTGCATCATTATAGGCATATTCGATCTTTTTATTGTAAGAAATTTTGTATAGCGGTGGAATTGCAATATAAACAAAACCATATTCAATCAACTTTTTGAAATAACGGAATAAAAATGTCAAAAGTAAGGAGCGAATATGAGATCCATCTGAATCAGCGTCAGTCATTATTATAATTTTTTGGTATCTAATTTTGCTAATATTAAATTCAGGACCAACTCCAGTACCAAAAGCGGTGATCATTGAAATAATTTCTTCATTGCGCAAAACTTTTTCAAGTTGAAAGCGTTGTGAGTTAATCACTTTTCCTCGCAAAGGTAAAATTGCTTGAAAATTACGATCGCGACCCATTTTGGCGCTCCCGCCAGCTGAGTTTCCCTCAACTATATATAATTCGGCGATTTGAGGATCTTTTGTTGAACAATCAGCAAGTTTTCCAGGAAGTGTGCCTACATCAAAGGCTGATTTACGCTTTACTGCTTCGCGAGCAGACTTTGCTGCCCGAGCTGCTTTTTGGGCTAACAGGTTTCTTTTAATAATTTTATCAGCATTCTCTGGATTTTCGGCTAAAAATCGTTCAAGAACAGTGCTTAGAGTTTTGTTTACAAGTGGACGAACTTCTTTGTTATTTAGTTTTGCTTTTGTTTGACCCTCAAAAATAGGATTTGTGTGTTTAACTGAAATAATTGCAATTAGACCGTCTTTTATATCTTGTTTGTCAAATTTATCTGCTTCAGATTTAATAAATTTATTATTAATTGCATAATTATTTAGAATTCTTAAAAGTGAGTCTGATAGTCCCAGTTCGTGAGTTCCACCTTCAATATTGTGAATATTATTTGTGTATGATTTAATTTGTTCGTGATCTTCACTTATATAATTTAGGGCAACTTCGATTTTAATAATTTCATCATTATGCTCAAATTCACCTTCAGCATAAATGATTTTGTCACTAACTTTTTCAAAATCCTTACTAAGATCAGAAACATAATCACGAATTCCGCCATTGTAGCAAAAACTTTGATTAAATCCGTTTCTCTTGTCGATAATTACAAACTCGATTCCTTGAGTCAAGTAGGCTGTGTTTTTAATACGATTTACGATTGTTAAAAGTTGAAAATTATTTTTTTCCAAAATTTCAAAGTCGGGTTGAAAAATAATAGTTGTTCCCGTTTCATTTTTTTCTAAGTCAGCAATAGGACTCAAATCAGCAAGTTTTTGGCCGCCATTTACATATTCTTGAAACCACAATTTGCCTTCACGTTTAATATAAACTTTTAAATTTTTAGCTAAGGCATTAACAACAGAGGCACCAACTCCATGCAGTCCGCCTGAAACTTTATAGGATTTTCCATCAAATTTTCCACCTGAATGAAGAACGGTAAAAACAACTTCAGCAGCAGAAACACCATGTTTTGGGTGAATTCCAACCGGAATTCCACGCCCGTTATCCTCAATACTTATTGTATTATCATCTATAATTGTTAAGGTAATTTTAGATGCAAAACCAGCAAGCGCTTCATCAACAGCATTGTCAACAACTTCTCAAACTAAATGGTGTAATTCGTTAATTCCAGTTCCACCAATATACATTCCAGGTCGTTTGCGAACAGCTTCTAGACCTTCCAAAACAACAATATTTTCAGCTTGATAATCTTTTGACATTATATTTTTTCTCCGACAAGTTACGTTAAAATTTTACCATAAAAAGCAAAAAACGTAAGTATTTTTAACTTATTTTTAATTAATAATTTAGAAAAATAAGTTAAAAAATAAGAAAAAATACTATCAAAATCAGCTTAAAAATTTAAATTTTCCTATAAAAATTGGTTGGCAAAATAAGTCTAAAGATACCACTTTTTATTTCAAAAGTTTGTAAAAATCTTGTATAAGTATATAAAATCACTGAATTTTTCAGTGTTCAGACCAAAAAATTCAGTGATTTTATCAGCGGAAATTCCTAAATTTAGATGCAAAGAAACATAGTCAAAATAAGGGTCATTGTACCTAATTCATTCAAAATCAATAAAATAAAGATCTGTTTTAGAAACGATAATATTTTTAAACTGTAAATCGTTATGACAAATTACTTGAGGATCAAATTGATATTTTTGAACTAGCTTTTTGTATTTTTCATCCTTAACTTCGTCAATTTCCCAATCAAATTTTGTAATTTTTTGATTGTTTTGTTGGTGAAACTTTGAAAGTTCAGTGAATAACTTTTCAATATAAAAATCTAAGTTTTCTGAGTCTAAAATTTGTCCTTCAATCCATTTTTTAATGTAATTTCCATTTTGGTAAAAAAGAAAATTTGGATCGTTTTGAATGAAATTTTCTTCATTTTGTCAATTAACAAAATTATTTTTTGCTATTCGAATTTGTACTTTTTGCCCTTGATAAAAAGCAATAAAAGTACAATTATGTAAACCACAATAAATCAAAGTTGGATTTTTTATCAATGCACTAATATTTGGAGGAAAAACGCTGAAATTCATAGGGTTTTTTGATTAATCGGGAAAAATTGTATATTTTAGTTTTCGTCAGATTCGCTTAATTCAAGGTCAAAATAAATCATTGTATGATTTGAAATTCCTGTAATTCTTTTTATATCCTTTGGATTACGGGTTTTATCTTTTGTTGGTCTCTTATCTTGCTCTCGCATTTCGTCATATTTTTCTAAATTGACTATCTTATTCTCAAAAATTGAATACAAGTCGTATTTTTGCGCATTTTTTGTTTTTAAATCACCTTTATAAAAAATTTTGTCATAAGAATTTGAATATTCACCAAATTTTTTAGAAGATAAGGTTGTTTTTTCATCTTTATCAAGGAGTAAACGGTATGACTTTAATGTTGACTCAAATAATTTTTCGGTGTTTTCAGTGAGAATATTTGTGTCACCCATGAAGATTATTTCATTATTTAAGCCATCTTTTTCGTCAATTTCTTTTAAAACATTAGCTAAATCACGCGCTTCATCTGCTTCTTGTTGGCCTTGTTTGGGAGCTTCAGAATCAGCCTCTTCCTTACGCTTTTTATTTCTCCCCCCATTATATTTACCTTGGGCATCAAAATGACCAATTGCTAAAGTAAAATTATTTTTAATGTTAGTTTTAGTTTTAAATTTAACAGCAGCAACCGGTCGAGTTCATTTCAATTTTGTACCGTCTTGAATTAAGTATGGATTAGAATTTACTTCAAAATTTATCATTTCAAGAAGCGAAGATTTGTATAAAAAGGTGTATTTTTCTTGTTGGTTTTCTTTTCCATATTCGTCAGTAGTTATTTGTTTTCAACCAGCGGAGTGATTTAATTCGTCAAGCTCTTTTACAATATCAGCCCCGTCCCCAGTTGTAGTAATTTCGGCAAGGCCAACAACATCACTTCCAGAAGAGTTTATAACACTAGCAAGAGCATAAGTTTTGGCACTATTTGCTTTTTTTGATGATTTATTTATTTTGTTTGTGTAATCTTTAACGTTTCAAAAACCTATGCGAATTAATTGGTTATTATCTTTTTGCAAATCTTTTTCAGGTTCTTGGGTTTTTTGTGGATTTTGGTTTTGCTTTTGAGTCTCATCAACTGTAGCAGACAAATCTTTTTCTACATTTTTTTCAAGTTCTGGGTTATTTTCCTGATTTTGCTCTTGATTTTGGTTTTGCTTTTGAGTCTCATCAACTGTAGCAGACAAGTCTGTTTCTACATTTTTTTGAGGTTCTTGGATTTGTTCTTGATTTGGGTCTTGCTTTTGAGTCTCATCAACTGTAGCAGACAAGTCTTTTTCTACATTTTTTTCAGGTTCAGGTGTTTTTTCCTGATTTTGTTCTTGATTTTTAGTCTCATCAACCGTAGCAGACAAGTCTGTTTCCACATTTGTTTCAGGTTCTTGGGTTTTTTGTGGATTTTGGTTTTGCTTTTGAGTCTCATCAACTGTAGCAGACAAATCTTTTTCTACATTTTTTTCAAGTTCTGGGTTATTTTCCTGATTTTGCTCTTGATTTTGTTCTTGTTTTTGAGTTTCTTCAATCGAGGCAGACAAGTCTTTTTCTACATTCTTTTCAGGTTCTTGCGTGTTTTCTTGATTTTGATCTTGCTTTTGAGTCTCATCAACCGAAGCAGACAAGTCTTTTCTAGGCGATGTTTGACTACTTTTATTTATAATAACTCCCTTTCCGGTTTGTTCTCCGGTAGATGTACTATAAATATAATATCCACCAGCGCCAACAGCTGTGGCCGATCCTGCAAAAAGAAGCGGGAATAAAATAGCTTTTTTCATTTTAGATTAAATTTGTGTTAATCAATTTTCCTTTTAGATAATTCAATTAGAGCATCACTAACTTTTTTCAACTCAAGTTCATTTAAGATTTCTAGTAAATCAGGACAAATTTTGATATTTAAATTTTCAAAAATATCAAAATTAAATTTAGCAACATAATTTAATCTAATAAAATGTTTAAAAAACACTATTTTGTCCTTTTTTTCCTCGATTGTTTTGACAATTTTGTACTAATTTTATCAAGATTTTCCAAAATGTTATCTACATTTTTATATTTTTCTACTAATTTATTGTTTTAGAAACAATAATATTCTTAAACTGTAAATCATTATGACAAATTACTTGAGGATCAAATTGATATTTTTGAACTAGTTTTTTGTATTTTTGATCGTTAATTTGGTCAATTTGTCAATTAAATTTGCTAATTTTTGATTTTTTTGTTGGTGAAACTTTGAAAGTTCAGTAAATAACTTTTTAATATAAAAATCTAAGTTTTCTGAGTCTAAAATTTGGCCTTCAATCCATTTTTTAATGTAATTTCCCTTTTGGTAAAAAAGAAAATTTGGATCATTTTGAATGAAATTTTTTCCATTTTGTCAATCAACAAAATTGTTTTTTGCTATTCGAATTTGCACTTTTTGACCTTGATAAAAAGCAGTAAAAGTACAATTATGTAATCCACAATAAATTAAGCTTGGATTTTTTATCAAAGCAATAATATTTGGAGGAAAAACGCCGAAATTCATAGAGTTTTTTGATTAATTGAGGAAAAATTGATCTATGTTAATCTTTGTCAGATTCGCTTAATTCAAGGTCAAAATAAACCATTGTATGGTCTGAAATTCCTGCAATTCTTTTTAAATCTTTTGGATCATCGAGTTTATATTTCATTGATCTTTTATCTTGTTTTCGCATTTTGTCATATTTTTCTAAATCTACTATATTTTTCTCAAAAATTGAAAATATGTCGTATTTTTTTGCATTTGTTGTTTTTAAATCGCCTTTATAAAAAAATTTGTCATAAGAATTTGCATATTTGCCAAACTCAGAAGATAAAGTTGTTTTTTCATCTTTATTAAGGAGCGATTGATATGACTCTAATGTTGACTTAAATAATTTTTCGGTGTTTTCAGCACGAATATTTGTATCACCCATGAAGATTATCTCATTATTTAGGCCATCTTTTTCATCAATTTTAGTTAAAACATTAGCTAAATCACGAGCTTCACCTGCTTCTTGATCACCTTGTTTAGGAGCTTCAGAATCAGGTTTTTCCTTACGATTTTTACTTGCACCTGGGGCATCAAAATGACCAATTGCTAAAGTAAAATCATTTTTGATATTAGTTTTAGTTTGAAATTTCACAGCCGCAACCGGTCGGGCTCATTTCTGCAATTTTATACCATCTTGAATTAAGTATGGATTAGAATTTCCTTCAAAATTTATTGTTTCAAGAAGCGAAGACTTATATAAAAAAGTGTATTTTTCCTGTTGGTTTGTTTTCCCATATTTGTCAGTAGTTATTTGTTTTCAACCAGCGGAAGGGTTTAATATTTGAAGTTCTTTTACAATATCAGTCCCATCACCAGTTGTAGTAATTTCGGCAAGACCAACAACATCACTTCCAGAAGAATTTATAACATTAGCAAGAGCATAAGTTTTTGCACTATTTGGATTTTTTGATTTATTTGTGTAATTTAAAACGTTTCAAAAACCAACGCGAATTGATTGGATATTACCGTTTTGCGGATTTTTTTCAGGTTCTGGAGTTTTTTGTTCATTTTGATCTTGTTTTTGAGTCTCATCAACCGAAGCGGATAAGTTTTTCCTAGGCGATGTTTGACTTTTATTTATAATAACTCCCTTTCCAGTTTGTTCTCCGGTAGATGAATTATAAATAAAATATGCACCAGCGCCAATAGCTGCTGCCGATCCCGCAAAAATAAGCGGGAATAAAATAGCTTTTTTCATTTTAGATTAAATTTTGTTAATCAATTTTCCTTTTAGATAATTCAATTAGAGCATCACTAACTTTTTTTAACTCAAGTTCGTTTAAAATTTCTAGTAAATCAGGACAAATTTTGATATTTAAACTTTCAAAAATATCAAAATTAAATTTGGCACCATAATTTAATCTAATAAAATCTCTAAAAAACACTATTTTGTCCCTTTTTTCCTCGATTTGTTTTGACAATTTTGCACTAATTTTATCAAGATTTTCCAAAATGTTATCTACATTTTTATATTTTTCAAGTAATTTTATTGCGCCTTTTGCTCCTAGACCATCAATTATCTTAATATTATCAGAACTATCACCTGCTAAAACTTTAAAATCAACAATTTGGTCAGGATTAATTCCAAAATTCTGGTGAAAATTTTCCAAATTAACTGCATTAATAGAGTCATTTTTAATTTTATTAATAATAGTTGTTTTTTCATCAACTAATTGTAGTAAATCTTGGTCTGAACTAAAAATAAAAATTTCTGTTTCAGGATCGGCATTTCTTATTATTTTTTGCATAGATGCAATTAAATCATCAGCCTCAAATTCGCTGTCTTGAGATCAAAAAAATCCTGATAAACTAAGGATTTTTTTGATTATATTTATTTGCAGAAATAAAGAATCAGGTGGTTTTTGTCTACCTTTTTTGTAATCAGGATAGCTTTGGTGACGACTAGTTGTTGAGCCAAAATCAAATGCAAAATAAATATTGTTTGGCTCAACAAGTTTAATTAATTTAAAAACAGTATTAAAAAAAATATGAATTGCAAAAGTCATATCACCTTTAGAATTAACTAGCTGATTCCCGTAGTATCCAGCAAAAAATGACTTAAAAGCAAGTCAATTTCCATCAATTAGCAAAATTTTTTTATTCATAATTGTCAACTTTATTCTGTAATTATTTTTTTATTGAATATTTTCCATCATTTCTTAGAAGTAATTTAAATTTATAGGTTTTTCCTAATTCAAGTGAATAATAATACGAATTTTTTGAATAGACACCGATTTTCATTTCTCCATCTGTTAGAGTTAGATAATAAAGTATATAGCCATTATTTACATCACGTTTTTCTACATTTTTTAACTCAAGATATAATAAATATTCATTATTAGGTCTTAAATCTTTAAGTGGAGTTTGATTTGTAACCGATGTCTGTTTTTTTTCAATAAAAGACATTCCGAGATATTTTATTTCATTATTGTAGTTTTCATCTTCATTATAAGGTAGTTTTTCAAGCAAATTTGATTCAGTTTCGCTATTATTTTCAAGGGCAACCAAATTTCCGTCTTTGTCAGTTAAGACTAAAGTAGCATGATTTCAAAGTAAATCTAAATTATGAGCTAAAGTTTCTTGATTTGCAAATTCTTTTAGTGAATTTGCAAAAATTAATTTTTCAATTGCAACTTTTGAAAAATTAATTATTTTCATCCGTCTTATAAAATCAAGGAAGGACTTATATTTTCCATTTTTTTCACGTTCGTCAATAATTGATTTAATTGCGATTGCTCCAAGACCTTTTATCATTAAAAGTGGGAGATAAATAGTTTTATTTTGTTCAAAATAAGTCGCCTTGTGGGATGAAAAGTTAATATTTGGCTGTAAAATCTGAATGCCAAAATTTTTTGCTTCTTGGACATATTTTTTAATATTTGCCTGAGCCCCGTTTTCATTTGAAATAAGCTCGGCAAAAAAATAAAGGGGAAATTTAGCTTTTAAATAAGCCATTTTATAGGCTAAATTTGCATAAGCAACCGCGTGGGCTTTATTAAAACCATAGTCAGCAAATTCATAAATTTTATCATAGATTTCAGCAACTAATTTAGGATCACGCCCTAATTTAGCACCTCCTTCAAGGAAATGTTTCTTAATTTGTTCCAGTTTTGATTCATCTTTTTTGGAAATAGCAACACGAATTATATCTGCCTGAGCCAAATCAAAACCTGCAACAACTTGGCAAATTTCCATAATTTGCTCCTGGTAAATAATAACTCCAAAAGTTGACTCAAGAATTTTGTCATATTCAGGAAAATATTTAGGTCAATTTCTACTTTTTTTGTTTTGCGCATAGGTTGGAATTTGCTTGATTGGTCCAGGTCGATAAAGCGAAATTACCGCAACAACATCATTAATTGAATTTACACCGATTTTTATAATACTTTCTGTCATTCCAGGCGACTCAAGTTGGAAAATCCCGCTTGTTTTTCCTTCAGATAAAAGCTTATTTGCACTTTTATCATAGATCGGAAGTTCATTAAATTGTAAATTGTGACCTTTTTTATTAATTTCGGCAAGAATATTTGCCACAATAGTTAAATTTTTTAGACCTAAAAGGTCGATTTTCAAAAGTGAAAAATCTTCAATAAATTCAGCAGAATACTGAATCTGGTTGAGATTTTCCTTTGAATAATGAAGCGGAACTAGCTGAGAAATTGGTGTTTTTGAAAAGACAATTCCAGCTGCATGAGTTGAGGACTGACGGGGCATTCCTTCCAAAAAGACGCTGATTTCATAGATTTTTTTGTAAATTGCACTGTTGTCTTGGCCTTGAAAATTGTCGCCTTTTTGAATTAGTTTGTAAAATCCGGACTTAGTATTTTGATAAAGTTGAGCTAGTGTCGTATTTGGGCTAATTAATTTAGCGTTTTTATTAATTTGAACCTCAGGAATACCAAAACCTTTTGAAATATCGCGAAAAATACTTTTTGCCGCAAGTGTCGAAAAAGTGATAATTGTCGCGCAATGCTGCAGACCGTATTTTTGAAAAAGATAATCAATTACCTCATTTCGACGCGTATCTTGAATATCAATATCAATATCAGGCATTGATATTCGTTTGGGATTTAAAAACCTTTCAAAAATTAGGTTATATTTTAAAGGATTAACGGCGGTAATATCTAATAAATAAGCAATAAGTGATCCAGAAGCCGAACCTCGACCTGGGCCAATTAGAATATTATTTTCTCTTGCTCATTTAAGTAAATCCCAAATTATTAAAAAATAGTTACTGAATTTTAGTTCAGAAATTATTTTATATTCATATTTTAACCTTGAGGAGTAGTTGTAATTTTCAAGTTCAGTTCTTTTTTTGTTTATTGCTTCAATTAGAACATTTTTTAAAATAATATCAGGGTCGCTTTGGCCTGTTTTGTCTAAATTTGGCAAATTAATGCCAAATTTAGGAAATTCAATTTTAATATTTTTAACAAGAGTGTTTGTTCTCTTGATAATTTCAGGCTCAATTTCAACTTCTCAGTCATCAAAATCGTACAATTTTTGGCCAGGGTCAAAAATTTCGCCTTTGATTTTGTAAAGCGCTTCTAAATAAATTTTCTCTGATGCATGAAGCACATTTCGTTCTTGGACATAAATTGCATTGCTAATTTTAGGATTATTTTCGACAATATAGTAGTTTTTTAAATTATTCTGTCCTAAAAAAGTTGATAATTGCACCTTTTTTTGCCAGTAAAAACCTTTTCTGGGGTGGTCAATAATAATTATATTGTCTTGATTTAGTAAGTTGCCAAGAAAAATGTCCTCATTTTTTGTTTTTTTGGTCGAGATTTTGGACAAAAAAACATAGCCTTGATAGTTTTTTGCGAGCAAAATAAAATGAAATTTTTCAATTTCAATTTCAAGTCCAATTACAGGATTAATCCCGTTTTCCTTACATAATTTGTAAAACTTTGGAACCCCAAACATTGTGTTAAAATCAGTTAGCACCAATGTTTTTAGATTATTTTTGAGCGCAAAATCAATTAGTGAGTCTAATTTGATTGTTGATGATAAAAATGTATATTCGCTTCTTGTGTGTAAATTTATTAGATTCATATTTAAAGTAATTTTATTTTAAATTTAAAAAAATTCATTTATTTTTTGAAAAAATGTCAAAAAATAAATGAATTTTCCTAGAAAAACTTTTTAAAATAGATATTCCTGAATTTCCAGTCTGATGGCAAAATCCACATTTTAGTGGGTATAAATAGTAAAAATACCGCTAAATCCTTGTTTCTTTGACGTAAAATCTTAGTTTTTATTATTTTAAAATTAACCTTTTGCAAAAAAAAAAAAAAATGTTTGGTCTAATAAAAAATTATGTTATAATGAACTACACTAAGAATAATTAATAAATTTTGATATTGAATTAAGGGGGATTTGATTATGTTTTTTGTCTAAAAAATCAGACATTGCGAACTATCCATTATATTTTTAAATATGATGGAATGCCTTAAATTTACCCGTTTAGAAATCTATAAATTTAGGCTTTTGGTTATGGCTCTTTCAAAACTTCATATGTTTTTTTAGGCTCGACGCAAATAAAAACGAGTTTTCTATTTGCGTCGAGTTTAAATAGTAGTTGTATTTTTTTTATGTTTTTGTTAGTGGTTTAGCAAAAAAAGGTAGTTTAAAAATTTAATAATTTTGCTTTTTTAGTTAAAAAAGCGTAAAAAACTTATTAAAATAGTTAGTTTTTGTCGTTATTTTCATCTTGAGATTTAATTCTGGCAAAAATTTTGTCCATTTCGTCGACACGTTTTGCAACCGGATCGAGTTTGAAGTGTAATTCTGGAACCTTAAATCCGTCAAGAAGGTTTCCAAATTTGAGACGGATAAATTTTTCGGCTTTAATAATTTCGCCTAGAAACTTATCTTCATCATATTCAAACTCTAAATAGACAAAAAGATGAGAATTATCACCGGAAAGTCGAACTCAATTTACAGCAATTGGCATTCTTTCAGAAAAATTTGACTCAATAATTTTTGAGATCAACTGGTAATAATAAGTTTGCCGTTTTTCATGACTAACAGACATAATTTTCTCCTTTAGTTATCAATTTCAACTTCAATAAAAGATCTAAGTTCATCACCGATTTCGATGTCATCAAATTTGTAGATGTGTGTTCCAAATTCATTTCCAATTGTTACTTCTTTTACAGGATTTTTATCACGCTGAAGTGATTCAATTTTCCCTGAGTGAATTAATTTTGAATTTCTTCATAATTCAATTTTGCAATTTTCTACAAATTTTCCGCTAACAACGCTACATCCAGCAATTGAACCGACTTTAGAGAACCAAAATTTAGCAATAATTTTGGCAGTTCCAATTTGTTGAAGCTCATATTTGATTTCACGCATACTTCGAACTTGTTTTTTAATTTCATCAACTATTTTATAAATAATAGTGTGCTCGCGAATTTCAACTTGTGCTTGTTTAGCTTGCGCTTTTATTGCTGGTGGAACTTGGAGATTAAAAGTGTAAATAGTTGAATTTGAAGTTTGGGCCAGCAAAATATCGGCTTTGTTAATAATCCCAACTCCTGAGTGCAAAATGTGAATATGAACATGTTTTGAGGCAAGTTGTTCAATTGTTGAGTGCAAAGCCTGAGCAATTCCAGTCACGTCAGCTTTGATTATAATATTTAAGGTTTTTTCTTTTGTTTGTTGTGTAGTTTGAGCTTTTGTTTTTGAAAGTTTTTCTGATTGTCTTCTTTCTAATGCAAGTTGTTTGGCAAATTTTTCCTCGTGGAAACCAAAAAATTTATCACCAGCTTCAGGAACATAATTCAGACCTGTGACAATAACTGGGGTTCCCGGAGGCGCGAATTTAATTGGCTTACCGTTTGTGTCTTCAAGTGAACGAATTCGACCGTATTGACAACCAGCAACAATGAAATCTCGAACCATCAAAGTTCCATTTTGCACCATTAGAGTTGCAATTGTCCCTTTATTATGGTGAAGTTTTGCTTCAATAACGGTTCCAATTGGGTAGCGATTTTTGTTTGCTTTTAGTTCAAGAATTTCAGCAACTAGCAAAATAGACCGAAAAAGTTCATCAATTCCTTGACCAGTTAGAGCCGAACCGTAGACAAAAATATTGTTTCCTCCTCATTCTTCGGTGACAATATTTAATGCTGAAAGTTCATTTTTGATTCGATCAACGTCTTTATTAGGTTTGTCCATTTTGTTAACAAAAACAATAATAGGCACATTTGCGGCAGTAGCATGACTGATAGCTTCTTTAGTTTGAGGCATAACCCCATCATCAGCGGCAACAACAAGGACGATAATATCGGTAACTTTTGCCCCCCGAGCCCGCATTTGGGTAAAGGCTTCATGACCTGGAGTGTCAATAAAATTGATAATATGGTCTTCAAAAGTAACTTGATAAGCACCGGTGTGTTGAGTGATTCCGCCACGCTCATTTTTTGCGACATTAGTTTTTCTAATAAAATCAAGAAGTGTTGTTTTCCCGTGATCGACATGACCCATAACCGTAATAATTGGTGGGCGGTGGCTGAGATGATCAGATTCGTCTTTAATACTTACTTCTTCCATGAAATTTGATGCGTCAATTTGGACTTCTTTTTTAAAATCAAGTCCAAATTCAAGACAAACTTCGGCAATTTCATCTTCAGAAAGACTGTGATTTAAATTATACATTTTTGCTTGTTTGAAAAAATAAGTAATAATTTCATTAACAGAGACATTAATTTTTTCTGAAAGTTCGCTAATTGTCATTATTCCCGAAAAGAGGAAAACTCCGTTGTGAACTTTAGTTTCAACAGTTTTTAGTTGAGCCTTAATTTCGCCTACATTTGAGATTCTTTTTTGCGGTTTTTTCATAAGTTTTCTACCTCGATTGCTAAATTTTGGTAAGCAAAAGCGGAAATATTTGTTTTAAAAGTGCGATTAAAAAGTTTTCTTTTAATCGCATATTGAATTTTTTCATAATCATTGAAAATGTAAGCGCCCCTGCCACCAATTTTTTTATCAAAATGTTTATCAATAATTAATTTTTGATTAATATAAGTGAACCTAATTAAATTATTTATAGGATAAACTTTTTGATCAACTATACATTTTCTTGTGTGATTTTTCATTTTTTTACCTTAAAAGTCAAAATCGTCAATATCAATATCATCAACACCGGTGTATTTTACAAGATCATCATCTGATTTGAAATTTTTAATCTGTTTTTCATTTTGGATATATGATTCATTGTCTTCTTCGGTTCGATGACTGACTTGTACTTTTGGAGTTTTTTGCTCTTGTTTTTTGCCTTCTTCTAAATGTTGTTTGTCGATTAATTCATTTTCGCTAATTGCTTCGTTAAGGGCTGAGTCAAACAAAGAATCGGCATCAAAAAATTTTTTTTGACTTACATTTGAAAAAGAGTATGATTTTTCTTCTGAATCCGATTGATAATTTGAGTAATTTGGATTATTTTCTTTTTTATTAACGACTTTACCTGAAGGTCGATTTTTAGTTGCTGATTGTTTTACAGGACTAGCGGGTTTAGCAACTTCTGGCTGAGTTTTAGCAGATTTTAGCTTACTTCTAGGGATAAATTCATTCTCAACCCCATAAGGTTTTTCAAGTTCGAGAATATCTGATTCAAATTGCTGCAAAATTGAGTCAAAACTATTGCTAGGTCGACTATATGAATTTCACTTATTTTGATTTTGATAAGCGCGACTTTGCTGACGTTGCATATATTCGTTTTTGAGATCAATTAGTTCTTGATGATCTTTAACATTTCCGTTTCACTCAATTTGGAAATTATTGTCTTTTAGAACTGCAGAATAAGGCAAAATTTGAAGTTGACTACGAGTTAAATCGGCTGTTAATTTTACATTTGAACCGTTTTTTCCAATAGCAAGGCTATGTTGAAAATCAGGCACAACCACAGTAAAACGCCGTAATTTATGACTTATTTTGAACTCTTTTACGCAAATAACTTTTGAAGGTGACATTGCATTTACAATAAATTGAATTATATTGTCATCATATTTAATAACTTCAATTTTTTCGCCATCAAGTTCTTGACTAATTGCAAAAATTCTTGAACCAGTCTCGCCAACAACTGAGCCAATTTCGGAAATATCACTTGCTTCGGCATCATCAGTTTTTCGGATTGCAACCTTACATTTTTCACCAGGAATTCGTGCTATTGAAGCTATTTCAAGATATTTAGACTGTAATTCAGGAATTGCATCAATTATTTTTTTCTTAACAAGTTGAACTGATTTTGATGAAACGACAACTTGTGACTGTTTTGTATTTTTAGTTACATTTTCAATAACAACTTCATGACGTGAACCAATTTTTAAATTATTTCCAGTTGCATAATGACTTGGCATAAAAGCAGAAACTTTGTCATCGTCAATTTCAAAAATGTAACCAGCTGAAATTTTGTTTGTGATTGTCGCAGAGACAACTTGATTTTTTAATAATGAATATTTATTAAAAACATTATTACGGACAATTTCAGAAATTTTTTGTTTAAAAGTGTGCATAATTGCTGTAAAGAGTCATTGTTCAAAAGCTGTAAGGTCAAGTTCAATTGAAAAAATGTCATCAACACGGGCATTTTCGTTAACCTTTTTCGCATCAGAAACTAAAATAAATGAAATAGATTCATTAATTTTTTCTTCATTTGTCAGCTCATCAAAATAAGTATCTTCAACAACAATTCCGTTTGTATTAAAAACTTTAAAATTTGAATCTTCCAAATTAGCTTCAATTAAAATATGCGCGTCAGGGTCAATTTTTCGTGATATAACAAATTCAATAGCTTCTTGGAAAATGTCAACAACTCTATCTAGCGATAATTCGCTGTTTTTAGCAACCTCCTTAATTGATTGAACAATTAATTTTGCGTTGTCTTTTGGGTTAATTTTAGTAACTTTTTCTCTTTTTCTATTCATCTTGGCAATCCTGTCCTCTTGAAAGCACTTCTAAAATAAAATTATTTTCACTAGATTCAATTTTATCAATAAATTCAGAAATTTTTTTAGAAATCGCTTCAACTTGATCAAGTGAATTATAATTTGTAACAACTCTTAAATAGTTCAGCCCGTCTTCTAAAACAAAATTAATTGACAAAATATCATTAAATTCATCTTTTAACCTTTGTATTAAATTCAAATTTTCTCCTTTTTCTTCAATGTTTTCAATAAGTTTGTTAGGTTTAAAACAAAAAAGTCGTCACAAGGACAACCTTTTATTGAAATGTTAATTTTATAAAGGTTAAAATAATTATACAACTTTTAAAATTTTTTTAAAATAAAAAATTAAAAGTAAATGATTTTTAGCTATTATGTTATAATTAAAAAATATGTTTTTTTAGCACATTTATAGAAGTTTTGCTATTTTTTCAACATAAGTATTATAACAACTTCTAGATTTATCGTTTATTTTAGCACTTTTTTGGGTTTTTATAGTAAATATGTTTATAAATTATGATACTGCTTTAATTAGAAAAAATTCGCGTGGCGAATCATATTGAGGACCGCTAGGCTTAATTTTTAATTCAAACCGTTTTGAATTTTATTTATGATCACCTGATGCAACGCGGGTTCACTTTGCAATTTATGAAAATTCTCAAGACACAAATCCAACCGAAATAATTGCAATGACAAAGCGATCTGATGTCTGATTTTGTGAAATTGATGAAAAATTTCACGGATATCTTTATAATTTATTAATTGAACACCGTGATTCAACAATAACCGAAGCACTTGATCCTTATTCTTATAGTATTTGTCCTTTTGATTGAACTAAAAATGAAGTTCCAAAAAGTTATTTAATTGATATTTATTCACCTCAGGCTGGCATAAGTCCTTCAGAATTATCATTTCAAAGCAAAAATCCGCTGAATGATGCACTAATTTACGAATTAAATATTCGCGATTTTAGTTCAAAAAATTCAAACATAGCAAATCCAGGCACTTTTCTTGGGGCGCTAGATCAGAAAATTTTTGATTATTTATCTGGACTAAATTTTAATTTTTTACAATTATTACCAGTTCATTCTTGTTATACTTTTAGTCAAAAAAATGTTTCAATTCTTAAAAAAGGTCAAGGAAAAGGACATTTTACAAACTATAACTGAGGCTATGATCCGCTTGGATTTTTCTCAATTAATTCAAGTTATTCGACAAATCCGCTTGATCCGTATTTAAAAATAAAAGAATTTAAAGCATTTATTGACTCAGCTCATAAAAAAAATATCGGAATTATTCTTGATGTTGCTTTTAGTCAAACTTTTTGCAAATCAATTTTAGATGATGTAGCCCGTGGTTATTTTTATCGCGATGAGGCCTTGTCTTTTCCTTCCCAATTTCCGCCTCTTGATTCGCAAAAGCCAATGGCATTTAGGCTAATTTTAGACTCACTCATTTTTTTTGTGCAATACTATAAAGTTGATGGATTTCGCTTTGATGCAGCTTCGTATTTTGATAAAAAATCACTTGAAATTATAAGTATCGAACTGAAAAAAATAAATCCTAACATTATTTTGTTTGGTAAATTTTGTAAAAAAACTGATTTACAACACAAAAATCGAACTGAAAAAACTAGTCGTTCTAATAATTTTAACTTTGCTTATTTAAATTATGGACTTCCGAATGTTATTCGCGGATCGAATGTTCCTGGTGATAAAGGTTTAATTTTGTCAAAAAATAGTTCAAAATTTGCCTCATATGTTTCACTGATTCCAGGTGGGATTTTTGACTTTGATTTTGGCGATTTTTATCACTCAGCTAGAAGAGATGACCTTTTTGCAAACGATATTAGTATAAATGTTTCTTATATAACTTCATATGATGGTCCTACTTTGGCTGACAAAATTTTAACAAGTGCCTCAGGACTGACAAAAAATGCTTTTATCGAAACTTATCGTCAAGCATTAATGATGACTTTATTTGTTCAAGGAAAAGTTCTTTTAAGTTCAGGAACTGAGTTTGCCTTTTCAAAAGCATGTGATTTTTCGGGCGCTAGTTATTCAAATTGTCAACTTAATTTAAATGCAACAAAACCACCTTTTCCATATCAGGGAAATAAATTTCTTGATTTTTATTCAAATAAAACCACCGATTTTACAAACGGTCTTGATTTTAGCCTTCTTGAAATTAGCGAAATTAAAACTAAAATTTTTAATTTTTTAGCAAAAATTAACGAATTTCGCCTAAAAACCCAGTTTTTTAGATTGCCAGATAATCAAACAATTTGTGATTCGATAAAATTTGAAACTGTTGACAATAAAAAAGGTTTAATTATTTTTAACATCCAAATTAAAAACGAAATTATTAAGGTGATTCATAATTTTTCAGCCAATTTTTATGACTATAATTTTGAAGATTTTGATGTTATTTTTAATTCTAAATTACAATTTAGTCAAAATGTTATTGAAAAACGACAGTCAATCTTACTTATGAAAAAACTTTAGTCCTAAAATTTGCCTTGAATTTTAAAAACTAAAAAAACCAATAAAATAGGTAATTAACTTTTTGGTAAAAGTTAAAAAAGTGTATAAAACACGATACTTTTTAAGATTAGCTCATCAAACTGTCAAACTCAAGTACTAAAAAAAACCAGATAAAACTGGTTTTTTTTAGTTAAATTTTTGAGGCAAAAATCCTATTTTTTATTATATTTTAGCCCTAGTGCATTTAAAATTACTTGGATTACAAAGTTAAATGGCTTATTATAGTGAGGCAAGAAGTAGAAATCTGAAAGAGCAATTTCAGGTAATTTTAGACCTTTTTGAATTGCTAGTGAAAGGAAATAAATTACTTCAGTGTGATTATATTCTTTCCCATATGAACCAATTTGAGCCCCAATTAATTTTAGACTTGACTTGTCATAAGCAATTTTGATTCATACTTTAGATTTATTTTGCATAAATTCTGGGCGATCTCAGTCTTCAAGATATTCAACGCCAACATTATCTAATCCCATTTTTGGACAAGCATTTTCACAATATCCAGTTGAGGCATAATTAAATCCAAAAACAGAAATTGCATTTGTTCCAACATAACCTGGGAAAGGAATATCTTCACGTCCTGCGATGTGGAAAGCAGCAACTATTCCTGATTTTACGGCATTTGTTGCAAGTGCAATGTGAGCGTGTTGTTTAGTTACATTGTGAACCATTGAAGCTGAATCACCAATTACATAAACATCTTTATCACTTAAGCAACGCTGAAATTCATCAACTTTGACTGCGCCATTAGCAGTTTTTTCAACGTCTGTTAAAATTTTAGTATTTGGTGCAAATCCGATAGCTAAAATTACAAGGTCAGCTTCATATTTACCTTTGTCTGTTTCAACAAAAGCAACTTTTTTTCCACTTTCATCGGCAATGAAACGAACAACTTTTTGATTAAATTGTAAATTAATACCTTCTTCAACGATTTTATCCTCAATTTTTTGAGTAAATTCCTTATCAAAATAATTAGGGATAATTCTATCTTGCATGTCAATTAGTGTTGTTTTTTTACCATATTTGTGAAAAGCTTCGAGTAATTCAATACCAATGTAACCACCGCCGATAATAATTACATTTTTAATTGATGGATCAACTGCTTTTGCTTTAATTTCTTTTGCGTGAGTAAATGTTTTTGAAACTAAAATATTTTCAAGATCAATTCCTTCGAAAGGTGGAATAATCGGCCAAGTTCCGCCAGCAAAAACTAATTTATCATAGCTATCTTTAAAAATTTCGCCACTAACTAAATTTTTAACAGTAATAATTTTATTTTTACGGTCAATTTCGAGAACATCATGCTGTAAATGAACATCGATTCCCATTGATTTTAATTGTTCAGGACTTGAATAAAAAAGTCCAGATGGATCGCTAAATTCATCAGAAACTCAAAGTGCAATTCCGCAACCTAAAAACGAAATGTCAGTATTTCTATCATATGAGACAAGTTCCGCTTGTGGGTAAATAGTTTTTAGGGTTCTTAAAAATGAAGTTCCGGCATGGTTAGTTCCGATTGATATTATTTTCATAAAATCTCCTATTTTTAGTGTTTTTTCGGGAGTAAAAAATTAAATTTAATTTTATTAAATTATACAATATTTTTTAATTTTTTATTAAAATTAAGTTACAATTAAAAAAATAAAGAATAAAATAAAAAATCTTCGAAATTTTAGGAAAAACTACTAAATTTCGGAGATTTTTTCACTTTTTGACTAAAAAGTTAATCATTTATGCATTTACTTAATAAAAAAATTGCGGCTGTTTCAGAGCGCAAAATTCTTTTACCTAAAGATACAACTTGAAAATCAAATTTTTGGGCTAGCTCTATCTCTGACTCATCAAAGCTGCCTTCAGGACCAATTATTATAATTGTATCGCTTTCTGATTGGTCTATTTTTGTCTGGTTTTTTTGACCTTCAAAGGCGATTAATTTTTGGCTAAAATTACTAGAGTTTTTCAAAATATCACTGTAATTTACAGGTAAATTTATTTTTGGAATCAAATTTCGAAAACTCTGTTGCGCGCTGTGGAGGCAAATTTGCTCTCATCTTTTTAGTTTTTTTCTTAAGTCTCCTTCTAATTTTTGGCTGACATTTTTACTAAAAAATGGTCAAATTTCGCTTACGCCAATTTCAACAGCTTTTTGAATTGCAAATTCAAAAGATTTTGTCTTTAGAATTGCAAGTGCTAAAATAACCTTGTTTTTAGGCTCATTATTTAATTCAAGTTTTTCAATAATTTCAGCCTTGTTTGAATTTTGAACTAATTTTGTAAGATAAAATTCACCTTTATAAACACAGATAAAATTTTCGTTTTTAATTCGCACAACTTTAATATGATTTAAATTTAAATCATCAAGAATAAAAAAATTTTCTTGTTTTTCACTAACAAAAAAACGGAACATAGATAAAATTTTAATATAAAATTTTACAAATCCTAAAAATTAAGTAAAATTATTATTATAAGGATAAAACAAATGAAAAAATTATCAGCTAATGAAGTTCGCCAACTTTGATATGATTTTTTTCAACAAAAAAATCATCTTCTTATAGAATCTAAACCCCTTGTTCCACAAAATGATGATTCACTTCTTTGAATTAATTCAGGAGTTGCGGCGTTAAAAGATTATTTTATTGGTAAAAAAATTCCACCTTCAAAACGACTTGTTAATTCGCAAAAAGCACTAAGAACTAATGATATTGAAAATGTTGGGCAAACCTCAAGGCATCACACTTTGTTTGAAATGCTAGGAAATTTTTCAATTGGAGACTATTTTAAACTTGAGGCGATTGATTTTGCCTTTGAATTTTTGACTAAATGATTAGAATTAGACCCTGAAAAACTTTATATAACATATTATGATAGTGATTTTGAGACTTTAAATAAATGGAAAAGTTTAGGTTTTCCTGAAAATAGACTTATTCCCGGCGGTAAAAAAACTAATTTTTGAGACTTAGGTCAAGGTCCTTGTGGTCCATGTACTGAAATTTATTTTGACCGTGGTGAAAAATTTGATGCTCGTGGCGATCAATTAATAAGAAATGACATCGAAAATGACCGTTTTATTGAAATTTGAAACATTGTTTTTTCAGAATTTAATAACGACGGAGCACAAAATTATTCGCCGTTAATGTCAAAAAATATCGATACTGGTGCAGGTTTTGAAAGAATCGTCTCAATTTTGCAAAACGGTCCAACTAATTATGATACAGATTTATTTTTACCAATTATTGCAGAAATTCAAAAGTACACTAATTTTAAATACGATATTGAAAATTATTTTAAAAAAGATGCAAAACAAGCCCAAATCAATAAAAGTTTTAGACTAATTGCCGACCACATTCGCGCAATAAGTGCCGCAGTAAATGATGGAGTTATGCCATCAAATTTACACCGAGGCTACATAATTAGGCGTTTAATTAGAAGAGCTTATTGAAACGGGAAAAAATTAGGAATTTCAGAAGAGTTTTTACACAAATTGGCCCCAATTGTTGCTAAAACCTTGAATGCTAATTTTGATATTGAAAAAATTGAGTCCGTGATTTATCATGAAGAAAAAAATTTTATAAAAACTCTTGAAATTGGTCATGAACTTTTAGAAAATGAGATAAAAAAAACTGAAGGCCAAATTTCTCCAGAAATTGTTTTTAAACTTTTTGTTACTTACGGATTTCCTCCTGAACTAACTCAGGAAATCCTCCAGGAAAAAAATATTAGTTTTGACCTTAAATCATTAGAAGAATATCGCGAAAAACATGCTCAAATTTCCCGGGCAAATATTAAAAAAGGTATGGGAAAAGTTATTGATTCTTTAAATCAAGTTGAATCACAAATTTCAGAATTTGTAGGTTATGAATTTCACAAAACTGAAACAAAAATTACTTTTTTAGCAAACCAGTTTAATGAAATTGACCAAACCAACGAAGGTGAAATTTCATATGCAATTTTTGAAAAAACACCTTTTTATGCAACAGCTGGTGGTCAAAAACATGATCAGGGATATATAATTCAAGGCGACAAAAAAATTGAAATTATTGACGTTTTTAAAGATAAATTTTTAAATAATGTCCATGTTTTTGAAGGTAAACTATCAAAAAATTTACCTGTAATTTTAGAGCTAAATTCAGACAACCGTTTAAAATTAGAGCGAAATCACTCGGCAACTCACCTTTTATTTGCCTCACTTCGGGCAGAATTTGGTCCTCAAATTAAGCAACTTGGATCTGATAATAATGAAGAAAGATTGACTTTTGACTTTCCTTGTGCCCAAAAACCTTCGAAAGAACAAATAAAATCTGTCGAAAACCGTGTAAATTCATATATAAGTCAACAAGTTCAACGTGAATATTTAGTCACAGATCTACAAGAAGCCCAAAAACTAAATGCAATTATGACATTAGAAGAATCAGAATACATGGATCCTAATGCGCTTCGACTTGTAGTTTTTCCTGGAATTACAACAGATTTATGTGGTGGAACTCATATTCAAAACACTAAATTATTAGAAAAATTCACAATTTTATCTTGCCAAACTAAGGGTTCTGGAATTTACCGGATTCGTGCGGTTAGCTCTTTTGCCAAAAATGTTGAGTTTTTAAAGCAAAATATTGAACTTTTAAAGTTTCAAATTAGTTCACTGGTTAATAAAATTGCAAAAATTAGTCAGGATTTTACCTTTGATTTTCCAAGTTTTACTGATTTAGATTTAGAATTTGAGCACTTGACAAAAATTGAAGAAGAGCTTAAAGAAAAATACAAAAAAATCCTAAAAAATCAAGATATTTCTCAATCATTAGAATTAAATTCAGAAAATTTTGTTGACATTAATCAAAATAAGTTCTACATTGATTTGGAATTTAATTCCAAAAATCTAAAACAATCAGCAGCTACTTTTAGACAAAAAAACCCAAAATCTACATTTATTTTAGCTGCAAATCTCGAAGATGAAAATTATTTAATTACAGTTGCATCTTTTAACTTAGAATCAAATGTTATTCTTGAAAAAATTATGGAAATTTACGATGGTGCAGGAGGTGGAAATTCTAAAATAGCGCAGGCAAAAATCAAGAAAAAACCTATAAAAGACAATATAATTAAGCTTTTATGAGCATTAGACCCAGAGTTTTAGCGCTTGATTTAGGGGTTAAGTCTTGCGGCTTTGCAATTTCTGATTCAGATTGGAAAATTTCTTTGCCCCTTGAGCAATATAATTTTAATAGGTATGATTTTGCAAGAGTTATTGCGCGAATTGGTTTTTGATTGGATCAATATTCCGTTTCTACTCTTGTTTTAGGTTATCCTTTGACTTTATCAGGTAAAATTTCGCCAAGAACAATTATGGTTGAAGAATTTGCCCAATTAATAAAAAAACACTATCAAATACAACTTTTTTTCCAAGATGAGCGACTTTCTTCCAAGGAAGCAAACTCAATTTTAATTGACTCAGGCCTGTCCTTTAAAAAACGACAAAAAATTATTGACAAATTAGCAGCTCAAATTATACTTGAAAGATTTTTACAAACACAAAATGGATATGAAAACTAAAAAAACTTTAACTCAAGAACCAATAAACCTTTCAGACCCGCAGCGAGTAATAATCGCAAAAGAAATTTCAAATTCAACAAAGCCAGCTTATGAAAAACTTTATTCACTTTTTTATACTGAATTTGAAGATTTAAGAATTTTTTCTGTTGTTTTTGATGAGAAAAAAAATATTCTTGCCTTTGAAATTGACAGAAATACTTGAGAAACTACAAAAACCTTTGTTGAATTTGACGACCAGACTATTGAACTTTTAGAGATGCAAATTAGTGAATTTTTTGACACAAATAAGTTCATATTTGAAGGTAAGTCAATTGATCCTTTTACTTTTTTCAATAATTTCTCGCCCGAAACTGATTATGATGATATAATTGAGGAACTTAGTGATAAAGAAGTAATTAGAGTTCCTGAATTAAAAAATAAAGCAAAAAAAGCTATAAAATCAAAGGTAAATTAAGATGAAACTAATTGTTGGACTTGGTAATCCAGGTGAAAAATACGCTCAAACAAAACATAATGTTGGATTTTGAGTTCTTGATTTATTAGCTGAAAAACTCGGATTGACCTTTGATCAAAAAACTGAAAATGGCGTTTTTTGTAAAACAAGTGATTTTATTCTTGCAAAACCAACAACATACATGAATAAATCAGGTGATTTTGTCTTTGAATTAGTCCAATTTTACAAAATTAATATTCTGGACGTGATAATTGTTTATGATGATATGAATTTTGAAATTGGCCAGGCAATAATTAGAGCAACTGGAAGCGCAGGCGGCCAGCGAGGTATGGAAAATATTATTGAAAAATGCGGTACTAAAGATATAAAAAGACTAAAAATTGGTATTTCGCGGGCCGAAAATTCTAAGGAATATGTGCTTAGTCCTTTTGAAAATCAGGCCAAAATTAAAGTTAAACAAGTTATTGACCAAGCTGCTGACATTCTTATTTTTTATTTATCAAATAGTTTTATGACTACGGTTCAAAAATTTAATGCTAACAAAAACAAAGCCTAAAGAAAGATTTTTAATTGCAGTTTCTGGCGGCTCTGATTCAATGTTTTTGCTTGACAAATATAAAAATAAAGATATAATTGTTGTTCATGTCAATTATAATTTGAGGCCACAGGCCATTTTTGAAACTTTATTAGTTTCAAAATTTTGCCAAAAATATAATATAATGCTTAAAATTTTATCCTTTGATAGCTTTTCTGTTTCAGGAAATTTGCAAGCAAATTTAAGAAAGGTTCGTTACGAGTTTTTTTACCGAATTTATAAACATTTTAAATGCACAAAATTACTTGTTGCTCATCATTGAAATGATTTTGTTGAGACAATTTTTTTGCAAAAAGAGCAAAAAAAGCTAGTAACATTTTGAGGAATCCGCGGGCAAAATTTCCTTTTTGGAATGCAAATCTCAAGACCACTTTTGTATTTTTACACAAAAAAAAGAATTCTTAAAAGTTGTAAAAAAAGAAAAATCCCTTATCTTGATGATGATTCAAATTTTACAGACAAATATAGAAGGAACGCAATTCGCTTTAAATTGCAAAAATTAAGCACTTTTTCTTTATTTTTTACTTTTTCTGTTCATTTCATTGCAAATTTTTTTAAATTAATAGAACTAAAAAAAAATTATAAAACTCTTGAAAAGTGAAAAAAAACAGAATATCATGCTTATTTTTTCCAAAAAATTCGAAAAAAACCAGAAATTATCTTTTTATATTTGCACCAAAATTTTGACAATATTAAATTATCAAAGGGAAAAATCAATTCAATAATTGACTTTATTAGTTCAAAAGCACCCAATGGATCGTTTTTAATAAAAAAAAATAACTATATAATTAAAAAAAAACTAAAAATATACGCAAAATCTAGTAAAATTTAGTAAGATTTGTTGAACTAGAAAGGAAAATCATGCAAGTAAAACAAAAAAAGAAGCCATCGGTCGGTTGAATTGTTCTTTTAATTATAGTTTTAGGGGTGATTACTTATTTTATATATACTCAATTACAACCTAGTCTTACTGTTAAAAGTTTATCTCATTTCGAAGAACAACTAATTAAAAATGCCAAAAACACAACCGATGGTAATTTCTTTTACTCAATTATTTTTGATATTAATGCTTATCGAATTCGTGTAGTTGAAGCTACTGAAGGTAAAATAATTGCTTATTCGGTAATAGCAAATCCTGCTGTTATTACAAAATTCCAATCTGGTGCTGCTGAACTTAGCCCATTGATTAAAAATCAACTGCAAAATTCAAATATTACAACATATTCAGAATTAGTTTCACTTGCAGTTAAAACAATTCCCTCAAATTATACAAATCCTGGAGTAGCAACAAAGGCTCTTCTTAATGAACTTTACAATTTAGTCGGTGCACAAAAACCCGAAGATAATGTCTATTTGCCTTCTTTTACTTCAGCCGATAGACCATCTACAACATTTGGTCAATATATTCTCTCATTTCTCCCTATACTTTTGCCAGCTTTAATAATTGGTTTTATTATTTTTCGTGTGAACAAAAATTCTCAAGGAGGTCCGGGTTTTTTCAATCCTGGAAAAAATCAAGCAATCCGTATTAAATCTGATAAAAAATACTCTGATGTTGCAGGAAATGTTGAGGCTAAAGAGGAAATTGCTGAATTTATCGACTACTTAAAAAATCCTGGGCGTTATTCTAGCGCTGGTGCAAAAATTCCACGCGGAATTTTGCTAGGAGGTCCTCCGGGAACTGGAAAAACATTACTTGCAAAAGCTACTGCTGGTGAAGCAAATGTGCCTTTTTTCTTCATTTCTGCATCTAACTTTGTGGAATTATATGTTGGTGTTGGAGCAAAAAGAGTACGTGAATTATTTAGAGATGCACGAAATGATTCTCCGGCAATAATTTTTATTGATGAGCTTGATGCAATTGGACGCTCCCGTGGTTCAGGAATTGGTGGGGGTAATGACGAAAGAGAGCAAACACTAAATCAACTTCTAGTTGAAATGGACGGTATGGTTGAAAATACCGGACTTTTAGTAATAGCAGCAACAAATAGAACTGACGTTCTTGATCCAGCCCTTTTACGTCCAGGTCGTTTTGACCGTTCAATAATTGTTGGTCTTCCTGACGTTAGAGAGCGTGAAGAAATTTTAAGATTGCATGCAAAAGGTAAAAGAATTTCTAAAAATGTCACACTTGCAAATATTGCCAAAAGAACTCCTGGATTTTCAGGTGCCCAATTAGAAAATGTTATAAATGAAGCAACACTTTTATCAGTTCGTGAAAAAACTCAAGTCATTACAAGTGAACAAATTGACGAGGCAATTGACCGAGTAATTGGTGGACCTGCCAAGAAAAATCGCGTAATAACTGAAAAAGAAAGAATAATGGTTGCTTATCACGAAGCTGGTCATGCCGTTGTTGGTTTAAAATTAAGATCCGGGGTAAAAGTTCAAAAAATTACAATTGTTCCCCGTGGAAATACCGGTGGTTATAATTTAATGCTTCCTGAAGAAGAAAAATATAACAGTACAAAATCAGAACTTTTAGCAACAATTGCGGCATTTATGGGTGGTCGGGCAGCTGAAGAAATAAAATATGGTGAGCAAGAAATTTCTACTGGTGCTGGTAATGATATTGAAAAAGCTACAAAAATTGCCCGTAAAATGGTTACCGAACTTGGAATGTCATCACTTGGTCCAATTCAGTATGAACAAGACCAATCATCGCCATTTTTAGGAAGAGATTATATAAAAAATACATCATTTTCTTCAAAAGTTGGTCATGAAATTGACATCGAAATTCGCCAAATTATTTCTAATGCTTACAAACAAGCTTCTGAAACAATTAAAAATAATTTAGATTTACTTGAATTAATCAAGGATACTTTATTAGAAAAAGAAACAATTGTTTATGAAGAAATTCAACAATTAGCTGAAACTCTTGAACCACTTCCAAAATCAGACCCAGTTCAAACTAGTGCTGTAAAACCTTCTGATATTTTGAGTGAACTTTTATCAGTAGATCCAGATCCTGAAGATATTTTAGATGAAAATCTTCAACAAAATTCAGAGCAAAATTCTGAACTAAATTCAGGCGAGAATCCTGAAAAAAATTCCGGCCAAAACCCTGAACAAATGTTAGATCAAAATTCACAAGAAAATCCTGAACAAAACTCAGAACAAACCCCTGGTGAAAATTCAGAAGAAAATTCTGACACTACTCCAAAACAAGACTAATTAAAATTTTTTCATTTTTATTTAAAATTTAGAAATACTGAAAATAGTTTCAGAATTAAATTGACGTTTTAAGGAATAAGACTATGTCAAAATTAAACGACCAACAACAATTTCGCCTTGAAAAACTTAAAAATTTACAATCCAAAGGATTTAATTACCCAAAATCAGTTTTCTTGCATGATAATTTGGATGAAATAATTAAAAAATATCAAGATAAAAACCATGACTTTTTTGTTGAAAATCAGATTAAAGTCGCTTTTGCAGGTCGTCTTATTCGCCAACGTTCCCCATTTTTCATTATTTATAGTCAATCATTAGAATTTCAAGTGTATGCAAACAAAGATTTTCAAACACAAAATCAGTTTACTTTTTCAAATTTAGACCTTGGCGACATAGTTGAAATTTCTGGATATTTATTTAAAACTAAAACAAATCAAATAAGTCTTAAAGCTGAAACTTTTTCAATTTTAGCAAAATCACTCCATCCATTACCTGATCAATATTATGGAATTGAAAATGCTGATGATAAATATCGTAAGCGCTATTTGGATTTATTAGTAAATGAAAAATCAAGACAAACTTTTATTATTAGAAGCAAAATCATCTCCTTAATTCGCAAGTTTTTTGACTCACAAGGATTTTTAGAAGTTGACACCCCTGTTTTGCAACCAGTTTTAGGTGGTGCTTCGGCTAAGCCGTTTGTAACATTTTATAATTCATTAAGCCAAAATTTTTACTTACGAATCGCAACTGAATTACCGCTAAAAAAATTATTAGTTGGTGGAATTAATGCTGTTTATGAAATAGGCAAAATTTTTCGTAATGAAGGTTTTGATACAACTCATAATCCCGAATTTACCTCAATTGAATTTTACCAAGCTTATTCAGATTTAAACAAGATAATGAATCAAACTGAAAATTTAATTCGCTTTTTGTTTGAAGAACTCGGATTAAATCAATCAGAACACTGATATGGAGATAATAAAATTGATTTTTCACAAAAATTTGCACGGTATGATATGGTTCAAATAACTTCGGAAAAAATGAATTTTGACCTTAAAAATGCAGATTTTTCAGCTTTAGTTGAGGAAGCTAAAAAACACAATATAAAAATTGAACCATTTTTTACAAAAGGTCATTTAATCAACGAATTTTTTGAAAAATTTGTTGAACCTACTTTAATAAATCCGACTTTTATTACCGGTCATCCCATTGAAATTTCACCCTTAGCAAAATCTGATCCTAATAATCGCAATTTTACGCTTAGAGCAGAACTCTTTATTGCTACAAAAGAATTTGCAAATATGTTTGACGAGTTGAATGATCCTATTGATCAATTAGGTCGCTTTCAAGCACAAATTAACGAAAAAGAAAAAGGAAATCAAGAAGCTTCAGAAGTTGACCACGAATTTATTCAAGCTCTTGAGTATGGAATGCCTCCAGCGGCAGGCTGCGGAATTGGGATAGATCGTCTTGTGATGTTATTAACAAATAATGAATCCATTCGGTCAGTTATTTTATTTCCACAACTTAAATCTAAAAAGGATTAAAATGAAACTATTTTTTGCTTTTGATCTTGATGGAACATTATTGCGCTATGACAATACAATCCATCCTGAAAATGTTAAAATGCTCAAAAAACTCTATGAATTAGGGCATATTTTAGTTGTAGCAACTGGTCGAGGTTTGTCAGCTTGCATTGATTTAGCAAAACAATATCCATATTTTCATTATCTTGTTTCAAATAATGGCACTCTAATTTATGATATTAAAACCAAAAAAACAATAAACAAAGGCACACTTAAAAAATCAGTTGCACTTGATTTATTTAAAGATTGTAAAGATACTAATTCAATTTGTGCTTTTTCAACCCCACACAATCTTTTTGAATATTCTCCTCATAAAAATTATGATTGATTAAAAAATCAGCATATAATGGACCTAAAACACTATACAAAACTGAATGATTTTGAAATTATAGAAATTATTCAAGCAGATCCAATAACACAAATTGCCTTTCGGAATGATGAAAAAGCAATTATAAATCTTCATAAAAAATGAGCTGAAAAGCTAAATAATTTATATAAAGTAACAATAACAAACCGAATTTTTTTGGATATTAATCCTTTAAATGTGGATAAATCTACTGCAATTTTAGAATTACTAGAAAAAAATAACATAAGTACCAAAAAATTAATAACTTTTGGCGATAGTTCTAATGATTATGGAATGATAAAACTAGCTCGTTATGGTTTTGCAATGCAAGATGCAACTCCTGATTTAATTGAGGTAGCCTCAAGAAAAATTGGAAGCTGTAAATCTGACACAATCGCAAGAACTATCGATATTCTTTTAGAAAATCAAGACAAATTATTTTCTTCTTAAAATTACTCCCTAGTTTGCCAGTTTGATGAGATAATCTTAAAAAGTGTCCGATTTTGGGCACTTTTTAACTTTTTTGGCAAAAGTTAATTACCTATTTTAAAACACTGGTAAAAATCAATTTATGGATAAAACAACAAAAATCATAAAAAAATACAACTACTATTTAAACTCAATGCAAATAGAAAACTCGTTTTTATTTGCAGCGAGCCTAAAAAAACATATGAAGTTTTGAAAGAACAATAACCAAAAGCCCTAAATTTAAAGATTTCTAAACGGGTAAATTTAAAGCATTCCATTATATTTAAAAACATAATGGATAATTCACATTTTTTGATTTTTTTATGGCAAAAACATAAGTAATTCCCCCTTAATTCTGATTTCTAAATTTATTAACTATTCTTAAGTGATGTTTATTATAACATAATTTTATTTTTGACCAAGCATTTTTTTTTTTTTTGCAAAATCTTAATTTTAAAATAATAAAAATTAAGATTTTAGCGTTAAAAAACCCGTATTTACGGGTATTTTTGCATATTTATATTGACTAAAAAGTGAATTTTAGCCATCAAACTGGCAAACTCAGCAAAATTTATGAAAATTTTAAAAATAAAAGCTTCTTGAATTAATCAACAAGAAGCTTTTATTTTTAAATAGGTCGTAAATTCTTAGTTAATTTCTTTGCGAATTTTGTCAACAAAAAATTTAGTTATAACATAAGGTCTAGTTATCATTGAACCAACAACGACTGAATGAGCGCCAATTTTAAAAGCGTCAATTACATTTTGAGGCTCATTAAAGCCACCTTCAGCGACAACTTCTATGCCGGTATTGTGGATTTTTTCAACCATTCAACGTAAAAATTCGTAATTATTTTCAATATTATTGTGCTTTTTTGTTGTTTCTGTATAACCGCGCAAAGTTGGGGCAACATAGTCAAATTTTAATCTAATTGCATTTTCAACATCTTCATAGTCAGCACAATCTGCAAGTAAATATTGGTTCTTTTTTCGATTTTTATGGAAATAATCAACAATTTCATCAAGATTTTCTGCCGGCCTTTTGCGCAGAGTTGCATCAATTGCAATTATTTGGTTATCAAATTGCATTAATTCTTTGAGTTCAGTTAAAGTCGGCGTAATAAAAACGCTTGAATTTGGGTAAGTTTTTTTAATTAAAGAAATCAAAGGTACTTTTTGGTTTAGTTCAAAAAAATCTTTAACATTGTCAATTTGTGAAGTTCTAATACCATCAGCCCCGCCTAAAAGTGCAGCTTTCATCATTTTTTGCATTATTTTTGGCCCATAAAGCGGCTCATCTTCGAGCGCTTGGCATGAGACAATGAAACTATTTTTTAAAAGACGCATTTTTTTACCCTTTAATTAGTGATTTTTGCTAATTTTTCTTTTATTTTTTCATATTGGTCTAATTTTTCGTCTTGAACTTTTTGAATTTGAGAAAATTCTTGATTTGTTTGAATTGTTTCATTTTCTCTATAATTAGGATGTCCAAAAATTAGAATATTATACCATTTTGGCATTAGATTTGGAACAGTTTTTGCAACTTTTTTGGCAACTTTTTGTAACTTAGAATCATTTTTTGCAATTTGTTTTTCTAAGGCAATTAGCTGATCAAATTCAGGTGTTTTTGTTCAAATTGTTAAATTTGTTAAATTTTTCTCTTTTTTACTAAAGAAAGTATAAATTATTGAACCGACATAGCCAAAAATAATTGTAAGGAAAAAGGAAATTAGCGCTACATATTCGCTAGCAAATTCAATTGCTAAATTTTCAGGAACAAGTCTTTTGTTTGTAAAGATTCATAAAAATAAAGCAGTAATAAAAGCAACACTAATTCCAAGAACGGCACCAAAAGAATTTGTTCTTCGAGTTAGAATTCCTAACATAAAAACAGCACCAATTGGCACACCAAAAAGTCCAACTACTGCAAGGAAAAGGTTAAATAAATTAGTTTGTTCTGAATATGCCAAAAGAAAAGCAACTAACATTCCTTGAATTCCGAAAAATGTGATTAAAATTTTTGATATAATCAACATTATTCGGTCTTTTATAGGTGCTTTTTTCCGGAATTTACGAATTGGTTGGATAAAGTCACTAACAATAACATTAACAAGTGAGTTCATTGAAGAAGAAATTGTTGATTGACTTGCGGCAAAAACTGCGGCAATAATCAAACCAGAAAGTCCGGTCGGTAAGACTTTTATGATGAAAAATGAAAGAAGTTGATTATTTGCTGCACCTTGGCGACCAACAATTTGGTCAATTGCATTTTTGGCATCAACATCAAATCCTTGGGATTTAAAGTAACTATATAACATTGAACCAACGCCATAAAACACAAAAATAGTAATCAAAGTTAAAATTGCGTTAATATAGATAGTTTTATTAGTTCCGGAAATGAATCTTGAGGTTTTATATCTTTGGACGATGTCTTGAGATGCTGTATATGAGAAAATAGTCTCAACATATTTTCCTAAAAAAAGAAGGAACATACCACCACTAGCGGCACTTATTTTTCATTGACCGGCATTAAAAATTGACTGATAAATATCACCTTTACTTCAGTCAGTTTGCACTAATCCAAAAATCAAAATGCAAATAATTCCCAAAAGTAAAACAAGACCTTGGATTGCATCAGTTCACAAAACACCTTTAAAACCACCTAAAAAAGTGTTTAAAATTACGACTATCGCCATAATTCCGATAATCAAATAAATGTCTAAATCAACAAAAAGTGACAAAGTCAGTGCCGGAATATACAGAACAATTGCAATCCGGAAAATGTGAAAAATAGCAAATAAACCACCACTTAAAGCCCGAATTAAATAATTATAACGACTCTCAAGATAAGCATATGCAGTATTTGCAGTAATTTGGCGATAAAAAGGGATAATTCATTTAATTAAAACCGGACTAATCAAAATTATTGCCACTTGCCCGACAGATCACATTCATCCTGTTTTAAAAGCAAGTCCGGGGAGACCTAAAAATGTAAGGGACGAAAGCCCGGTAGCCCAAATCGAAAGAGCAATAACAATTGACGGAACTTTAATTGACTTGGCTACTAAATAAGAATCAGTGCTTTTTTGCTTATTATTTTTTTCTTGATACCAAAAAAATAGTCCAAGCAATAGCATCGAAAGCATATAAATTGCTAAAATAATTCAATCCGTTGTTGAAAAACTTGATTTATTTTCTTCCATATTTCCCCCTTTTTCAACTTTTTATAATTAAAAATTTGAAAAAGTTGAAGTTAGTCTAAAAATTTTTCTTTAATTTCAAGTGCCTTTTGATTTAGTGTTTTTTGGCAAATTTTCTTAAATGGAAGGCGATTATAACCAGCATCAACACCATAAAGTTGCATAATTGCTTTGATTGTTTGCATTAGTCCAACTTCTAAAAGTGATTGAATATAGTCATTATAAGTGTGAATTTCATTTTTAAAGGCTAGTAAATCACCTTTTTTTGCCAAATCAAGAATTTTTCTTGCCTTGATTGCGTTTGTATTATAAGTTGAACCGATAAATCCACGTGCCCCTAAAAGGTAAGCGAGTCCAAAAGCTTCATCAAAAGCATACATTCAAATTTTTTCCGGATAAGTTTTGATTAGTCTTTCGAATAAAAAGATGTCATTTGACCCAAATTTGCAGCCAATAACATTTTTAAGATTTAAAATGCTACCAAATTGTTCAATGTTAATTTTTGAGCCTGCAAGTTGAGGCAAGTAATAAATAAACATCGGTAAATCAACGTTTTTTGCAATTTCTTCGTAGTAGTTTTTGATTTCATCAAAAGAAAAATTATAATAAAAAGGTGTGATTGCGCTGATTGCATCAAAACCAAGTTCTTTAGCTTTTTTTCCTAGTTGGATTGCCTCATCAAGATTTAAACTTCCAATCTGTGCAATTAAAGTTACTTTATTTTTTGCTTTTTTAGCTACAATTTCATAAATTTTTTGTCGTTCTTCAACAGACATTAACAAAAATTCGCCCGTTGATCCAGTGACATAAAGACCATCAACTTTTTGGACATCAATTAAAAAATCAAGAATATCCTCAAGATTTTTAGTCATTAGTTCGCCTTTTTCATTAAAAGGACTTATTAAAGCGGGGAAAAATCCATGATATTTTTCCATGTTAGCCTCCTTTTTATAGAAAAATCTTTATATTGATTTTCCTATTTTTTGTATATAAAATAATTATATATAAAAAAACCCGTATTTTTTTCAAAAACGGGATTTTTCTTTATTTTTGTTAGTTTCTGTTAATTTATCTATTAAAGATTAAATTTTTGCCTTAAAAGGTAAAAAGCACCGAGCATACCGGCATTATTTTTGGATTCGGCGATCAAAAGCTCACATTTATAAGGAGTTTGCTCTAACATTTTTAGGAATTTTTGCTGAATTTTTGCAAAGTATTTCTTATTTATATAGGAAAAACCGCCGCCAATAAAGATTTTTTCTAAATTTTGAAAAATTGCAAGTTGATAAGTAAATTCGACAACTTTTTGGAAATAATCATCAATCATTTTTTGAAAATCAGGGTTAGTTTTATATAAATTATCAAACTTTTCATATTCAGAAATTCTAATATTATAAAGTTTACTAATTTCTTTATCAAGCAAACTAAAAGAAAGTCAATCATCAAGTCTTTGACCTTCATAAATCAGATAACCAAATTCACCAGCAAGAAAATTTTCACCTCGAATTAATTCATCCTTGACAATTCCAATTCCAACGCCAGTCCCTAAAGTAACTGTTGCGTAATTTTTTAAGCTTTTGTGATAAAATTTTTCAGAAATTGCAGCGGCATTTGCGTCATTTTCGACAACAACAGGCAAATTAAATTTTTTTTCTAAAATAGAAAAATCACTGCCAAAATATGGTAAAGTTTTATGATTTACAAAAATAATTTTCTTTTTTTCAACATCAACCCCGCCCATTGTAGCAATAGCAATTCCTTTTATGTCTTTAGAAAAATCTGATTTTTCTAAAATTGAGTTGATAATTCCCTCTAAATTCTCTAGAATTGAACTGATATTGGTTTTAAAAGTTTTTGTTTGGTGAAAAAAATTGTTATTATCAATAATTCCCATTTTAATGTTTGTACCGCCAATATCAAAAAGAATGAATTTGTCCATTTTGCCTCTCTTTTTTAAAATAACCTTTGTTTTTATAGCATTTTTTAAATCTTGCTAGTATAAATTTGGTTGTTTCTTTAAAAAATTATAACTTATAAAAGCAAAAATAAATTAGAATAATAATAAATTACCATTAAAAATTTTTTGAAATTATAGTAATTCCAAGCTAATTCGAAAAATCAGGATTTATGATAAAATAATTTATTAATTGCTTAATTAATTAATTAATTAATTAAATTTGCCTTGTAGGATTTAATAATAATAAAAATTTACTCATTAAAAACTGAAAAAACTGTCGAATCAGTTTTACAAGATTTAATAGCTAAAAAATTAAAACAATTAGGGAAAAATAGAAACGTATATTCACATTATTAGATTTTACTTAATAAGAAAGTAATTATGGATAGAAAAAGAGGACTAATTTGACATTTATGAACCTAACAAGGGAACAAAAGAAAGTGATTAAGTTAGCATTAAAAGGTAAAAATGTTCTAGTTGATGCTTGTATTGGGAGTGGAAAAACAACAGTAATTCAAGCTTTGTGTAATGAATTTCCTTCTAGTAAAAACATTTTGTACTTAACTTACAATACACTATTAAAAATTGATGCTCAAAACAAGATTAAAAACGATAATGTTATTGTACAAAATTATCATGGATTTGCAAAATCAATGTTGGACCAACAAAGTATTAATACTTCTTATGGGGATGTAATTAAAATATTTTTAGACCATGATATATCTGTTGGAACCTTTGATGTTTTACTAATTGACGAGTATCAAGATATTGCGTTTCTAATATCCTTGTTATTAGAAAGAATAAAAACACAAAATCCTAACATCCAAATTGTTGCTGTTGGCGATATTGAACAAAAAATTTATGATAACACTAAATTAAATGTTAAGAGTTTTATTGATAAATTTTTAGGATCATATAAAAAAATTAGCTTAACTGTTTCCTTCAGAATGCCTAAATATCACGCTAAAATGTTGGGCCGAATTTGAAAAAAAAGAATTAAGGGGGTCAATAAAAATTGTCAGATCGAATATATGGACCTTGACCAAATTAAGGAATTTTTATCTAAGCAAGAACCTTCAGATATCTTATGCTTAGGTAAAAATCATGGGCAAATGTCAAAAGTACTAAATTACCTTGAAGATAAACATTGACATATTTTTAATAAAGACACTGTTTATGCATCAATTGGAAATGCCGAAAAAAATCTGAATCGCGCACAAAAACCGGCGATTAGAGATGCCGAAAAAAATCTGAATCACGAACAAAAACCGGCGATTTTTACAACATTTGATAGTTCAAAAGGACTAGAAAGACCTATTTGTGTTATTTTTGATTTTACTGAAAGATACTGATTTGGACGTTTAGAAAAAATTGCTAGTAATTATGAAATTTTAAGAAATCTATTTTGTGTAGCGGCAAGTAGAGGAAAAGAAAAAATCATATTCGTAAAGCCGCCTTACAAAGTTAAGGATAAAAAATTAGTTAAAGATAAAATATTAGATGAAGATACTCTTATAAAAAGCCGATCTAGTAACCATCAAAAAGGTAAACTAGAATATTTAATGTCTAGAATGTTTCAACATAATTATGATGAAGATATTATCGAAATGCGCCAAATGCTTGATGTAGAACAAATTCATAAAGAGGATAAAAGGGTAATAGAGGTAAAAAACCATGATGGGTTCATTAATCTTACTCCATGTAATGGGATTTTTCTTGAAGCATCTTATTTCTATGGGTACGATATTAAAAAAGAAATTCAAAATTTAATCCAAAACTGCGAGGATTATAAACAAAAATTATACAATAAGTTTAATGAAAAAAGAAAATCATTAAATGATTTAATACTATTTTATGTTTATTTAGAAACAAATCAAGAAAGATATATTAAACAAGCGCAAACAGATTTTGTCAATGATAATGCTATTCAGCAAATGAAAAAAAGATTATCTAAGGAACTTAGTAGGGACGAAAAAATTCAACAACATTGTTCATTAGAATATAATAATAACGTAAATAATTTTACAATGAATGTTCACGGAATAGCTGATGTTGTAAAAAATAATACAGTTTATGAACTTAAATTTGTTAACTATTTAACAGATGACCATTTTTTACAAACTGCTTCATATATGCTAGCCTTAAAAAAGGAAAAAGGTATATTATGGAATGTTAAAAAAAATGAAATGTACAAAATTAAAATTAAAAATCGAGAAAATTTTAGAGTCAAGCTTGCAGAAACAATCTCTAAAGGCCGGTATAAAGAAAAAAATCTCAATCAAAATCAAGCCAAAAAAAGATCATGGAGCATATGAAAACTATTGAGAATCAACAGATTATTGATTTGAATCAAAAATTTGCTATAAATTAACGTAGAAACAAATTTTCAAAATCCCGAGTTTCCCAGTTTTAAGACAAAAATTCACTTTTTAGTGAATATAAATATGAAGAAACACCCGTAAATCGGTGTTTTTTTAATGTAAAACCTTAATTTTATAAGTAGCATTTGGTAGCATTTTAAGTAATTTTATGGTATAATTATAAATTATGAAAAAACAAAAATTAACTAAGTTGGTTTAGTATCGATGTTGCAAAAATTAAGACAAAGGGTTGAATTTAACACTTTAGATCAGCAAATTATATTTAAAAAACACGATGGTGTCCCTAGCGATCCAAACATTTGAAATAGATATGATTTTTACTTTGATATCTTAATAAATCACTAATAAAATTGTAACCAACTTTTACCAAAAAACTTAAAAAAGTCCCTAAAACCGGATACTTTTTTAAAATTACCTTATGAAACTGGGAAACTCGGGAAAAATTTGCTATAAATTAACGTAGAAACAAATTTTCAAAATAAGATTTTTCTATCGGAGTTCTGATTGCTAACAGCACTAATCTTAATTTACTTGATAGTGCAACGTATATTTATAGTATTTTAGGCCCAGTTCTGTTGAATTTAAAAAACAAAATGTTTTGATAAAAACTCATAAAGAAATGATTTTTAAGTTAAAAAATTTCTTAAAATATCACGATATAACAGATTTATTTTCATACACAAGCTTTAATTTTACACTAAATATTTAAAAAAGAATGGTTTTAACCACATAAATTAGCATAAAAATTTGCTCGTGTGATCGAATTTAGCGTACATTTATTCATTATTAAAGACAAAATGTCGTCATATGATCATGCTAAAGTGGCAAATTTCTATTATTTTCCTAGACAAAACCGTGAAAAAATTGAATCAAGCAAGTTTTCATCGTCCGTTCTGCCAAAAATAGTTTGCAATTCTCTTCAAGCATTACGCAAATCTACAATGGCAATTTCAGGTCCAAAACCAGATTCTAGACTATTTTTAGCCTCAATAATTGCTATTTTTGCTAGTTCTATCTGTGAAATTTGGAATGAATTAGCGACAAATTGATTTTCTTTTCCCAAAAAGGCAAAAATACTTTTAATTTTTTCAATTAAGCTACCAATTTGTTTGTTTTTAGCACTAATTAATATTTTATCAGCAAATTCTTCGTTATTTTCAATTAGGTCAGATTTATTATATACTTGTAAATATACTTGATTTTCGCTAATTTTTTCACCTAAATCAAGATGTTTAGATTTTTTTTGACTTGCATCAATAACATGTAAAATTAAATCAGATTTTTCCATGTTTTCAAAAGTTTTACTAATTCCAATTTGCTCAATTTTTTGCTTAGTTTTTCTGATTCCGGCAGTATCAAAAACTTTAAAAAGTAGATTGTCAATCACAAAATTACCTTCAACAATATCGCGAGTTGTTCCAGGAATTTCACTTATTATCGCCTTATTTTCGTCAATTAAAGCATTTAGAAGCGAAGACTTGCCGCTATTGGGCTCACCGATTAAAGATGTCCTTATTCCCTCATAAATTAGTCTTGAATTATCGGCTATTTTTATTAATTCATTAAAATTTTTTATTAATTCATCAATTTTAGGAATAAGAATCTGATTTGTCAGAATTTCAACATCATCATATTCTGGGTAATCAATATTTACCTCAATAGTCCCGATAATTTCCTCGATTTGTTGGATTAATTTTTTAATAAAGTTTGAACTTGCACCAGAAAACTGTTTAAGAGCAACATTGTGTTGTGATTTAACTTGTGCATGAATTAAATCATTAATCGCTTGAGCTTTAACTAAGTCAATTTTCCCATTTAAAAAAGCACGTAAACTAAACTCTCCAGGATTTGCAAGTCTAGCGAGTTTAGTTTTTAAAATAGTTTCAAGAATTAAATTTGTATTTAAAACTCCGCCATGAGCGTTTATTTCTACAGTTTCTTCGCCTACAAAATTTTTATCTCCAGCAAATCATAGAACTAAAACTTGATCAATTTTAGTTTGATTATCATGAATCCAACCAAAAGTTATTTCCATGGAATTACCGATTTTCCCGGTAAAAATTTTTTCCATGATCTTAAAGGCATTTGGTCCTGAAATTCTAATGATCGAAATTGCCTGATTTATTGCTCCTGAAGCAATGGCGCAAATAGTATCAAAAACCATTTAATATATTCCTAAATTAAATTTAAAAGTTAAAAAAAGTACTTTTATAGTCTAAATTCCTATTTTTTTCTCATATTCAGCTAGCGAACCTTGAAAAAACACGGCTGAGTCTTGCTTAATATCCAAAATCGCATTTGCAACTTCTTTTATTAAGGCAAGATTGTAAGTTGTAAAAATTGCTCCTGAATCATAAAGTTTTAAACCTTCAATGAAAGAATCAATTGATTCAGAATCAAGATGGTTAAGCGGTTGGTCAAAAATTAAAAAATTTGATTCACTTAACATCATTTTTGAAAACATTAGTCGAACTTTTTCTCCACCGGATGTAACGTTGACTTTTTTGAAAACTTGGTCGCCGCTAAAAAACATTCTTCCTAAAAAAGCACGCATTCTATGAGTTGAATTGTCTTTATTTTCATCTTGTGTGTTAAAAATTGGCCATTGTGAAATTCAAGAAATTAAATCTAAATCTGAATTAAAAAAATCATCTGTGTTTGCTGGTAAATAATCAAATTTTATTGTTGAGCCTCAAGTAATTGTCCCTGAAGTTGGGGCTTCTTTTCCGGCAATAATGTCAAGTAATTTAGTTTTTATTAAGTCATCATCAACAAAAACTACCATTTTTTGACCTGGTAAAAGTGTAAAAGACACATTTTTAAATAGAAACTCGCCAGTTTCAGGATTTTTATAACTCAAATTTTCAACATTTAATATTTGTTTTCCAGGTCTTGGGAAAACATTAAAACGAATGTAAGGGTATTTTCGTGATGAAGGTTTGATTTCCTCAAGCTGAATTTTCTCGAGTGATTTTTTTCGCGAAGTTGCCTGGGCAGATTTTGACGCATTTGCAGAGAATTTTGCTATAAATGCCTCTAATTTTGCAATTTGCTCTTCTTTTTTTGCATTAGCATTTTTTTGAAGTTCTCTTAATAACTCAGAAGATTGTTTTCAAAAACTGTAATTTCCAGTAAAAATTTTAACTTCACCATAATCAATATCAACAGTATGAGTGCAAACTTGATCCAAAAAATCGCTATCATGGCTAACAACCAAAACAATATTTTTATAATTAATCAAAAATTCTTCAAGTCATTTAATAGCTTTAAAATCTAAGTGGTTAGTTGGCTCATCCATTATCAAAATATCAGGATTTCCAAAAAGCGCTTTTGCTAAAAGTACTTTAACTTTATATGATGATTTTAATTCTGACATTTTTGAGTATCAAAATTCCTTAGGAATTTCAAGTGCTGAAAGTAAAATTTGTGCATCATTTTCAGCACTTCAACCGCCTAAAAGTCCAAATTGTTCTTCAAGTTCGCCAGCGCGGTTATAATCAGCCTCTGTTGCATCCGGGTTTGCATAAATTTGATCTTTTTCCTGTTGAATTTCGTATAATTTTTGGTTTCCCATTATTACAACATCAGTAACAATAAAATCATCAAATTCATAGTGATTTTGTGATAAAACCGAAATTCTTTGATTTTGTGAAGTTTGAATTAATCCTGATGAAGGTTCGATAAAACCAGCTAAAATTTTTAAAAAAGTTGATTTTCCAGCTCCGTTTGCACCGATAATTCCATAAGTATTTCCTTCTGTAAATTTTAAATTTACATTCTGGAATAAAACTTTATCGGCAAAAATTTTTGACAAATCCTTAATTTCAATCATTTTGAGTCTCTTTAAATTATAATTTAGTAAAATATCTAAAAATTATATTACAATTTTTATTAAATTAAAGTAAAAACCTAATAAAAAATAACTTCTAAAATTTAATATTAGACCTCTAATTTTCAATAAAGATTAAAAAAGCTAAAATAAAATGATTAAAAAGCGAGGTTTTTGGTGCCAATAAAAAAACATTTTTATAAATTTTTTAGTGGATTAGCAATTTTGCCAATCTTTTTGATTTCCTGCTCTCAACCAGAAACAGAAATAAGTATTTCTTCTACTCCATCTGTGATTATTCCAATTTCAGAAAACAAAGATGAATTCCAAAAACAAAATCCGCGTTCATTTGATCTTTATGTTTCGGAAGTAAATGCTATTAGATTAAAGTGATTTTTAAGTAAACCTAGCTTAATTAATCTTCTGCCCGAGGAAAAAAGTAAAATTTATGCTTCTGATGTTGCAAAAAGTTTTGTTTTTGATAATAAAAATCGAATTTTAGCTCTTCAGGACAACTTTGACTCATCTGAGGAAACTAATCCAAATTTTTTGAAAAATATTTTTCAAAAAACGTTTGCAGTTTATTCAGGTAAAAAAATAAATGACGGAAATACCGACCTTTTAAATGATTCAGATCAAGATAATTTTGAAAAACATAAAAAAATTTCAAAAATTTTTGTGCAAAACTGACGCTATATTGAAACTAAGTTATTAAAACCAAATATTATTCAAAAAGACAATAAAAATTATCTTTTAATTAATGCATATAAATTTATTTTTTCATCCCCTCTTAACAGTTCAAATTCTCAAACTAATGAAAAAACTGAGACAAAAACTGATAAAAAATGAAAATTAAGCGCCCCAAATATAAAACCAACCCCTATTTTAAGGCTTTTTTGGCATAATCAAAGTTTAGAAAATCCATTCAAAATTAAGCTTAATTCAAAAGAAAATTTAAACTCTGAGTATGATTTACAGCTAATTAATAATATTGATCAACCCGAATCTGTTGCTGATTATAGTTTTAATTTTTCTGATTTAAATCCAAAAATTCCTGAAAGTCCCCTCAAAATTTCAGACACAGATCCTATTTTTCGTGTTGTTATTCAAAGCTTTGCTATTCCATATCAAGACAGTGTTGCTAATTTTGAAAGCGATAATTTTAAATTTGATTATGAATTTGACTAATCCAAAAGCTTTTTCAAATATGAAAATTAGGTTATTTACGTAAGTTTATCGTTTGAGTAAAAAAAAAAAAAAAAACATTTTCGCTTATTAAGTTAGTACACCAATTTCAGACTTATTCGAAAAAAGGTGTGTCAAAATGAAACAATACAGATTTACAATTGAAGACAAATTTAAATACATCAAAATTGCCGAATCTAAAGGGCTAAAAAACGCAATTTTGCAATTTGCAGAAGAATTTAGAGAAATTTACAAAAACAAATCTAAAAGTAAAAAAGCGGATAAAGAATGAATGTTGCATATATACGCTAATAATTTGATAAGAAATTGGCAAAAAAAGTTTTATAATAATGATATGAAAAGTTTAATTAGTACTCGTGGAAAAATCAAATCTCCACGCAAACCAAAAAAGAAATATACAATTAACGATCTTTCTGAAAACGATCGTGAAGTTTACCAAGAAATAATTGAAACTGTTCTTAGAAAATACGGGGTTGACCCCGGGATTATTCTTGAGGAGCTCAAAAAACGAAAACAAGAACAAGAAAAAGATAAAAACAAAATCGAAAATTCCACTAGAATTTGTAGCGTTTTTAAGGTTAATCGCACTTCTATTTATGAGAAAATTAGGGTGAAAAAACCACCAAAGAAAATGATTTATGATGAAGACTTACTTCAGTGAATTCGCGAAAATTTTATTTTAAATCGAAAGGTAAAAGGCCGAGACATCCTATATAATATTTACATAAATCAGGGAAATTATGTAAGCACGTACGTGTTTCAAAAACACTACGAATTTTTAGGATTAAAATCACTAGCTTATAAAAAGCAAGGAAAACCAGCACCAAAAGAGAAAAAGTTTACGCGAATTTGGACTGAAGATCATATCAAAGGTGAATTTAGCTCAGAAAATTTTGGTGAAAAATGGTTTGCTGATATTAAATTTATCAAAATTAACAACGAATGATTTTATCTACACTCAATTATTGAAACAAAATCCAATTACTTGCTCAATTTTTCAATTTCTAAAACAAGATTTTCAGAAGAAACTATAAACTTAGTAAAACAAACAATCAAAAAGTACAATATTAAACCAAAATTTTTCCATTCAGATCATGGCGTGGAATATGCGAACTACAAATTTGCTAATTTTTTAAAGCAAAATGGTATCCAACAATCAATGTCGCCAAAAGGTAATGCACTTGCAAACCGTCCTATTGAATATTTTTATGCGGTTTTTCAACGAGAATTGCTTAATATTGAGGGCGAAAATTTTGAAAATGTGGCTATTGCTTATCAAAAAATAAGTGAATTTATTGATTGGTATAACAATGAAAGGCCTCAAAGTTGCTTATCATATAAAACTCCAAGTTATTATATGAGGTAAATTATTTGTCCAAATTTTTAAAATGAACATGCTAGAAAAAATTAACAAAAGCGGTGTAATCAAAATCATAGGTAAAAAACTAATTGTCTGAGATTTTTCTACTTATTTAATTTTCGCTTATTTTTTATTTTTTGTGTTAAAATGTTAATTGTTTTTCATAATATAAGGAAATTAATATGCAATTTATTTTAAATATTTTTAAAATGCGAGAGTTTATGTCAATGGTTTTTTCCAAAAAAATCAGTTTTTTTGCATATTCTTTTTTCAATGCCTTTTATAAATCCATTAACTCTTACAAAAATAAAAATATTTTTAATAATATTAAAAACTCGGCCATTTCAAATTTAATTTTGTGAAATTTCTAAAATAGCATTAAATTTAATTTGAAAACGGGCCAAAAACCCGTTTTTTTATTTAAAAACACTTAAAACTAAATAATAAGGAAAAAAATGACCCTAAAAAATGATGGTGAACATCGCAGAGATCTGTTAAAAATAGGTATAAACAGAAAAATTATTGATTATAACTTTATTTATACTATTCCGCCAACAAAGAAAAAGAAAAATCCACTATTAAAATATTTCGGTTTTGAATCGCTTTTTTTCCGTTTTTCGAAAAAAATTGTAAAAATTTTTCTCGAATTTGTAATAGTGGCTTGAATTGTTGCGACCTTAGTTTTTCTTCTGATTGACTCAATTCCAGGTGAGCCAGGGTTTCTTGATGGCCTAAATGATGCTCAAAAAACAGCAGAAAAACAACTTTATGGACTTGATTTGCCGCAAGCACAACGTTATTTTAACTACCTTTGGAATTTTATTAATTTTGATTTTGGAATTTCATATAGTCTAAGACCTCGTGTCGAAATTAGCGATTTTATTTGACAAAGATTTTTCACATCTTTTTCAATAGGTATCGTTTCAGTGATTTTAACACTCTTAGTTGGAGTTCCACTTGGAATTGCTGTTGGAAAAAATCCAGGTAAGTTTTTGGACAATTTAGCGACAGTCTGAATAGCGATTTTCTCCTCAATTCCTTCGCTAGTTTTCGCAATTTTTCTTTTAATTTTTGGACAAAGAGCCGGAATTCCTTACATTTTTAATATACAGGATTTTTCCACCTTTGTCCTACCTGCCATCGCCCTTTCAATTGGATCTGTAATTAGTTATGTGCGATACATTCGATTTGAGCTTAATAATGAGTTAAATTCTATGCATGCTAAATTTGCGTATTTAAAAAATTTAACAAGAAATCGCTTCGTTTGAACTCATGCACTTAAGGCTTCACTTTTCCCAATTGCAACATTTTTCCCTTTAGTTGTTTTAGGCTCTTTTGTTGGATCAATTTTTGTCGAGAAAATCTTTTTAATTTCAGGATCTGGGGGGATCATGATTGATGCAATTCAGTCAAAAGATAATAATATTATTCTCTTTTTAGTAATTATTTACTCACTTTTGACAATAATTTCTTATACATTACGTGATATTAGTTACGAATTGCTCGATCCGCGAATTAGAAGGAGGGCAAAATAATGAATCAATTTCCGTCAATTGAAAAATATATTGACCAAAACTTAAAACCTAATCCATTTTTGCAACCTTTTTCATACCAAATGTGAAAATTAATGGTTGCTCAGTCAAAAAGTTTTGATCGTAATTATTTTGGTAAGCCCCGGAATAATTTTTATGAAGTTTTCCTTAGATTTTCCCGTTCCTTTTCAGGTGTTTTTGGAATTGTTACTATTATTTTCATGCTAATTTTAGCAATTATTATCCCTTTTACAACTGGATCGCCAACTCAACTTCGACCTGATATGAAAAACTTAAACTATTTTACACAAGGATTTATTTTAGGTACTGATTCTCAAGGTCGCGATGTTTGGGCATTTTTATGACACGGATTGCAATTTTCATTGATTTTAAGTTTTATTGTGGCCCTTTTTGATGTCGCACTTGGAACTCTTTTTGGAACACTAATGGGTAATTTTGACCTTTTTGACAAAATTTTTACCTTTATTATTAAAATAGTTTCAAATATACCAACAATTTTAGTTATTATTTTGATGACTTTAGTTTTGCGCCCGAGCTTTTGAGTTTTAGTTTTATCATTTTCACTTACAGGCTGAATCGGACTTGCAAATCAAGTTCGTGCGCAAATAAAAAGAGCTAGAAACTTTACATGAGTAATTGCCTCACGTGTTTTAGGGACTCCTTCTTATAAAATTCTTCTTAATTTTGTGCCAGTAATTATTCCACTTTTAATTACAAATATTGTTTTTGTAATTCCGGGTACAATTCTTGGCGAAACTGGTCTTGCTTTTATCGGTCTTTCACTACCAAATGTTCCAACTTTAGGAAATGCAATTAATTCCGGAATTCCAATTGTAACTTTATATCCTCGTTATGTTTTAATCCCTTCATTCTTTTTAATTTTACTAACTTCGTCAATTCAAATGATCGGAAATTCAGTTCAAGACGCTCTAAGGAGGCAAAGATAAATGATTTCTTATTTTTTGGCCAAATTTTCTGAATGCAAAAATGCTGAAAATCCAACTTTGTGTTATAAATTAGCAAAAAATTTAGACAAGTTTAAAAAAGACTTAGAACTTTTAAAGCAAAAAAACTTGGATCCAAAGCAATATCAAGAAAAATTCTTGGAACTTAAAGAAGAATTTTTAGCTTATGAAGTTAATATAAAAAAACATTATAAATCAAAAAAATCCTATAAAATCCAAGCTATTTTAAGCAGAATTCAACAATATTGACACACAAGTTTTAACCGTTCTCACTTTGATTTTGAAGCTTTTTCTAAAAATGTTCTCTACAAACAAATTGGCAATAAAAAGTACAAAATTGTTGCCCAAATTAAAAATTTAAATTTATCATTTGTAAATCCAGCCAATCCTTCAATTCGAAACATCGTTATTCGTAATGCTTCAATTGATTTTTATGAAGGTAAAATTCATGCAATAATCGGCGAGTCTGGTTCAGGAAAATCGGTAATTACTTCTTGCCTTTATGGACTTGCAGGCGAAAATGCTGTTGTTGAATCAGGAGAAATAAGATTATTTAACAATCCAGTTCATAATTTTGATTTTCGGGCTTGGGAACTTTCAAATTATCGGGGAAAAATAATTTCTGCTGTTTTCCAAAACCCGATGTCAACTTTGAATCCAACCAAAAAAATCGGTGCTCAAATAATGGAAGGAATGCTGTTAAATAAAATTGTCAAAAATAAAAAAGAAGCCTATGAAAAAGCACTTTTGTATTTAAAAATGACAAAAATTGTCAATCCTGAAATGGTTATGAAATTATATCCTCATGAACTCTCAGGGGGAATGATTCAGCGAATTGTCATTTCAGCAATTCTTTCGCTTGAGCCTAAAATTATTGTTATGGACGAACCCACTACCGCCCTTGATACAACAGTTCAGGCTTTAGTTCTTGATATTATCCGTGATTTGCAAAAAAGACTGAAAATTACGATCATTTTTATAACTCATGACTTAGGAGTAGTTGCTTCACTTGCAAATTACATCACAATTATGTACGCTGGTCAAGTTGTTGAAGAAGGAACAAGAGACGAAATTCTTTTAAATCCAAGACATCCTTATACTTGAGGTCTAATAACTTCAATGCCGGACATAAATAAAGGTGATCGTCTAGCATCAATTCGTGGGGTAGTTCCATCTTCATTAAATTCAATTGTCGGTGATGCATTTGCGGTTAGAAATGATTATGCCTTAGAACAAGATTTTTTTGTTGAGCCAAAATTTTATAAAATAAGTCCAACTCACCGTATAAAATCAGCACTTCTTGATCCAAAAGCACCAAAGGTTATGCCACCAAAAATTATTTACCAAAAATGACTCCAATTTCAAAAAATGAGGCAAAACAATGAGCAATAATTCTAAATTTTATCTTGAAAAAAACACTTATTTTTTTGGTAAGATCGTCCGTCAAACTTGGCGTCAGCTGACTCCTGGTGTTAAAAAAATGCTTGAATCTAAGGGCAAAAAACCAATTGTTAGCTTTGAAAATGTCGATATTACTTATGGAAGTGGTAACCGAAAAAACAAAGTTATTCACGACATAAGCTTCAATATTTATGAAGGTGAGGTTCTCTCATTTGTTGGTGAGTCTGGTTCTGGAAAGTCAACAACTGGGTCAGCGCTGGCTGGCTTGGTTCCGCGAAGTTTTGGGAAAATCACTATTAATAATTTAGAATTGCCAAAAAATACTCGTAAAATCCGGGCTAAAATTCTTGATGAGTTAGTTTCAAATGTGCAAATGATTTTCCAAGATCCACTTTCTTCACTTAATCCTTATAAAAATATTTACGATGTAGTCACCGAAGGAATTGTCAACCTTGAACAGCGCAAAAAAGGCTCAATAAAACTACTTTTTTCACAACATTATTATCAAAATACCTTTGAAATGTTAGTGAAAATTCTTAAAAACCAAAAAGTTCCCCTAAATTTAATTAGCCAAATTACCGATTTATTTTACAAAAATACAGCCCAGGCTTCAGTTCCTGAATTATTTACTAATTTAATCAATCACCTTAAAAAAACCAGCGCAATTCACCCAAAAATCACCGATTTTATTGAAAAAAAATCACAGTTTTTAAACAATCTTTTACAAAAGCCAACAAAGGATGTTACTTATAAATACGTCACTGACATGCTTGCATCAGTTGGACTTGATAGTTCAGTTTTATCAAGATTTCCTTTAGAATTTTCGGGAGGACAACAACAAAGAATCGGAATTTGTCGAGCTTTATTACTTAGACCAAAAATTCTTGTTGCCGATGAGCCAATTTCGGCGCTTGATGTTTCAATTCAAGCCCAAATTATCAACATTTTTAAAGATTTAAAGGAAAAATATAATTTAACAATATTTTTCATTTCGCACGATCTTCGAATGGTTGAATATATTTCAGACCGAATTGCCGTTGTTTATCGCGGTCGAATTTTAGAAATTGGCCCAACAAAAGAAATAACCCAAAAATTTTTACACCCTTATACAAAATCACTAATTGAATCAATCCCAACAATTGAATCAAAAGGTGAATCACTTGCAGGATATATTTATGATCCAAAAATGCACCAATATTCAGAATCTAACCAACCTGAGTGGATTGATTTAGGAAATAATCACTATATTTTAGCCACTTTTTCTGAAGTAAAACGTTGGAGATTAGGAGACTATAATTATGAAAAAAACTAGTATTTTAGTTAGTTATTTGCTTGCTGGCGGCGGCCTGACTGCAGCAGTTGGCGGAATTATGGGCGGAATTAAACTTTATGCAAACAATAACGAACTTGGAGTTTACAATCTTGATGTTACCTCAGACACCATTGATGAAACTAAGCAAGGTGAGTTAGTTTATGCTAATTTTTTTAATGCTCAAGGTGAAAATGTTGCCGCATTTGTGCCTGTAGAAGACAGTAAAGACGGCAAATACGAAATTCTTTTAAACCCAAAAATTAAATCAGAAAAACGCGTTTTTACTGAATCAGAGTTTGCAGACTGATTTGCCATAAATTATAACCGTCAAACCCCAATTTTTGAACTAAAATTAGGGGTTATGAAATTTGTCAACGAATATTGGGATGCTATTTCTCCTTCAGAATTTCTTGAGTATGCAAAATGATTTACTAAAAATGTTGCATGAGGCCCAGATGCTCTAACATTAGAACATTTTGCACTAAAAAAGGGTGTAACACGATCAGGTAATAATTTATTATTAGGTCAGCATTCAGCTGTTAGAAAAGAAGAAGCAAGAATCGAATTTTTTCCAGATTCATTTTTTGGTTCATTCCCAATTTATTCAGAATTAGCCGGAAGAGGTAATGCACCGGACAATTTAACTTACAAAATTTTCGAAGATGCAATTTCAAAAGAAGCGCTTGATGAATATTTTAAAAAAATTCCGCAACAACAGGTTTTAGCAAATTATGACAAAACTAAGGTTGTTGCTGGAATTCCTGCCGCTGATCTTGTTAAAAATGAAAAAATTTATCTTTATGATATACTTAAAATTTTAAAAGACTCATTTGCTAACGATTCAGAAATTCTTGCTAAATTAGAAAAAATTAAGGGTCCTGAGAATTTTTTTGTCTTTGATAATGAAGGCCAAACAATTGAAGATGTTAAGAAAAAATTTGAATTGGCAGTTCTCATGTTTGCTCATGAAAATGACATCCAATTGCCTAAAAATTATAGTCTAAATTTCCCGCAAGATTTTGAAAAAACCTATAAAATACGTGATATTTCTGACACAATCAGAGCCTCTCTTAAAAATGATGAAAATAATACTCCGCGCGGAATTCTTTCTTTAAAACTTGAAGATCCTGAGTCTGATTCGACCTTTGAAGATCAAAAAACTCCCGCTAATTATCAAGATACAACAGATTTTTTTATCACTCAGAATGTAAATCCTGATATTATAACGCTTATTGCTGCCGAATTAGCAACTAAAATTTCCCAAAAAGTGGATGAAATTGTAAAAAACGGATTTTATGATCTATATAATTTAAATCATCCAGTTGGAAAAACGATTGGTATTTATCAAAAAGATTCTAATAATAGGTTATTTTTTCCACTTGGTGCTCGTTCTGAAAGTCCTTCAATTGAAGCGCAGAACGAATACCTATCTGAATTTGATGCTAATTTATGATCATCATATCAAATTAAGTCACTCAAAAAACTATCAAAAACTGAATTAGAAGTTGAATTAACAGATCCAAATGACGCTGAAGGTACAACAAAAACAATAAAATTTAACCTTGACCCAGAAAACCCAGATTATGCTAAAAATGTTGAAGAGTTTAATAGTTTTAAAATTGCTGTTGACTGAAAAAATCGCGCAATTCCAAAGGTTATTCAAGAAATTGAAACTCTTAAAGACGGAAAAACCACAACAGTTTACCAACTTTATGGCGAAATTTTTGATGGCCTAATTGATAAAGTTTTAAGAGATAAATTAACAAATGGTGAAGATCTTGTCGGTACTTATGTTGATTTTGAGATTGATCAAGAAACTGGTTTGAAAAAATATACTACAAAACGTGGCGAATTTGTCGGATACTCACACTCATCAAGAATTCCTTATATTGCACTTTTAAAGGCTTCTTCGCCATTTTTTAAAACAACCGGAATTAACTATCTAAAATATGTTGGCGCTCATGAGTATGGTCACCATCAAACTTTGAATTATGCCCAAGACAATTCAGATCCTGATTCAAACGTAGTTCTAAACGCGATTTCGACAAATGCAGGACTGGGTTTACAGTCTTTTTATAATTTTGATGTTCTTCAGTTATATCTTAATGCAAGATCTTCAGGGCTAAGTTTGCGAAAAGCATCGCCTAGTTTAAACCCTGAAGATAAAGGAATTTACCCAAACTTTAGCTTTGATAGTGATAATAATTTTGAGAGTGAGTCACAAATTTTTGGTTCAAATGAAAACCAAAATATTGACGAGTTAATTTCTAAAAAATCTCGTAGATTTTTGCAAACTATTGATGGTCTTCAAACTGCAGCAGACATTCGAAAACTAAAATTATATGATCTTTTTCTTTTAAATTCAATTGACCCAGATTCAGGAACAATAAATCCGGGAACTTCTGGAATTTCCAAATTTTTCCGAAATAGAAGTCAAGATTTAAAGCCAAATACTGAAAATGAATCAAGCGAAAATGTCGAAAAACAAACAGGATTTATTGATTCAAGCGATGTTCAAGGTATTTTTGCTAATTCATTAACTGATGGAGCCGGAAATAAAATCCAATTTGACGATCAAGGAAAAATCCGCGTCGCTGATTTTGAACCAAGCCCGGATCGAACAACTTTTAGCAATTTAAAAGTTCACTTATTTTATGAAAACGGGAAACCAGTAATTGATCCTTTAACATTTAAAAATCCAAATAGTCTTGGTGAATTACAGCAAAAAATTAAGCAAATTCAGGATGAATTTGAGAATAAAATAGTCAAAAACTTTCGTGATAATGGATGAGACTCAAGTCCTCAGTCTTTTACCAGATTTTCACCATCATCTCCATTGTTTGAAAAATCACTTAATTCAATTTTGCATAATCCTGTTGAAAATCAAGCATTTTTTGGAACAATTATTGGCAAAAACCCACAAAATTTAAAAGTTAATGTTGAAATTCCTGATTCAGTTTTTGACTTGTCACAATTTCTTACACAAGTCCAACTTTCGCTTACCGCGCCCCAAGCAGTTGCTAATTTAGCAAAAGAATTATTGGAGAAAGAAGAATCTTTTGGATTTAAGTTTCTTGATTTTTTCAAATTGTTTAAAGGAACTCAACCAAGTTCTTCGGGTCAAGTTTCGACAATTTTCGAACAGTTTCAAAAAACATTTAATTTCGGAGATCAAATTCAATCACTTCTTAATAAAATTATTAGCATTTCTGAACAAAAGGATTCAGATTTACACGCAAATTTAACTAATATTTTAACTTTTAAAGATTCACTTTTTAGAAAAATAGCTGAAATAGTCTCAACTCTTCAAACTTTATATACTGTTTATTTTCGAACTTTAGTTACATCTCTCTTATCAAAAGGGCAAAACGATTCTGCAGTCGGAATTTTGACTAGAGTCTTTTCGAACCAACTTGAAGGTAAACTATATGAAAACTTAGACAAAATTATAAAATTCACTGACAAAGATGGCAAAAGCATTGATCCTAGTCACTTATTTGTATCATTAGATGAATTTTCCATTTCATCACCAAATAATCGAGATTTTTGACACTTAACTAACGGTCCAATTTTTGCTGGTTCATATTTTGGAAAAATAATTTCAGTAAATGGAAATCAATATTATCAAAATCCAAAATATGACTTTAATGTAAGAATTCAAACTCAAGCTCAAAGTCAACTTGATAACGTTCTTGATCAGAGTGACTTTGATGATGAAGATGAAAATTTATCAACTCGCTGAACTTCACCTCTTGGAAAACTTTTAAAATTTTCAAATGTAATTCCTCAAAATCCGTTTTTTGGAATTGCCCAAGATTTTAAGTTTAATGTTACAAATTCTGTAATTGATAAGTCCAAAATTTATCTCGATGCTTGAGACAAAACTCTTTTTGGTTTTGATTATCAAAATAATTATTTTGCATATCAAAACAACAATAATCAAACAGAATTTTCATCAATTTCAGATTTTCTAGAGTTTATTTCAATTGATCCATTTGCACTTAAAATTTCAAAAAAAGGTGAAGGTGAATTTGTTAGAGATTGAAATTTTGACTATGTTAATTCTAAGTTTGACCTTTATAAATATAGTTTTGATAAGTTATCTAAAAATTTCAAATTTAAAGAAAATCAAACTGAAAATTCATTGCCTAAATGAACTAAAGGTGAAAAATTTGATTCAAAATTTGAAAAATTATTGTCAATTTTTGATATTTCTCAAGAAGAATTGCAACAAAATTTACAAAATTTTGCAAATACGTTGATGGAAGCCTTTGAACAATCAACTCTAAACTTGTTGATCAAAAATGTAAAAATAGATAAGAAAAATATTGACCACCTATTTTTATCATCCGTTGGATTTATGGGGTTTAAAAATTTTGCTCGAAAAACACAGACAAATTTACCGGCAACCAAATTTGGAAAACTTACAGACATTAATGATAAAATTAAAATTTCATGATTGACTTTTGCAGGTTTTGATGAAACAAATTCTTTAGTTTTAGATGATGAATCATTTGTTAATTCAGATTTAAATGATCCTGAAAAATCAGAAGTTTTTAGATGACTTAAGGACTTTTTAAGTCAAGCAAAAATAGAGGCAAAAGACTTGGATTTGTTCAAATTGCAATACTTAGTAGGGACAAAAACTTTTGTTGACTATGCAGTTGGTAAAATTAATCGAATTCAGCAATTCCAGCGAATGAACTCAGACCTTGAACTTTCATGATTCCGTGCAAAAAATTCAGCAAGATTTGAAACAAGACCTGATGATTTTTTCAGTAATTATGTCTATAATTTCCCTGAATCTTTAACAAGAGATTTTGTCCAAGTTCATTATTCTCCAAGTGATAAAACGCTTGATAATATTATGCCTGGTTATAAAAATATTTCTGAATCTAACACTGGAAATGAGTATTTTGTTGATGCAATTTATACAAGAAAATGGATTAAAAATTTCATTCCAGCTTTTGATATTGCCCAAGGATTTTCACAAACTTTGATTAGTCCTTTTACTAATTTTTTCCTTACTAATAATGTAACTTCAAAAAATTCAGAAAATTTAAATTCTTTATACAAAAATTTAACTGAAACTTTCAAAAAAGCCCAAGATCAGGAACTTTATAATCAATCTTTTGTAATTAGCCAAAAAGAACAACAAGAAATTGCCGAAATAGAAAATCAGGACAAACCTGAAAAATTCATTGATCAAACCTTAGCTAATATTGAAAATCAGGATAAAATTCAGAAAATTAAAAACAAAAATAAAATCCAAAAAGATGAAATTTTTGCTCAAATTTCAGTTGAATTATCCCGGATTCTTTCAGCCTACAAAGGTGAACTTGCTGATTCAAAAAAATATAGTGACGGAAATGTTCAACCTGTTGTTGGTAGTTTTCGTTGGAGAAATAGTTATATTAATCAAAATGTCTCTACAAATAACGGGTTTTTCAAAGATCGTTTCCAAAGAAAAGTTTTAAATTGAGAATTGTACGATGACAATCTTGAACCTGTTGAGGACAATACAATAAGAATAACTAACTTAAAAGGTGAAAAAGTCACAAATAGACCTGAGGCCTTTTGGTATTATTCTCTTAAAACTCAAGGTGTTGGCCAAAGATCTCTTTCAGGAATTTGACGTGACTCAAAACAAGACAGGGTTGCTTTTTGAGGCTTTTTGAAAAATGAAGATGCCGAGAAAGCTAAATATTTAACTCTTGAAGATGAACAAACAGGTCAAAAATTCTACATTAAATTAGCAAGTAATGCAACAAATAACATTTTTTACTTAAAAAAACAGGCCGACTTATCAACAAAGTGGACGCTAAAAGATGAAGGATATAGTTCTTGAATTTCATCTTGGTCAATTATTGGTGAATTTAAAAATGCACTTTTAAGACCAGGAGCTGAGGGTCTAAAAAAATTCAGAATTTACTTTTCAGATGAAAACAGGCATGAAATTGAAGGATTATTTACATTAGGTAAATCAAAATATCTTGCTGAAAACGGTAAAAATTTTAACTTAGCCCCAACATACATTGAACAAAAATCAAATCAATCATTCCTTGTAATTCGACCTCAATTTAAATAGGACTTAATATGAAAAAAATTAAAAAGTTACTAATTTTAAACTCTTTTGTTGTAATACCGACTTTTTTCTTGCTCTCATGTGCTTCTGCTCTTGAAAGAAATCGTCAAGAATTTGACTTTGGAGTTTCAACAACAACAATTAACACTTTAAATTACGTAAAAAATAATTCTTCCCACCAAATTCTTAATTCTTTAGTTGAATCTTTTGTAAAACCAGGCCCATCTGCTTCAAATTCATATGGGGCAAAATTGAATTTACCGGCAATTTCCTTTGAACTTTATAATACAAATCTTCAAAGCACGGCAGGTGATGAAATACTGCAAAACCCAGCAGGTATTTCTCCAGATGGTTCTTCTTTTACAATTAGTGATTTTGGACTGGCTCTTGGTTCAGTCGCGCCTTCAAGTGGAGGGGCAAAATCTTTTGTTGGAATTCAAAATTCTTCCCAGTCAATTGTTTCAACTTCAATTTTTCTCAATAAAGGTGCCTCAAAATGAGCAAATAATCAACCTGTTATTGCCCAAAATTTTATTGACTATATTTTGTATGTACTAAATATTAATGTTGCATCCCCTAATTTAGTCAAAGTTCTTTCAGTGAATATTAAAAATGCCCAAAAAATGATCTCGCTCCAACAAGATTATGTCTCAAAATTTGGAAATCCTTATCTAAATCCTTTTGGTCAAAAAAGATATATAAAAGATCAAAAAACTGGCAAAGTTAGTCTTGACTTTGACCAAAAAGTTTTTGAATCGCAAAACTCTGGTGATGAAGAATACGTTGCCCAATTTAAAGAAAATGCAAGAAATTTTGGAATGTATACAGGTCAAATTTTTGAACAAATGACAAACAAGGAAGTTGTTGATTTAGTTCAGGCTAATTTATCACTCAATCCAAATTTTAGTGCTAATTCAACTGAAATTAACGTTGTGCAAAACAACCAAAGATCAGTAATAAAACTAACAAAAAATCCATTTTTAGATCCTTCACAAGTTTTTGACGGTCCTAATTTGATTCCAAGATACGATTTTTTACCTGGAGACGAATATGGACTCCGAATCCAATTTGAAGACTCAGCGGCAAAAAAATTCATTAACTTATTTAGACAGATAATTCATCCTGATATAATTTTCCCGATAAATCGGGAATTTGTCGAGATTGAAGCCGGCGGAATTAATAATTTTGGAACCGATCTTTCAAAATTTTTAATTAATGGTCCTTTTGATATTTCTGAACTTAATTTAGGATCTCAAGGTTCAATGATTCTCACAAAAAGACAAGGTTATTATTCATCAGATAAAACCATTCCTAATAAAATTAAAGTCTTTTTTGCCGAACAACCGGAACTTTTATCGTCACTTTTCCTTGATGGTTACATTGCAAAAACCAAAATTCCTTCAACTTTTCAGTCTAAATTCTGGTCTGAAGAAAGAACAAGAAGATACATGGAAAAACAAACCGGATATGGTACAATTGGAATCCAAGTTAATTTAGATAATGTCAAAAAAGGAAAATCTTACCTTCAAGATTCAGATCTGCGAAAAGCGATTCTTTATGGCATAAATCGTATCGATTTACTCAATTTATACGGTCTTGACCACTCTTTTCCACAGACAACTTGAACTAATTTTGACAGTATTTTAACTTCGCGTGGCTATCCTTTGGAGACTTTTTTAGAAAACAGAAACTACCGTTCAGAATTTTTAGACTCAAACGGAAAACAAGTTGAATTTCCAGTTTTAGCCCAAAATTATGGTTCACATTTAGCAAAAGGGGTCTGATTTGAATCTGTCCCAAGAGTAGATTCATCTTATAGTCCGCAAGCTTCAAAATTTTTCCTTGAAAGATTTAAAAAGAATAATCCTAATGTTGAAAAAGTAAAATTAACTTTTATTTATAAAGATGATGCCGAAGAAAAAGTTGCTATCGGTCTACAGGACATTTTAGCCCGAAATACCGATAATTTTATCGAAATTGACCCTGTTAGACTTCCTGATGGAATCTACCAACAAAGACTTTCAACTGGTGATTTTGACTTGACAATGAAAAACTTTGACTTTTTCAACATCGGTGGTTCTCAACCTCATTCATATATAAAAGCGTTTTTCAACACAGATGAAATTTCGCCAAGTGATAATAAATTCTCAGGACTTGAGTCTAATCCGGCTTCTTCAATGACTTACTGGAAAATGTGAAATCAAATTTCACCTCAGCAAAGAGCTGAAATTGCAAAAAGACTCGAGATTTCTGACGTTTTTTTAAAGAAATTTGAAGAACTAATCACCCGAAAATTGAAACTTGACGGACAAGGAAATCCGATTTTCAAACAAGTCTACCTTGACAAAGAGCAAAAAATTCCTGCAACTGATTATAATAATAAGCCAATTTTAGTGCCAGAATTTTCTGAGCCCTTAGATGAATATAACAACAGAATTGACTCATTTTTCAATGCAATTTTTACACACCAAGAAAAACAAGAAGGCTGAACTCAGAACAGAGTTTTTGAATTTGTGCTAGTTTTTGAAAAAATAATTCGCGAATTTGCGCCAATTATTCCAATTATGGAGGTCGATACTTTCTGAACTATCAACCGAATTAGGGCCGGATCAGGAAATTCATTCCAGTTTGCTTTTGATGTTGAAAATATTAAAGTTAATTTTGTAACTGCAGAAGACGGAAAGTAATAATTTTTTAGGGTCTATATTTTCAGTCTAATTTTTATATAATTTAAAAAATAAATAAAATACCAGTATTTTCTGGTATATTTTTTTAATATTTGGAAAATGGGGTAGATATCTGACTTTGACAGTTTGATGGCAAAAATTCACTTTTTATTAACACAAATACGCAAAAATACCCGTAAATACGGTTTTTTTACCTAGAATCTTAATTTTTATTATTTTAAAATCAATCTTTTGCAAAAAAAAAAAAAAAAATACTTGGTCCAAAATCCCGAGTTTCCCAGTTTTAAGGCAAAAATTCACTTTTTAGTGAATATAAATATGAAAAAACACCCGTAAATCAGTGTTTTTTGAACGTAAAACCTTAATTTATATTAATGTCATTTAATTGCATTTTAAGTAATTTTATGGTATAATTATAAATTATGAAAAAACAAAATAAAGATGGTTTTATTGAAGTAAACAAATTGTTTGGCAAAAAACCTAAATATTTTAAGGAAATTTCAAACATGAAATTTGAAACAAGTTATTTGGAAATAATCAATATTTTGATATCTTAATAAATTACTAATAAAATTGTAATTAACTTTTACCAAAAAACTTAAAAAATTGCCTAAAACCGGATGCTTTTTTGAAATTACCTTATCAAACTGGGAAACTCAGGAAATACTTGGTCCAAAATAAAATTGTGTTATAATAAGTCTCACTAAGAATGAATTAATAAATATTGATATTGAATTAAGGGGGACTTGATTATGTTTTTAGCATATTAAAATCAGAAAATGCGAATTTTTCATTATATTTTTAAATATGATGGTATGCCTTGAATTTAACCGTTTAGAAATCTTCAAATTTAAGGCTTTTTTTATTGTTCTTTCAAAACTTCATATATTTTTTTAGGCTCGATGTAAATAAAAACGAGTTTTCTTTTTACATTGAGTTTAAATAGTAGTTGTATTTTTTATGATTTTTGGGGTGTGTTCATAATCTTGTGTTTTAAATTTTTATGGATTTTTCAAATAGAAATGTAATCTAATTTAATTTTACATTATTTAACCGATTAGGGAAAATAATTTCTAATTGTTTTTTAATCATGAATCAATTTCTTACCTTTTGTCATTTTGTAGATGCGTTTTGGAGAGTTAAATAAGTTATTTTTGAAAGGTAATTTACACTTTGAATTCCGCCTTTTGTTTTTGTATTTTTCCTAATTATTCTATTCATTGACTCAATTAAATTTGTCGTATAAATTGCTTGCCTCAATTCATATGGATATTTAAAAAATGTCGTTAGTTCAACGAAATTTGTATACCAAGACTTGATAATTGAAGGATATTTTTGGCCTCATTTTTCCGCAAATTTATCAAGATTTTGCATTGCAAATTCTTGATTAGCCGCTTGATAAATCTTTTTCATATCAAGGACAAACTCTTTTTTGTCTTTGTTAGAAACTTTTAAAAGCGAGTTTCTAATTTGGTGAACAACACATTTTTGAACATCTGTTTGCGGGAAAACCGCTTCAATTGCTTGACTAATTCCGCTTAGATTATCGCAAGAAATTATTAGAACATCTTCCAGCCCGCGAGTTTTTAGTTCGTTAAAAACATCAAGTCAATTACTTGCTGATTCGGTATTTTTAATCCAAAATCCCAGTGCTTTTTTATTTCCGTCCCAATCAATTGCAAGAATAAGATAAAGTGATTTTTTGACAAAAACACCGTTTTCTTTAACATTAAAAAACATCCCATCAATGTACAAAATTGGATAGGAATTCTCAATTTTTCGCGATTTTCACTTTTCAATTTCAGGCAATAATTTGTCAGTAACTGAAGAAATTCAGGCATTACTTATTTCTTTTTTATAGATACTTTTTATTGTGTTAACAATATTTTCATATGACATTCCTGATGCAAAAAGTGAAAACACTTGCTCTTCGATATCGCCTAAATTTGTTTCGTATTTACCGAGTAATTTGTTCTCAAAAGTGCCATTTCGATCTCTTGGTATTTTTAGACGAAAACTATTATGATTATAATTCACAGTTTTGTCCGAAAATCCGTTTCGCTTATTTGGCCTATGCACGCCTTTTTTGCTTCGGTTACTTTTTTCATAGCCTAAATGTTGGCTTAATTCCGCCCTTAAGAGCGCCTCAGTAAAAGTTTTAAACATATGCGAAATTTCGTTGTGAAAATCTTCTTTTTTTATTTTTTTATAATCAGCGTATTTGTCAACAAGTTTTTTAGCTTCTAACTCAAATGGGGATAATGTTTTTTGCTGTTTTTTCATATTTTGGTCCTTCATAATAAATTTTATCAAAATAAATTTACTTTAAAAACACAAAATATTTAACATTACCGATTTTTGTCAGTATTTTAAACTAAAAAAAGCAGTTTAAAAATTTCATAATTTTGCTTTTTAAGGTAAAAATATACCTTTTTTTAGTTTGCTTTATTATTAATAAGTAGATTTTTCTTTCGCGAGTGTTAGATTTAAAATTTGGTGTTTTTGCATTGATAGTTATTTTTCCTGAGTTTGCTAAAAAAGTTAAAAAGTGCCCAAAACCAGACACTTTTTTAAGATTATCTCATCAAACTGGAAAACTCGGGATTTTAATCTAATTTTTACAGAAGTTAAAAAAAATAATTAAAATACCAGTATTTTCTGGTATAATATTTAATATTTGAAAAATGGGGTAAATAAGATGTCGGTATCAATTAATGAAATTTTTATACATCCAGAGTTGTATGATCAGAAGAAAATTGCAGTTCAAGGTTGAATTACAAATATTCGTGGTAATCTAAAAATAATGTTCGTCGAACTGAACGATGGTTCGTCATTTAAAAATTTACAGTGTGTTCTTAAAAGTGATAATATTGACTTTACAAAAGTAGAAAATTTAGCAATTGGTGAAGCTATTGAAATTAGCGGTGTTTTTACAAGCACTCCTGAGCGCCAGCAAAACGGTGAAGTTTTAGTTGAGGATTTAGAGGTTAAAGGACGTAATTATAACAATAATTTTCCAATCCAAAATCAAGAAATTTCCTTAGAAGTTTTAAGGCAAATTCCACATTTTCGTCACAGAACTCGACTTTTTCGTGTGATAATGAGACTAAGATCTTCACTTTTTTATGAAATTCATAAGTTTTTTCGTCGTCAAGGATTTGTTAATTTTTCAGCGCCAATTTTAACCTCAAATGATGGTGAAGGTGCTGGTGAAACTTTTATTGTTGACGATGAGCAAAAAGATTTTTTTAACAAAAAAACAACTTTAGGTGTTACAGGGCAACTTCATGCTGAAGCCTATGCTCTTGGCTTTAAAAAAGTCTACACTTTTGCCCCTACATTTCGCGCTGAGAGATCAAACACTAGAAAACATGCTGCCGAATTTTGGATGATTGAACCTGAAGTTGCATTTTTTGATCTTGAAGAAATTATTGAATTAGCAACAAAATTGCTTCAAAAAGTAATAAAAGCTGTAATAATTCGTAACAAAGATGAATTTGCATTTCTAGAAAAAGTTGGCGACAAAAACCTGCGCCGCCGTTTGATTCAATTTTGTGATTCTCAAGTAGCCCAAGTAACTTACGAACAAGCAATTAAATTACTTTCTGAACACATTGATAAGTTTGAGGAAAAAGACCTGTTTTTTGGAGCTGATTTAAAAACTGAGCATGAACGGTTTTTATCTGAACAAATTTTCCGTGCCCCTGTTGTTGTAATTAATTATCCAAAATCGCTAAAAGCATTTTACATGCACCAAAATGATGATGGAAAAACTGTAGCGGCTTTTGATCTTTTAGTTCCAGGAATTGGTGAGCTAATCGGTGGGTCTCAACGTGAAGTTCGTTATGAAAAACTACTTGAACGAATGAACGAATTGAACATGAAAGTCGAAGATTTCCAATGATACCTTGATTTACGTAAATTTGGCAACCCTGGCTCAAGTGGTTTTGGTCTTGGTTTTGAAAGATTGCTAATGTTTGTTACCGGAATTGATAACATTCGTGATGTAATTCCTTTCCCAAGAACAAATAAAAATATTTTAATGTAAGAGGATAAAATTAAATTGAAAATTGATTTTGTAAAAGCAGGTTTTTGAAGACGTTCCTTTGCAGGATTAATTGATTTTGTATTTCTTTTTCTTACTTTTTTAGTATTTTTCTACCTATTTTTGGTATTAACTGAATGATCAAAAATAAAATTTTACCTTTGAATTCTAACTGTTTTTTTACTTGTAATTTTTTACCGCATTTTTTTAATTATTTTTTTAAAGCAAACAATTGGACTTTTTTTAACAAAAACTAAACTTGTCTTTTTTGACGAAATCCCTAATTTTTCCAAAAAACTCTGAATTTTACTAAAAAGGGAAGCATTTTTAAGTCTTAATTGGATATTTTCGCTTTTGTTTTCCTCAATTATTTTAGATCTCAGTTTCGGAATTGATCTTAACTTTTTTCAAACTTTTAAAAGTTCAAGTCAAAATTTAACTTTTTTCCAACAAATTAGCTTAAGTTTTCCCGCTTTATTTTCAAAAGTTAACTTTTTCTTCTTAATTGTAAATAACCTCTCAATTTTAGGTTCAAAAAAATTAACAATTATTGATTCTTTTTCTAAAACAACTATTTGCCTGAAAAAAACGCTTATAAAAGCGGATTATTTAAGTTCAATTCATGCAAATTTTAGTTCAATTCATTGGGAGGTTAATTAATCATGTCATCACAAAATATTCTTTCACAACTAAATGACAAACAAAAAATCGCTGTTATTAGCAATAGCTCGCATCTGAGAATTGTCGCAGGTGCTGGAACCGGAAAAACAACTGTTTTAACCAAAAAAATCGCCTATATTATTAATGAATCACTAGCATATCCCAATCGGATTTTAGCTTTAACTTTTACAAATAAAGCAGCCGAAGAAATGCGAACTCGTGTCGAAAAGCTTGTTCACGAAAAGGCAAAAGACATCCAAATTTTAACTTTTCACTCGCTTTGCAACCTAATTTTGCGAACTGAAGCAAAAAATATCGTTGAAATTGATGAAATCCAAATAGATGATTATCGTTTTAATATAATTGACGAGCAAGATCAGCGTAAAATTATTGAAAAACTTTTAGGTGCAAATCTTAAAACAACTGAAGACAAAGACGATAAAAAAATTACTGCATTTCAAGCGATTGAATTTATTTCAAGAGCCAAAAATTTAGAACAATCTCCAGCTCAGGCACTCAAGCTCGCAAATACTGAAGCTGAATTAATTAAGGCCAATGTTTATAAAAATTATCTTGAAAAAACAAGGGAAAATAATATAATTGACTTTGACGATTTACTGCTTTATACTAAAATAGCATTTGAAAAAAGCCCACAAATTGCAAAGCGATGACAGAAAAAATTTGACTTTGTGCTTGTTGATGAATTTCAAGACACCTCGTTAATTCAGTATTCTATTTTAAAATATTTTATCAAAGATAATACAAAATTATTTGTTGTTGGTGATCCTGATCAGACTATTTATTCCTGAAGAGGTGCTGATCCATCGCTTATTCTTAATTTAGAAAATGATTATCCTGATTTACAAACAGTAATTCTTGACAAAAATTACCGTTCAACACAAAATATTCTTGATGCGGCCAACCATTTAATTGCAAATAATAAAAACCGAATAAAAAAGAATTTAGTAGCTCATTCAACCGAAAAAATTGATATTCATTTTGAAGATCTTGGCAATGAAAGAGGCGCTGAAGTTGATTGAATTTATGAGACTATCCAAAATTTAATCACAAAAAACAAAGTAAATTATCGCGATATTGCAATTTTAGCACGTTCAAATTTTTATTTTGCACAAATAATTAACAAATTTGATGCCTACAATATCCCTTATATAAAACACGGAAATTCTCCTCTTGCTGCAAAAAAAGAAGTTCGTGAAGCTATTTATTTTTTAAAAGTCATTGAAAATTCTGATCCTTATGCTTTTGAGCAAATTATTAATGTGCCTGCAAAAAAAATTGGTGCAATAACAATTAACAAACTAAATGATTTGGCAGCTAAATTTGAACTAAATTTGTACGATTTTTTATTTAAATACTATTCAGGAAAAATCAATTTAAAAGATACTCACGGTAAAATTCCGCTAACTATTGAAAATCAAGCCAAAATTAAAAATCTTTTTGAACGAATAACCGCTGCAAGACGTTTCAAGATTGAAATTGAAGAAAAAAATCCGACAGTTTTTAAACTTTTTTCACAAGTTCTTGACTCTTTTTTGAAAAAAATTAACTACTTTAGCTCAATAAAAGACCCTAAACAAGAAGAAGACACAAAAGAACTTTTGGAAAAATACTATTTATCACTTGATAATTGACAAATCCAAAATCCTAATAAAAAATTAGCCGATTACCTTGATTATGCAGTTATTTCTCACTTTGAACAAACCGAAAGTCCAAATCGAATTAACTTATTAACAGTTCATTCTTCAAAAGGGCTTGAATTTGAGTATGTTTTTTTAGTCGGGATGAATCAAGGAGTCTTCCCTTCGCAAAAAGTTCTTGACCAAAATCTTGAGAGTGAATACGAAGAAGAAAGAAGGCTAGCATTTGTCGCAGTAACCCGGGCAAAAAAAGTTTTATACATAACAAACGGATTTCGTGGTGGTTTTCATAATGATTTTGGTCGCCGTTGAAAATCTAATCAAAATTCAATTTCACCATTTATTAAAGAGATGAAAATTAAGGCTGAACAGTTTTATCAGTTTCGTAAGCTTGATGCAACTGGAAAGCTTAATTACCAAAAAACCGATTCAGAAAATGTCGAATTTGCCCCTGGAAATCATATATCTCATCTAAAATTTGGTAAAGGAATCATTTTAGAAGTGCGCGCTGACTCAATTTTGGTGAAGTTTTTCGATATCCCTGGTGATAAAGGGATAAAAACACTTGTAAAAACTCATAAGTCCATTGAAAAAATTTCGTAAAAATGTCTGCACAAATTCAAACTTATTTAATAGTTGCGTTAATTTTGCTGATTAGTATTTTTTTTGTTTGCTTTTTGATTATAGTTTTACTTTTTGCCAATAATAAAAAAACAAAAATTCTCCCTTTAATTCCTTTTACTTATGATGCTGATTTAAAAAGAATTCGTGTTAGCGATGTTTTTTCACTTCCTAGTTTGAAATATATTGTTGAAAATAACAATTTACTAACAGGACTTTGGGTGAGTCAATCTGATTTTATTTCACTCCTTGAAGAGCCATACCAAAAATTATTTCTTTCACGGATTGACCATTGAAGGAAAGGCTCAATTACTGTCAAATTTCAAAAAAGATTTCTTTTTAACAATAATTTTCAAGTTTTTTTTCAGGACAGCTCAAAAAACGGCTTTGTTCTGATCCAAATCCAAAAATCAATTTTTGACATAGCAAAATACAAAAAAACCTTTAAAAATCGACTAGTCGACAAACTAATTCTTGATTTTACAAGTCCAAGTTTTCTGGTGAGTTTTAGTTTTCCTTTTGAAATAACGGCTGATTTTGCTAAAAATTTTTATATTTCGTATAACAAAATTCTCCCTTTTTTTGTTAAAATTTCTAATTTTTCCATTTTTTACTTTGAAAATATTTTGATTATGCAAATATGTGCAAAATCACCTAAAACGCTGGAAAAAATTAGAAATTCATACAAAAATTTTGCAAAAGCCCATAATTTAGGCAACTTTTTGTCTTGAGTGATTATAAATTTAGACAGTCAAATAAATTATGACTGAAAAATAGAAATAAAAAAATTTTTTAACCTAATAACAGCAAAAAAAGCCTCATTTTTCGAGGTAAATTCAAGTAGCGGCCAGTTTAAGTCAATTATTGACAATAAAAGTCAAGTTCAGCAAGCATTTAATATACAAAATCATTTTCTTGCCCATATTTATCAATTTGATAATAAAAACCCTGTTTATAGCGTCTTTGATTTAGACTTTCATAGCAACCAAAAAATCAATGAAATATTAAAATTTTTAACCCAAAACCCGTCATATGATCATTCACAAAATATTTACAAAATTAACTATATAATCGCACAAAAACTGCGTAATCTTCCAATTGATTTCGGAAAATTAACATTTTTAATTGAAACAGAAATTAATATACCAGAAACAAATATTAGTCATATTCCTAATATTTGTTATCAAAAAATAGTTGATTCTAAGCTTTTTTATTATCTAGCAATTAATAAACCGCCTTTTTTATTCATTAAAAATCTTAATGATTTTACCGATTTTAGTGACGGAAATGATATTGTTGTTTCGTCACTTGGCGAATATGCGCGTCGTGAAAAAGTAAAAGTCGTTTTTAAAAAGCAAGATATAACAAAATTTAACTTTGGGAATAAGAATTTTCCTCTCTATTATTGGTAAAAAATAGTAAAATTTGCTTCTTTTTCCTAATTTTTTCCTTTTTTTGGCCAAAAGCGGTTAAAAAATTAATTTAGGTTGCAACAAATTACTATAAGGGAGCAAAAATGCAAATTTATCAATATGGAAAAATTGTCTCAAAAAATAAAAATTATTTAATTATTGAAAATCAAGGAAGCGGATATTTACTGTATGTTCCGCGGATTGACCGTTTTAATATCGATGAAAATAGAAAAATTTATCTTTACGAATATGAAAATGATTATTCAAAAATAACTTACGGATTTGCAAGCTTCCGTGAAAGAATTTTATTTGAAGATCTAATTTCAATTCAAGGGGTTGGTCCAAAAACTGCTATTTCTGTTCTTAACGGCGGTGTGCAAAACACAATTAATTTAATAGCTGCAAATGATTGAAAAGGTCTTTCAAAAATTCCTTATCTTTCTGAAAAAAATGCTAAACAAATTGTTTTTGAATTTCACGGAAAATACAAAAAATTCCTTGAGAATGACAAAAAACAAAATCAGGAAAATATTCTTGAAACTGATTCTAAAGAAGTTGAAAAAACTGATGATTTGAATGATGAAATTCTCCAAAATAATTCAGTCGAAGAAAAAACATCATCAGAACTTGAAGAAACCCTAAAAATGCTTGGCTTTAAACCTAACCAAATTAATTATGCACTCACAAAAGTTGAGCCTAATGAAAATTTCGAAAACTTAATAGAACAAGCTATCAAGATTATTTCAAATGCCAGAGAATTTAGAAGTTAGGCCAACAAATTTTGATAATTTTATTGGCCAACAAAAATTGGTTGAAACACTGAAAATTTTAATTTCATCTTCTCAAAAACGAAAACAGGCCTTAGACCATATTTTATTTTATGGGCCTCCTGGAACGGGCAAAACCACCTTAGCAAATATTGTAGCAAACGTTCTTGAATCCAAAATTAAGTATGTCCAAGGACCATTGCTCGAAAAAAAGGCCGATGTTCTTGCTGTTTTAGCAAATATTTCTCAAGACACAATTCTTTTTATTGACGAAATTCACGGAATTAATAAAAATATTGAAGAGCTTTTATATTCAGCAATGGAGGAATTTGTAATTGATCTACAAATTGGTGTTGATGGCGAGCAAAAAATTATGCGGATGAAATTACCACATTTTACACTAATTGCTGCATCAACAAAACTAGCACAAATTTCAACACCTTTGCAAAACAGATTTGGCTATATTGCTAAAATTGTCAATTATACGACTGATGAAATGGTTCAAATTATTTCAAATTCGGCAGCGATTTTGAAACTGGAAGTCAACAAGGAAATTATTAAATACATTGCTAGTTTTTCAAACAACACTCCCCGGATTGCTAATAATTTATTAAAAAGAATTCGTGATTTTGCGCTTGTTTTGAATAAAAAGAAAATTGACCGTGAAATTGTCAACAAAACTTTTGACAGCATTGGCATTTATAACCAAGGTCTTTCGCAAATAAACATTGAATATTTAAATACCCTATTCAAAATTTTTAAAGGAAAGTCCGTCGCACTCGATGTTCTTGCTAATGTTTTAAAGGAACATCGGCAAACAATTATTAATATAATTGAGCCGCCACTGATTGAAAAAGAATTAATTGAAAAAACTCCTAGAGGTCGCCGAATAACTTCAAAAGGTAAGCAATATTTAACTGATTTAACTGCTAAAGATGAAAAAAACACCTAAAAAGCCAACCTTTTTAGGTGTTTTTGTTTAAATATGTACTAATTTATCCCTATCCCGAGTTTCCCAGTTTTAAGACAAAAATTCACTTTTTAGTGAATATAAATATGAAGAAACACCCGTAAATCGGTGTTTTTTTAATGTAAAACCTTAATTTTATAAGTAGCATTTGGTAGCATTTTAAGTAATTTTATGGTATAATTATAAATTATGAAAAAACAAAAATTAACTAAGTTGGTTTAGTATCGATGTTGCAAAAATTAAGACAAAGGGTTGAATTTAACACTTTAGATCAGCAAATTATATTTAAAAAACACGATGGTGTCCCTAGCGATCCAAACATTTGAAATAGATATGATTTTTACTTTGATATCTTAATAAATCACTAATAAAATTGTAACCAACTTTTACCAAAAAACTTAAAAAAGTCCCTAAAACCGGATACTTTTTTAAAATTACCTTATGAAACTGGGAAACTCGGGAGATGAAAAAAACACCTAAAAAGCCAACCTTTTTAGGTGTTTTTGTTTAAATATGTACTAATTTATCCCTATTTTCCTGAGTTTGTCAGTTTGATGGCAAAAATTTATTTTTTTTATTGAATATAAATACGCAAAAATACCAGTAAATACGGGTTTTGAGGCTAAAATCTTAATTTTTACAGTTTTGAAATTAACCTTTTGCAAAAAAATTTTAAAAAAATGCTTGGTCAAAAATAAAATTATGTTATAATAAACATCACTTAAGAATAGTTAATAAATTTAGAAATCAGAATTAAGGGGGAATTACTTATGTTTTTGCCATAAAAAAATCAAAAAATGCGAATTATCCATTATGTTTTTAAATATAATGGAATGCCTTAAATTTACCCGTTTAGAAATCTTTAAATTTAGGGCTTTTGGTTATTGTTCTTTCAAAACTTCATATGTTTTTTTAGGCTCGCTGCAAATAAAAACGAGTTTTCTATTTGCGTTGAGTTTAAATAGTAGTTGTATTTTTTATGATTATGTTTTTTAAGTTAAAATTTTAGCTTTTTTAGTTTGCTTTATTTGATTAATAAGTAGATTTTTCTTTCATGAGGCTTAGGTTTAAAATTCTGTGTTTTTGCTTTGATAGTTATTTTTCCGGGAAACTGGGGACACCTAAAAAAGCGCAACCTTTTTAGGTGTTTTTGTTTCAATATGTGCTAATTTATCCCTATTTTCATAAACAAATTTTAAGAAATCTCAAACCATTATCATTGCTATAACATCATTTTGGCAATAAATTTGTAAATTTTTTCTAACTTCTATTCACTCAATGTCTCCAATGTAATTGAAATAACGATCAACGGCTTTAATCATTGCCTCAAGACCATTTTTTACGGCTAATTTTTTATAAGGTGTTATTAAGTGATCCAAATTGTAATTATATTTATTAATAAAATTTTCAATTTTTTTAATTGAATAAAAACCTTTAAGATCAGAAATTACAATTCAATATTTTGAAAATGGATCTTTTAAATCAATAGTTTTGGCAATTATTTCATCAACTTTTTTTCGATATGTTTGAATTTTTTGGATCGCCTCATGATATGGATTATTTTCTTGGTAATGCATAAAAATTATGTTAACCATTTCTTTAAGTCTTGTAAGTTCGTATGATTTGTTAAAAACAACGTAAAAATCAGCGCTTTCGAGATAAATTTCATCAATTATTTTGCAAAAATTATCTCAACTATAAGTTTTAGGGTCAAAAACAACATTAGTTTCGTTAAAATCCTGAGGCAAAATTTTTCCATTATCAGTAACAACAATTGAAACTTGAGTAACAATTTGTTGAAAAGGTTGGGCATAATCTATAGCTGGAAAAGGCAAGGAAAGTGCTTCAAAATCATACCAAACAATTTTTTTGCCGTTCATTTTATTAATGAAGCTTTCTAAATTTTCAATTTCATTAATAATTATTGAATTACTTTTTTTGAAAAAATTATATCAATATGAATTTGTTTCAAAAGAAATGAGCCTGGATTCATCATTAACAAGTGATAAAATTTTTCTAGAATTTAAAAGTGTTCCGCTAATACCAGTCAGTTGAGGATAAAACTGTTCAACAAGGAAAGCAAAGTTAGCACTTTTTTCAAAGGCGCTGTTATCAATTTCGCTAGGTTTAGTAAATTTTGTTACATTTTTAGCATCAATTATCTCATCAATAGCAATATTGACAGGGATCATGTGAATCACTTTTTTATCTTTAACCTTAGAAATTTTTTCAATTTGATTTCTGAATAAGTTGTTTATTATTTTATTGTTTTCTAAAAATGTATTATCCCAAAACTCATTTAAACTAAGGCCATTTTGCTTTGCAATTTTTTTTGCAAGGAAAATATTTCCACTTTCAGAATCAGCTTTGGATACAGTTTTTGCTGATTTATACCTTGAAATTCAGAATGTTTCATGAAATTCAATTTTATTTTTTATTGGATGTTCAACTGTGTTAATTAAAAAATAAGATACTTCATCAATCGGGTTTAAATCACCGCTGATTTCTCGAAGCATATAATTTGATATTCAAAAATCTCAATTTGCTCTTAAATAATCTTTGACTTTAGTTGAGGTAGAAAGTTTTAAAATACTTAATTTTTTGTTAAAAACAAAAAAAACTGACGGATTAGCCGATGCATTTTTATATTCAAAGGCAGGGTTAAAAATTATATCGCATTTTTGATTCTTATAAAAATCAACAGTTTGCTCAATTTTTTCATCAATTGAAATTTTAGAAACAAGGCAAACTTTTTTGTCAGCAAACCTTTCCTTTATATAAAAGTAAAATGTTTTGTTAAAACTTTTAAAAATATTTTCATGTAATTCGGGAAATTTTATTTCATTTTCATGAAAAGAGTCAAAATCTCAAAGTTCTTGACCAAAATCATCATTATCATCTATGTCAACTTGATCTGAATTTTGTGCATCTGGATTGTTTCAAATAAAATATTTTTGTTGAGTATGCAATTTAAAGTAACGAGAAAAATTAATTCTTTCCATTTAAATACAAAACCCTTGATAATTAAGTATCTATTTGAAATTTCTGGTCTAAAATTGCCGGGTTAATTTTCAAAATATTAGGCGAATCAATAAGATTTTGATCAAAAATATGACTGTCAGTAAAAAGTTTATTATAACCGCCAACAATTTTGTAAAAATTATTTTGTGATCTTCAAGGCAATTTTACTCTAAAAATAAAAGTATTATCTTCATTTTCGACAGGTCTAACATAATTTGCTATATATTCGATATCTTTATTGTTAATTTGATCAAATCCGGTTTGAACCCCTGTATTTTCACGTTTAAAAACAAGACTATAATTATTTACAGTGTTAATTTTAACTATTCCAGGGCTAAATTTAACCTTAAAATCAACATCAATATTTTGAAGATCGCTATGAATTTGTCCTGGAAATTTACTATTAGAAACCTCAACGCCAACAATATCACCATCGGTTCTAAAAGTTAATGGGAATAAATTCTCATCAAAACTTAGCAAGTTACCTTTTTGATCATAAAGTCCCGAAATTATGTAAGTTGTGTCTCGCTCAAGATTTTTGAGGCTTACATGTAAAGACTGATCAGATCTTAAGTTATGTGTAAAAGTTTGTGTTTCAGGATTAGATCGAAGTGCGTTTGCTTTTCTATATTGAACATCAATTGGCTGTGAGTTCAAAGTTGTATCAGAAATTGAAACCTTAAAATCATATTGGCTTGAAGGGTCAGTTGCATCTAGTTTTTGGAATGAACCAGGAATTATTGTTGGATTTGGATTAGTTTGAAAAACATTTCCGCGAACAAATAATTGCTCTTCTTCTTGGCCGTTAATGCGAGTAATTCTGACAACATATTTAGTTTTTGAGTCTAAATTGTTAATTTTTAGTAAAATTTTGGGCTTATTGTCATGAAGTGCGCGAAAAGCTGAAAATTTAACCTGCTCATAGTTTTCAGTGTTTTCTTTTCTCAATTCAACTTTGAATGTTTTAGCTATATTTTCTTGTGGAGTTAGTGAAATATTATTTAGCAAAAGTTCGACAGATTTTGACTGTATATTCTGAATTGAAATTTCAGGAATTTCGCTATCTGAGCATGCAACAAAAATAACAGGGACGGACGCAAATAAACCTGTATGAAGTGTCAAAAATTTTATTTTTCTTTTAAAATTTTTTATTTTTTTCATTTTCCTCATTCCTAAATAAAAAAATTATACCACAAACTGCTAAAATTATTGCTTTTAATAGTATTTAAAATTTAATTTTTTTCCTTTTTTACCTAAAAGCCTAAAAAAATTAATCAGTCAAAGGCCCACAAAAATAAATATAGTCGAATAAAGGAAATTTGTGCTAAAATTTCTCTTATTCTCCAAAAAAACGGTCTGATTTCAAATGATAAGTGAAAAAAAAATTAATAAATTCCAACTTAGAGCAAATTATAAACCTAGTGGCGACCAACCCAAAGCAATAAAAAGCATAATTCAAAACATTGAAACTGGTAAAGAATCGCAAATTTTGATGGGTGTAACTGGTTCTGGAAAAACTTTTACAATGGCAAATGTAATTGCGTACTTTAACAAACCAGTATTAGTTTTGTCACACAATAAAACGCTCGCTGCTCAATTATATACAGAATTTAAGGAATTTTTTCCTGAAAACCGGGTTGAATTTTATGTATCATACTTTGATTTTTATCGCCCTGAATCATACCTTCCTTCAAAAGATGTCTATATTGAAAAAACTAGTAAAACAAACGCTGATCTTGAGGCAATGAGAATGTCTGCCCTTAATTCGTTAATTGAACGAAATGATACTATTGTTGTTGCTTCAGTTTCGGCAATTTATGGAACGTTAAATCCGAATGAATATCATGATAATTTTTTGCTTTTAAGTGTCGGTCAAGAAATAAAACCAAAAGAATTAGCCTTAAAATTAACGCGAATTAAGTATCTTAATAACCCAGTTGAGCAAAAACCAGGACTTTTTTCAACAAAAGGCGATGTAATTGAAATTTTCCCAGCTTGAGATGAAACTTTTAATATCAGGGTCGAATTTTTTGGCAATACAATCGAAAAAATCAGCACAATTCAGCCAGTCTCAAAAAAGCTAATAAAAACCTATTCGGTCTATACAATTTATCCTGCCACTGCATATAGTGTTAAAAAATCTATAATTGACAAAGCAATTGAATCTATTAAAATTGAGCTTGAAGAGCGCTTACTTTTTTTTGAGCAAAACAATAAACTTGTCGAAAAACAGCGCCTAAAAGACCGAGTTAATAATGATATTGACTCTTTAAGTGAATTTGGGATTTGCTCTGGAATTGAAAATTATGCCCGTCATATTGACGGCCGTCAACAAGATGAACAACCTTTTTCTTTGCTTGACTATTTGCCCCAAGATGCCCTAATTTTTATTGACGAATCTCACGAGATGATCAAACAAATTGATGGAATGTTCAAAGGTGACCGAAGTCGCAAGCAAACACTTGTTGACTATGGTTACCGTCTTCCTTCTGCACTTGATAATCGCCCTTTAAAATTATATGAATTTGAACAATTTAGGCAGCCTAAAATTTTTGTTTCAGCCACACCAGCTCAATATGAACTTGAAAAAACTGACGGCGAAGTTGTTAGTCAAATTATAAGGCCAACTGGATTGCTTGATCCTGAAATTATAATTGAAAATACTGACAACCAAATGGCAAAAATTTCTAAATATTTAGATTTGCAAAAACAAAAAAAGGAACGAACTTTAATTTTAACAACAACAAAACGAAACGCTGAAGAAATTAGTAAATATTTGCAAGAAAAAAAATTACACAATGTTTATTATTTGCACTCAGAAATGACAACTTTTGAACGTGATGAAATTATTATTAAATTACGAAAAGGCATTTTTGATGCAATTGTTGGGATAAATTTGCTTCGTGAAGGGGTTGATATTCCGGAAGTCTCACTGATTCTTGTATTAGATGCAGGTCTTGCTTCTTTTTTAAGATCAAAAACATCATTAATTCAAATAATTGGTCGTGCTGCTCGAAATCAATCAGGAAAAGTAGTCCTTTTTACCGACGGAATTACAAAAATAATTCAAGAAGTTATTGATGACAATCTAGCTAAACGAAAAATTCAAATCCAACACAATCAGGAAAATAAAATAATTCCAAAAACAATAAAAAAACCAATTCCTGAAAGCATAAATCCAAATGCTCTAAAATTAAGTAAAGTTCTTCATGAGAAAAAAATGAATAAAAAAGAGATAGAAAAACAGATACAAATTTTAGAAAAAGAAATGAGAAACGCCTCTAATGCCAACCGTTTTGAAGAAGCTATTCAAATTCGGGATCTAATTGCCGAAATTAAACAAAAATCAGATCAATTTTAAAAATAAAGTGTTAAAATGAAATTGGAATTATTTTATAATAAATCACTCTCATCGCTATGTTTTTATGATAGTCAAAAACAAATGCTAATGAAAGTAAAAACGTCTATTTTTACAGCATTTTTTTCAGATTTGGAGACTAAAACTATCAGATTCAATTTTTGCTTTAATTTAAAAATTACCTATTTTAATAATTTTTTATTTTGACTTGCAAGTCAAAATTTAATTTCAGAAAAAAATTTATTTAACGGACTTAACTTGTCTAAAAACAAAATATTTGTTCTAAAATTATTGAATAATTTCCATATTTTGTTTTGAAAATATAAGATGAACAGTCTTGTCATTTTCATTGAAGATGATAATGAATTTAGCGATTGATTTGTCCAAAATTATGCCGGTTTTAAGGAACAAATTCATAAAAATTCTAAACTATTTATTTGTTCTACAGATACAGTTGTTGGTCTTGGTTCGTTTTATCATGATTTGGATCTTGAAGCAATTTATAAAATAAAAAACCGTGATGTTAGTAAAAAAATCGTAACTTTGGTAGGAAAAATATCGCAAATAAAGCCATTAATTAGTCTAAGTAGTTACAAAATTCTTAAACAAAAAAGCAAAAAACATTGACCTGGTGCAGTTACTTTTATAATTGAAAAAAAATCATTTAGAATTCCTGGTCTCAAAAAGTCGCAAGAATTATTTATAAAAAATGGGCCTGCTTTTGTTACTAGCGCCAATATTTCTGGCCAAAATCCTCTTAATTTTAAAGAAGCGCGCCAATTATTTTGACAAATCACAAAATTTTACGATTTTGGCCGTGGTTCAGGTCGCCCCTCAAAAATTTATGATATTGACCTAAAAACTTGAGTTCGAACTTAAAATTTACTTTTTAAAAATAATAAAAAAAACCTTTGGAAATAAAGGTTTTTTTAAAGTCAATTAGATATGGTGGGAACGAATGGGATCGAACCATCGACCTCACGATTATCAGTCGTGTGCTCTAACCGTCTGAGCTACGCTCCCGAAGGTGATATAATTACATTGCTATAATTATATCATATTTTTTTAAAAAGGAAGAAAAAATTACCGTTTTGAAAATTGACGTGCTCTTCTGGCTTTTCTCAATCCGAATTTTTTACGTTCTTTAGCTCTGGCATCACGTGTCAACATTCCAGACATTTTAAGACTTGGACGATAATCAGCTGAAATTTCTAATAAAGCTTTTGCAATTCCTAATCTAATCGCACCGGCTTGACCAGAAATTCCACCACCATGAGCATTAACACGAATATCAAATTCAGAAATTGTATTTGTAATAGCGAGTGGTTGTAGAGCGTCTTTAATTAAAATATCAGATTTTAGGTACTCTTTTGCTATTCGGTTATTAATTTTAAAATGACCATTTCCACGTTTTAAAATAACACGGGCAACTGAAGATTTTCTTCTTCCTGTTCCATAATAAGTTAATTCTTGATTCATTTTAATATTTCACCTCTAATTTTTCAGGGTTTTGGCCTTGGTGTGGGTGTTCAGTTCCGGCATAAACATAAAGATTTTTTCTTTGTTTGTCCCCTAGTTTTGTGTGAGGTAGCATACCATAAACCGCTTTTTCAATTAAAGCAATTGGTTTTTTTGCTCGAAGTTCTCTAGCAGTTCTAACTTTTAAACCACCAGGATAACCAGAGTGTCTATAATATAGTTTTTGATCTTCTTTTTTTGCTGTTAATAAAATTTTTTCAGCGTTAATTATAATTATTTTATCTCCCATATCAACGTTAGGAGTAAAAAGCGGAGAATGTTTTCCGCGCAAACGGCTAGCGACAAACGCGGCTAAACGCCCTAAAATTTGTGACTCTGCATCAATAACAAACCATTTTTTTTCAACTTCATGTGGTTTTATAAACGTAGTTTGTCTCATTTCTACCTTTCTATAAATTTTTTAAAAAGATTTTATAAAAATAATGTAACGACTAAGGGAGGGAGATTTTTAAAATTATACACTATTTTTTGAAATTCAAAACTAAAAAAATAAAAATTATTTATTTTTAATGTTGTCAAAATAAAAATTTGAAATTCTAGCGTAAGTTTCAACATTTATTTCTTGTGGGCGTATTTTTGGGTCAAAATTGAAAAAATTAAAAATTTTTTCAATTTCTTCATGAGACAAAGAATTTTTGAGATTATTATATAATGTTTTTCGCTTGAATTGGAAGCACAATTTTGTGAATTTAAAAAATTGTGCAACTTTTTCAGGGTTTGAATTTTTCCTTATTGAAAAATAAACAATAGCAGAATCTATTTTTGGAACCGGAAAAAAAGAACTTGGCGGTACAACGAAAAACTTTTTTACTTCAGCAACATATTGGCAGGCTAGTGATAATTTTGAGTAAGAAGGTGAGCCTGGTGTTGCAATAATTCTATCAGCAACCTCATTTTGGACCATTATTAAGATTTCATCAAATTTCTCAAAATTATCAAATATTTTAAATAGAATTTTTGACGTTATATAATAAGGAAGATTGCCGATAACTGTTTGTTTTTCAGAAAAATTTAGATCCGAAAGTAAAAAATCCTCATTAATTATTTTTATATTCTTGTTTTTAAATTTATTTTCAAGCAATGGAATTAAATTTTTATCAATTTCATAACAAGTCAAAAATTTAGCTTTTTGGATTAAATATTTAGTCAAAAAACCGGTTCCAGGTCCTATTTCAACAAGATTCTTATCTGCTAGGTCAATACTGTCGACAATTTTTTGTGCAATTTTTTCATCTTTTAAAAAATTTTGACCTAGATGTTTTTTAGGCGATATTTTCAGCATTTTTCACCTTAAAAATTTTTAGCGCATTTTCATAAACAATTTTAGAGAGCTGTCTTTTTGTTAAATTTTTCAAATTAGCTATTGTTTGATAAGTATTTTCAATTTGCGGAGATGTATTTGGCCAAACTTGACGATTAGGTTCGGGACTTAAATATGGTGTATCAGTTTCACATAAAATTCTTGAAATCGGAGTTTGAGATACTATTTTTCTTAGTTCGGCGCTTTTTTTAAAGGTTATTACTCCTGAAAATGAAAAGTAGCAATTTTTTCTGTCAACTATTTCTGTGAATTTTTCATAATTTGTTGAAAAATTATGAAAGATAAAGTTAATTTCAGGAAATTTGTCAATTATTGAAATTATTTGATTAATGGCTTTAAATTCATCAAGTTTGTCGCGAATATGCAACATTACAGCGATATTATTGCTTTTTGCGATTTCAATTTGGGCCAAAAGTGCATTTATTTGTTCTTGTTGGCCAGGGTTATTTTCATAATAAAAATCAAGACCAACTTCGCCAATTGCCACCACATTTTTGTCAATGTATTTTGAAAGGTTATTATAATTATCTGTTGTTTTTATTAAATTTGGATGTATTCCAATAATTTTATATATTTTATCAGAATATGAACTAATTTGTTTAGTTTCTTCAAGGTCCTCTCAAGAAGTTCCAACAACAAACAAAAGTCCAATATTATCGTCAAATCATTTGCTAATTTCTTGTTTAGGATTTTGAAAATATTCCAAAAAAGGATGACAGTGTACATCAGTAAACTTATATTTTTCAATTTCCTTAATTTGGAATGTTAAATCTGAAGAATTTGTCTCCTGAAACTGGGATCCAAAAAAATCTTTAAAAACGGTACTTTGTTGGTCAAGTTTAAGGTAAAAATCCCGTAATTTATAGTGTTTTTTAATAAAATCAAGTATAAATTCTCCAATAATATTAACTCAGTTAGAATCCAAAAGTTCACTAAAAAAAACCAAACTTAAATAGAAAGTCTGTTCTTTTTTAGAAATAATAAAATGAGCTAAACTAAAGTCTAAATTTTTGTCAAAATCAATAATAGTAAATTCATGATTATTTTCAAAATCTTGAAAATAATCCAAATTGGCAACATTAGTTTTACCATTTTTAGTTTTTAAAATTACTTCTAAGTTAAATTTTTTAACCGCATTTAGAAGTAAATTTAAGTGCCGCGGAAAAAATTGTTCAATTTTTAAATACATTATAACTTTTCAAAATATTATTAAAATTAATTATATTTCATTATATAATAATATTTTAAATAAAAAAATAAACAAGGCGAAAAAATGAACATAGATACAAAGAAAAATGTAATTCTTTTTGGAATGAAAAATTCACTAGATTTAGCAACAAAAATTTCAACTCTAACCGGAATTCCACTCTCGGGGATTGAACGAACAGTCTATGCTGATGGTGAAGTTTTGCTAAAATCTAATGAAACTATTAGAAATTCAACTGTTTTTGTTATTGCTAATACTTCAAGACCAGTTAATGAAAATATAATGGAACTTTTAATTTTCATTGACTCTTTAAAGCGAGCTTATGCCCAAGAAATTGTTGTGGTTCTTTCATATTATGGTTATGCTAGACAGGACCGAAAATCATCTGGAAGACAACCAATTACTGCAAAATTAGTAGCTAATTTACTTGAAAAAGCAGGTGTGACTAAACTAATTTTAGTTGATATTCACAATCCAAGTATTCAGGGATTTTTTGACATTTCAGTTGATGAACTTCATGGCCAGTATATTCTTGCAAACGAACTTGTTGGCAAAAATAAGGATTATGTTGTTGTAACCCCGGATCATGGTGGGGCTGTTAGAGCTAGAATTTTAGCAGAAATTTTAGGAAAACAAACAAATGTTGCCGTTATTGACAAGCGAAGAACTGGCACAAATCAAACTGAAGTTCTAGGCTTAATTGGAAACGTTGAAAATAAAGATTGCATCATAATTGACGACATTATTGACACAGGTGGAACTATAATAAATGCTGCAAATGTTGTTAAACAAAAAGGTGCAAAATCAGTAATTTTAGCAGCAACACACGGTGTTTTTAGCCACGGATTTGACAAATTTCAAGAAAATGAAAATATTGACAAGGTAATAATTACTGATTCAATCGATAACACAGAACTTGTAGCAAAATTTGATAAATTACTAGTTACATCTTTGGCTGAATTTTTGTCAAAAAGTATACTAGCATGCATCCATTCAAAATCAATTACAAGTATTTATGAGGAAATTAAGGAAAAATTAACTTTAGCAAACAAAAATTAAAATATTTTCAATGTTTTTATGTATAAAGAAAAAGTAAAGTCACTTGTTGATTTAGATGTATTTGAAAAACTTGAGCAATACGTAAAATTAATCGAATTTTATAATCAAAAATTTAATTTAACCGGTTTTTCAGGCGATATTCTTTGAAAAGAAGGTATTCTTGAGTCCATTGTTACAATGGATTTTATAAGAAATTTTTTGAAAAAAGAAAATATTTCAGAAAAAGTGAGAATTTTAGACATTGGAGCTGGTGCAGGTTTTCCCTCAATTCCTTATTTAATTTTTGACCCAAAAATTGACTTAACCATTTGTGAGTCTATGCAAAAAAGGTGCCAATTTTTAAAAAAAGTATCTGAAACTCTGGGAATTAAATTTAATTTAGTTTGTAAATCAGTCCAAGAAATTGAAAACGACAATTTTGATCTTGTGACAGCCCGAGCAGTTGCAAATCTAGAAAAACTCGATAAAATTGTTAATAAAATCAAGACTAAAAATACAATATTTGCCTTTATTAAAGGCCCAAAAATTTTTGAAGAACTCAAAAATTGCAAAAACTGCGATTATCAGGTAGTAGAATTTGCCAATAATCTTGATAAAAAAATTTTTATAGCATTTAAAAAAATATAAAAAATTTAATACATTTATAATTGTTTTTTATTGTAAAATTATGTCCTAATCAATAATTTTAAATAAAGGAATTAAAATGAAAACAACAAGATATTTTAGTATTGACATTAAATGTGCAAGCTGCAAGGTAGTTTTTGAAAAACTATTTGCAAATTTGGAAGATTTTCAATGGACTGCAAATATCAGTGCAAAAGTTTTGAAAATTACTGCTGACGAAGAAAAATATCCTGACGAATTTATTAGTGAAAAATTAGCTTCTGTTGGTTATGCAAGTGAAAAAATCGACGAATAATAGAAAATTTTTCGCTGACTCTAAACAAAAAGCAAAAATAAAAATATTTATTGAGTTATTAATTTTTATTTTTGCCTTTTTTTCGTTTATTTTTGATACTTTAAATAATTATAAAGTTTTAAACTTCAATCACGATCACAAAATTCATCTAATTTTAGCGTCAATTTTGTTTTTCTTTGCATTTTTAGTTATCTTTCTAGAAAAAAAATATTTTTTAGCATACAAAAACCTTTTACGAAAAATTTTTACAATGGAATTGCTAATAGCGATTGCAAGCCATGTTTCATTTATTTATTCTGCAATTTCATTTTTGTATAAAATAAGCACCGGTGAAAAAATTAGTATGGAATTTTTTGAAGTTTCAATTATTCTGTTCTTATTTTTTAATGCTGGTAAATATCTTGAGGAAAAACTACAAAAAAAATCAAGTTCAGACTTTCAAGGAATACTAAAATTAAAAAATCGCTATTCACATATAATAGTTGATGGCAAAAAAGAACAAATTTTAACTAGTAAAATTACTCCTGGCAATATTGTTTTTGTTCCAAAAGGTGAAGTTATTCCAACTGATTCAACCCTAAATTCTGATTTTGCAACTATCGATTACTCGTCAATTAACGGTGAATCTTTGCCGATTGAATTTGTTAAAAATCAAGAAATTTTGTCCGGAAGTATCAATATTGGCGAACCGATTTACCTAACTTCCATAAAAAAAGCCCAAGATTCATTTTTAATGCAAACAATTAACAGATTAGAGTCTATTTTTGAAACTCCTTCCAAAATTGAAAGAGTTTCAACTAAAATAGTTTCACTTTTTACTCCAACTGTTTTAATTTTGTCATTTTTGGCTTTTGCAATCTGAGTCATAATTGGTTATTCACTTGGTGATTTTGAAAAAATTTATACAGGTTTTACACCTCCGCGAAATTCTCATCCACTTTATGTTGGCGCTCATATAGGAGTTGCTGTTTTGGTAATTTCTTGTCCATGTGCTTTTGGAATTGCAGCACCAATGGCCATTTATTCTTCTTCGATTTTGGCCTCAAAAAATCGAATTTTATTTGCAAATTCAGAGATTTATGAAAAAATTATTACCACAAAAACAATAATTTTTGACAAAACCGGAACTCTAACTGAAGGAAAACCAAAAGTTGTTGAATTTCAAGGTGATTCAAGTTTTTGACCTTTAATTAAAGAAATGGCTCAAAATTCTAAACACCCAATTTCACTTTCAATTCATAATTTTTTGCCAGAACATCAAGAAAAATTTGACAATTTTAAGGTTAGCGAAACTCCTGGCCAAGGTTTGGAACTTATTGATTCAGATTCAAATAAATATAGCCTTATTTCTCATGAGTTTGCAAAAAATAATAATTTTTTGATTGATGATAGTTTCAACTTTGACAAAATAGGAAATTACACGGTTTTTGCTAAAAATGATAGAGTTATTGCCGTTTTTTTAATAATCGATCAAGTTAAAGAAAGTGCGAAAAACGTTGTTAAAAAATTTCAATCTCAAGGGATAAACTGCATTATTGCCTCAGGAGATAATCCAAAAAACGTTGAAAATGTAGCAAAAATATTGGGAATAAAGCAATTTTATGCAAATTTAAAGCCTAATGACAAGTTTGAATTAGTAGAAAAATTAAAAAAGGAAACTCCAATTATTTTTGTCGGTGATGGCCTAAACGATATTTTAGCTTTAAAATCCGCCGATCTTTCAATTGCTTTTGAAAGTGGTTCTAACCTAAGTAATTCAATTGCTGATATTTCCTTATTTGAAACAGATCTTGTTATGGTTTATAAATCAATTGAAATTATCAAAAAAACTAATAAATTAGTTAAATTAAACTTTTTGTGAGCAATTTTATTTAATTCGCTTTTCATACCTTTGGCATTTTTAGGCTTTATAAATCCAGTTTTTTCAATGTCATTAATGTTGTTTTCATCAATTTTTCTTATTGTCAACACAATTATTTTCAAAAAAAGACATCAGAAATTTCTCGAAAAAGCTATTTAAAATTTTTATTTTTGCATTTATCAAATTTACTTGTTTCCAAAATTATCTTAATTTTAACCTATGAATTCATAGGTTTTTTTATGCTTTTTAGATTAAAAATTATTCTTTAGCTTTTTGAAAATAATATAAAAACTCCTGAGTTTGACAGTTTGATGGTAAAATTCACTTTTTAGTGAATATAAATACGCAAAAATACCGGTAAATTAAACTAGGGCAAAGAAAATTAACAGTTTAATATTATTATAACATCATAGCATATTGCTGTGGTGTTTTTCAATTTAAAATCGATTGAATTCTATAATTGTTGTATCAAAATATATAATCTGCAATTATTTTTTTCAGATCTTCAAAAGTTATTTTACTGTAGTTTAACTCGTTTAAGCATTCACTTTTTATAATTGAAAATCAGTATTCAGCCTCCCTATTATCCAAAGAATTTCCTATGCGAGACAACGAAACAGTTCCTCCCATTTTATTTATTTTGTCAATATAGACTTTTGAAGTGTATTGAAATCCATGGTCTGAATGAACAACAAAATCTTTATCAATAGACCTAAATGTCTTTATATTATCCATAACTAAATTAAGATCATTGTTTAGTGATAATTTAAAATCTCTGATTTTTTTAGTTTTATGCTCAATTATTACAGACAAAAATACATGGTTTTCCTTAACATCTCTGGGAGCTTTTATATATGTAACATCAGTAGCAAAAATATTTCTATTTAATTTATCATTGTAGTCGCGTTTAACAATATCCGGCAGTGCGAATTTGGTGTTCTTAATTTCGCTCTTTCTTCTTTGTTTTCTAATTTTGCATACTAAATTCAATCTTTTTAAATGTCTTCCAAGACTTCGAGGATTAATGTAAATATTATATTTTATATAAATATAAGCACTCAACCTTAAGCGACCATATCTACCTTTGTTATCAAGAAAGGATTTTTTAATTATTGCGTCATTTTTGTGTTCCTTTACTTTTATAACTCTAGTTTTAGATTTTGCCACTGCTCGTCTGCATACATTAAAAATTTTTGCAGATTTGCTGTAGGGAATATTTAGTGTTTTGGCTTCACTAAGTTTTCCTGATTTTGATTTATCTTTGTTGGTTTCGTAATATCTCTTAGCTATTTCTATTAATTCTTGTTTTGTAAATTCGTTTCAATCGGGTTCAATTTGTTTTTTAGGTTTGCCACTCCCTGGCTTTCTTCTTGCACCCTTTTTATCTAATAATTGGTCTTGCATACCATTATTATAATATCTAATAATTTTTTTGATTCTTCGAACTAGTTGATCTCTGGTTATAAAATTTGTATCTGGCGAAATATCATTAATATAATTTATTGTTTTTTTTAATCCAAATTCATTGTAAATTTTATAAATCATATCAAACTCGTCTTTTTTAAAGTGTCTTGACATTAGTATTCTCCTTTTTGTTGCATTTGAAAATTTAAAAAAGCTAACACTTTGAGTGCTAGCTTTCTCCTAAAATCGGACAAAAAAAGCCAACACCTTAGTGTTACTTTTCTTTGTCCTAGTTTATTAAATCCGTCTTTTTTGAGGCTAAAATCTTAATTTTTATTAGTTTAAAATTAACCTTTTGCAAAAAAAAAAAAATCCTTGGTCTAAAATAAAATTATGTTATAATAAGTTTCACTTAAGAATAATTAATAAGTATGGATTTTAGAATTAAGGGGGAATTAGTTATGTTTTTTTGCATAAAAAAATCAGAAAATGCGAATTATCCATTATATTTTTAAATATGATGGAATGCCATAAATTTGACCGTTTAGAAATCTACAAATTTATGGCCTTTAATTATTGTTCTTTCAAAACTTCATATATTTTTTTAGGCTCGATGTAAATAAAAACGAGTTTTCTATTTGCATCGAGTTTAAATAGTAGTTATATTTTTTTATGTTTTTGTTATTTTACCCATAATGATTTTTGTGAGTGTTTTAGCTAAAAAAGGTATTTTAAATATTTTATAATTTTGCTTTTTAAGTTAAAACAGTGTTTAAAACTCGACACTTTTTTGAGATTTCTCATCAAACTGGGAAACTCGGGAAAAAATTAGAGTTTATTCTTGAATTAGTATTTATACTGTTTTATTTTCAAAGTTTCTAAGTTCTAATTATTTTTTAACAAGCAAAAATTTAAAAATTAAAAAAAGTAATGAATCATTTTATGAGTCCAAATGCAAAAAAAATGCTTTTTTTAGCGTTTTTTAGGATAAGTTTAATATAATTTACTTATTTTAAAAATTTAATTTATCAAGAAATACCAAATTATGAAGTTAATTAAAATTGAAATTGAAGGTTTTAAATCCTTTGCCGAACCCGTTAGCATCAAATTTGACGGTTCTATTGTTGGAATAATTGGACCAAATGGTTCTGGAAAATCAAACATAAATGATGCAATTAAATGGGTTTTAGGTGAAAAATCAGCAAAACAACTACGCGGCTACAATATGGACGATGTTATTTTCGCTGGTTCAAAAACAGTCGCTCCTGTTGAAAAAGCGATGGTAAAATTAACATTTAGTGATGAAAGTCGCGAAGATTCTGCCCAAATTTTTACAATTTCACGACTTATTAAAAGAGGTCAGGGAACTAATGAATATTTTTATAATGACCAACCAGTTCGATATAAAGATATTCGTAATTTAGCAATTGAGGCTGGAATTTCAAAGTCATCTCTTGCAATTATTTCTCAAGGTACAATTTCTGAAATCGCCGAGTCAACTCCTGAGCAAAGAAAGCTTGTAATTGAAGAAGTTGCCGGAACTTCCAAGTACAAAAATGACAAACAAGAAGCCATTGTAAAACTTGATCAGACCCTTATGGGCATTGAAAAAATTGAAATTCGCGTAAAAGAGCTTGAAAGTCAAACAAAACAACTTGAAAAACAAGCAAAAAATGCCAAAATATATTTAGAAAAATCAAAACAATTAGAATCAGTTGAAGTTGGATTAATTGTTAGCGATATCAAAAAGTATCAAGCTGAATTAGAAAAAATTGACGAGCAATTATCACGCCTTAAATTTGAAGAACCTAAATTTGTAAGCGAAATTGAATCTAATGAAAGAATAATAAATGACAATGTCCAAAAAAGAACACAAACTGATCTAGAAATTACTGAAAAAAGCAATCAAATAAATAATCTTAAAAGCGAAATTAACAATATAAACTTAACTTATGCTAAAATGACGCAACTTCAGGAGATGATATTATCCCAGCAAATTAACGTTAATTTTGAACAAAAAATAGCCGCTTTAAAGCAAAAGTATGATCAAATTCTAGTTGAGAAAGACAATTTTTTGAACTTAATTGACCAAAACAAACAAATAAAATCAGAAGTTACTCAAAAAATTGTCGATCTAAGTGCTAAAAAATCAGAAATTGACTCAAAATTAAACAGTTTAAATTCAGAAAAAATTATAAGTCAAACACAAATTTTTGAATTGCAAAAAACACTTGAATCTAGGTCATTTTTGCCCAAAGGTACAAAAGTAATTGTTGAAAATGGTCATCTTTTTTCAGGCTATTGTGGTCTTGTTTCTGATTTAATTAAAATCCCACAAAAATATACAGATGCAATTGAAACAGCTCTTGGCTCAAGTTTGAAACAAATTGTTGTTGAAAAACCAGAAAATGCCGTTGAAGCAATTAATTTTTTGAAAAAAAATCACGCTGGAAGCGCTACATTTATTCCACTTTCAACATTAAAACCACGATTTATTCCTGATTTGTATTTAACTCACCTTCAGACTCAAGAGAGTTTTATTGGAATTGGTTCTAATTTGGTAAATTATGAGAAAAAATACCAAATTTTAGCTGATTTTTTGCTTGGTGGCGTTATTGTTAATGATACAATCGACAATGTTAATAAAATTTCGAAATTTGTTGATCATAAATTTGTTGTTGTCACCTTAGATGGCGATATTGTCCGCACAAGTGGAATAATTTCCGGTGGTTTTAAACAAAAAAATGATTCAGTTCATTCTTTGGAATTAAGAATTAATGACCTTAAAAATAAAGTGAATTTTTTTGACAAAAAAATTCAAGAATTCAAGGTAGAATCAAATAATCTTGAACAAATCATTAATAAAGAATCTTACCTTTTGCAGCAAATCGAAATTTCTCTCGATGAATTAGAAAATAAATATAATGCTGCAAAAAATGAGCTTGACAAAATTAGAATTGAAAATGAAGGAATTGAAGCTGTATCGCAAAGTGATGAAATTGATTCAAAAATCAATGAGACTTTAAAACAAAAAATCGAACTTGAAAATTCAATTGCATCCCTTGAATCTGAACTAAAAATTTTAAACCGGGAAAAACAAGAATATGACTCCCAAATTTCAAAATTAACAGTTTTAGTTCAACAACTCAATCAAAGTCAGCGAAATGTTAACGCCGAATTAAATCAAAATCAAACAAGCAAAGATAAATATGAGTTTCTTTTATCAAATCTAAAAACCACCTTGTCACAAAAATATAATCTCACCTTTGAATCAGCCCTTGAAACACACCAATTAGAAATTGAAACTCAAGATGCACACGACCTTGTCAATAGTTTAAATTCGGAAATAAAAGCGTTAGGAAATATAAATCTTGATGCAATTGAAGATTTTCAAACCACATCAAATCGACTAGAAAAATTAAAAACTAGTCAGCACGAACTTGAAGTGGCTAGATCAAAAATTTTAGAAGTAATTTCTGATCTTGATAAAATTATAATCGCAAAAACGCAAGAAATTGTTGACCTTGTAAATTCTGAATTTAACTTAGTTTTTCAAAATATGTTTGGTGGCGGAAGTGCTAAAATTTACTTTAGTGACAAAAATGATATTTTGAATTCTGGAATTGAAATAAGCGCTCAACCGCCAGGCAAAACTATCAAAAACATCCGTCTTTTTTCAGGTGGTGAAAAAGCAATAATCGCAATTTCACTATTATTTTCAATTATAAAAGCCCGTCCAATTCCGCTTTGCATTCTTGACGAAGTTGAGGCTGCCCTTGACGAGGCTAACGTAATTCGTTATGTTGAATTTTTAAAGCAGCTAAAACAAAAAACACAATTTTTAATTATCACACATCGTCATGGAACAATGTCGCGCGTGGATCAACTTTTAGGAATTACAATGCAAAAACGCGGAGTTAGTTCAATTTTTTCTGTTGAACTTTCCAAAGCAAAAGAAATTTTAAAAGACGAACTTCAATAATTTTGCAATTTATTATAATAAAAAGCAAAATTATGATATAATTATATATTTACTAAGATTTATTTTTTTTAAAAGGAGCCAAAATGCCAAGAGAAGGACTAACATTAAGATGCATTGATTGCAAAATGGAAAATTATATCACTAAAAAAAATAAAAAAACAAAACCTGAAAAAATTGAAGTAAAAAAACATTGCCATAAATGCAACAAACACACTTTACACCGTGAGAAAAAATAATATGAATCCTAAATATTTAAATAAAGCTTTTGAAGAAAATAATTTAGATGTTATAATTTCATTTTCTTACCAAACTCGCCTTTGATTGACAAAAGTTTCAGCTACTGATGGTCTTTTATTTATTCAAAAGAGCGATTCTTATTTGTTTGTTGATGGCCGTTATATTGAAGCAGCCCAAAAAAATGCTAAAAATTGCCAAGTTTTACTAATTACCAAGCAAAATCTTGAAGACTTTTTAGCCCAAAAAAGATATCACCGAATCGGAGTTGAGGCTGAATATTTAACAGTCGAACAACTTAATAAAATTAAGCAGTGATTTCCAAATTCAGAGATTATCAATTTATCAGCTCAACTTTTTCGAATTATTAAAACTGACGAAGAAATTCAAAACATTCAAAAAGCAGTTAATATTTCACTTGAAGCCTATAGCAAAATTTTGCCAAAAATTCAACCAGGACTGACTGAAAAATCAGTTGATATTGAACTAAATTATCAAATGAAATTACTTGGGGCTGAAAAAGAATCTTTTGATTCAATAATTGCAACCGGTCCAAATTCAGCAATGCCTCATTGAAGAGCAAGTTCGGCAAAAATTCTTGACAATGATCTTCTAAAAATTGATTTTGGCGCTCTTTATAATGGTTATTGTGCTGATATTACTAGAACTTCATATCTTGGAAAACTTGATTCAAAAAAAGAGGAAATTCTTGAAATAGTCAAAAAAGCTGCAGAATTAGGGCGTAAAAAAGTTGCCCCAGGTGTTAAGGCATCAGAAATTGACAAAGTCTGCCGTGATTATATCGACCAAAAAGGTTATGGACAATATTTTGTTCACTCAACTGGTCACGGAGTTGGAATTGATATCCACGAATTGCCTGTTGTTAGTGCCAATAGTGATACAATTTTAGAACCAGGAATGGTTATAACTGTTGAACCTGGAATATATATCCCCGGACTTGGTGGTGCGCGAATTGAGGATGTTGTTCTTGTAACTGAAAATGGATTTAAAACACTTTCTCGCGAAGAAGAATAATAAAAACCTTATTTTTTAGCAAATAAAATTAGCAAAAAAATAAAAAAATTAATTAAAAATATGTTATAATATTTAATTAATTTGGTGGATGTGGCGAAGTGGCTAACGCATCGGGTTGTGGTTCCGACATACGCGGGTTCGATCCCCGTCATCCGCCCCATTTCTTTAAATAGACCAAAAACAAAACTAGACTTTAAGCGGTCTAGTTTTTTATATTTAGAATTTTTCCCTGACTTTGGCAGTTTAATGGCAAAAATCCGCTTTTTAGTGAATGTAAATACGCAAAATTAGCCGTAAAATTCGTGGTTTTAACGGTAAAACCTTAATCTTTATTATTTTGAAATTAACCCTTTGAAAAAAATGCTTGGCTTAAAATAAAATTATGTTATAATAACCATCACTAAGAATAAATTAATAAGTTTGATATTGAATTAAGGGGGAATTAATTATGTTTTTTGCTTAATAAGCTCAGATAGTGCGAATTTTCCATTATATTTTTAAATATGATGGTATGCCTTAAATTTACCCGTTTAGAAATCTATAAATTTAGGGCTTTTAGTTATTGTTCTTTCAAAACTTCATATATTTTTTTAAGCTCAATGTAAATAAAAGCGAGTTTTCTTTTTGCATTGAGTTTAAATATTAGTTATATTTTTTTGTGATTTTGTTGTTTTGTCGATAAATTGATTTTCGCTTGTAAACTCGGAAACTCGGTTTTTTGTTATAATAAAAAGCCCTTAAAATCAAAGGACTTTATGATTTTAAGGGCTTATCTTAATAATTAGGAAAATTTTTAAACATGCAAATTATTAAGAGTTCATAATTTGACGAATTTTATCGATTATTTTTTCTTTTGTAATTGTGTGGAAATTTTCGCCTTTTGCTAACGGAACAGTAATATCATATCCAGTAAGACGAGCAGGAGCTGCTTCTAAATATTCAAATGCTTTTTCGTTAACACGAGTTATAATTTCGGCTGAAACTGAAAAAGATTTAACAGCTTCGTGAACAACTAAAATACGTCCAGTTTTCTTAACTGATTCGATAATAGTTTCAGTATCAACTGGTTTAATTGTTCTTAGGTCAATTAGCTCAACATCAACTTCTTCAAGTCCAGGAGTTGAACTAAGAGCTTGAATAGCGGCGATTGATTCGTGAACTTGAGCACCGTAAGTTACGAGTGTTAAGTCATTTCCTTCTTTAATTACATTAGCTTTTCCAATTGGAACTTCGTAAATTCCAGCAGGAACTTCTTGTTTAAATGCACGGTATATTTTTTTTGGCTCAAGAAATACAACCGGATCTGGGTCATTAATTGCGGCAATTAAAAGACCTTTAGTGTCATATGGAGTTGAAGGCATAACAACTTTTACTCCAGGAATGTGCGCAAAAAGTGCTTCAATTGCTTCTGAGTGGTGCTCTAGAGCACGAACTCCACCTGCCATTGGCATTCTTAAAACCATTGGCACAGTAAACCGACCACGAGAACGGTTACGATAACGGACTGCATGAGCAAAAAGTTGTTGAAAGGCAGGGTATGAGAAACCTTGGAATTGCATTTCTGCAATTGGACGTAGCCCGGCAATGGCTGCTCCAACTGCAACACCACAAATAGATGCTTCGGCTATTGGGGCGTCTCAAACACGATCAATTCCGTATTTTTTTTGTAATCCTTCAGTTGCACGGAAAACTCCACCTTCAAATCCAGCATCTTCTCCTCAAAGAACAACGCGAGGATCTTTTTCCATCATTAAATCAATAGCATTTGTAACTGCACCGATATTATTTAGAGCAATTTTATCTGAATTTGCCATTATTTAACTCCTTTAAAAAATTCGATTGCTTCTTGTTTTTGTTCTTCAAGTTCTGGAGGTAAGGTCTCGTATGTGTAATCGAAAATTTCATCGATTGTTGAATCTAAACCAATTAGAGATTTTTCGTAAGTTTCTTTAACAACAGCTAAAGAATCATCTCAAATTTTTTGTTTTTCTTCTTCAGTTAAAATGCCACGATCAAACATGTATTTTTCAATACGGTGCATTGGCTCTCATTTTTCGTGTTCTTTTTCTTCTTCTTCAGTGCGATAAATTCTTGGGTTATCGGAAGAAGTGTGAACACCTTGACGTCAAGTAACAAATTCAACAAGAACAGGACCATTTCCGGCACGAGCATAATCCACTGCTTCTTGAATTACTTCGTAGGAAGCTAAAAGGTCATTTCCGTCAACACGAACCCCAGGCATTCCGGCAGCTTTTGCTTTTGCAGCAATTGTGGAAGCGGCATTTTCGTATTTATTAGGTGTTGAAATTGCTCATTGGTTATTATTTACGCAAAATACAACAGGTCATTTTCAAATACTTGCAATATTTAGAGCTTCGTAAAATTCACCTTCAGCAGTTCCACCATTACCAATAAAACTCATTGAAACAATTTTTTTACCGGTTAATTTAGCAGCATAAGCGATTCCAGCAGCATGTGAAAATTGAGTTCCGATTGGAATGTTAATTGGTAAAACATTAACACCTTGAGGAATTACGTTTCCTTTTTCACTTCCGTTTCAGTACTGCATTTGATTTATCATTGGAACACCAAGATATAACATTGTTGCATTTGAACGGAAAGCAGGAACGAATCAATCTTCTTTTGTAAGCGCCATTCCTGAAGCAACTTGGAGAGCTTCTTCACCAAAGTTAGGGGCAAAAGTTAACATTCGACCTTGACGTTGAAGTTGGGTCATATAAACGTCTTGTTGACGTGATAAAACCATAAATTCATAGGCTTTTTTGATTTGATCAGCAGATAATCTAATATCTTTTTTCTCATCAAGTTCGCCAAAAACAGTCGAAGTTAAGAGATTTCCATCAATATCGAGATACCTAATCATTTCATGGTCTTTGTCCATAATTTGGTCAGGTTTCACGTAACGAAATTTTTCCATGAATCTCCTTTTTTATATTTTTTTAATATTTTGAATTATAAACTCAAAAAAAACAAGAAATTTTTTTAATTTGAGCTTATATTAATATTATAACAAAATTTAAAAATATTGTTATTTATTTTTTAAGGCTAAAAATTACTTTATTTTAATGAGTGAAGTAACCTCATAATTTTCTAATTTTTTTCGACCTTCTAATTGTTCGAGCTCAATTAAAAAGATAATTTTTGAAACAATAGCTCCGGCATTTTCGATCATTTTTGTGATGGCATTTACAGTTCCTCCAGTTGCGAGCACATCATCAATAATAGCCACTTTTTGGCCTGGTTTGATCATTCCGGTTTGAACTTCTAAAATTGCAGATCCATATTCTAAATCATAGGCAAATTCTTCGACATCACCTGGCAATTTCCCTGCTTTTCTAACCATTATGAATGGTTTTGAAAGAAAAGCGGCTGTTGGTGTTCCGAATAAAAAACCTCGAGCATCTGGCCCAACAATAATATCAACATCCTTAGCAAGCGATGCCATTTCAACAATTGCATAATTTAAAGCTTTACCATTGGCAAGTAATGGCGAAATATCTTTAAAGCTAATCCCTTTTTTTGGGAAATTATCAACTGTGCGAATAAAATTTTCTAAGTTAATTTTCATAACTTTCTTATATTATATTTATAATTTGCTTTTTTTAACAGTTTTTTTTATTTTTTTTGCTAAATAGGTTCAAAATACCGGAAAAACAGGAACAATTATAAATGAAATAAGAACAATAACTTTTGTAACTCTAGTTTTTAGAATTAAGTTAAAATTTTCAATTTCGAGTTGATAAATCAAAATTGTAAAAAGATCGACAATTGGCACAACAACTGCAAATAATAAAATTAATGAAATGCAAATTACAGAAATATAACCAAAAAACAGGAAGTATTTTTGTTTTTCAACAGCAATTTTTTTTGTTTTTCGATTTTTAATACATCCATAAATAGCAGCAGCAATCAGTAAAAAACTAATCAAAGCCGATCAATTGCCAGTAATATCTGCAAATGAATATAAATTATTTAATTTTTGACCATAAGTTCCATATTCTTGATCATCAAAGCCAAAAACACCAATAAGTGTAAAAATAATTAGAGCCAAGACTGAAAAAATAATTAAAAAATAAGTTGAAACAACAGGTTTATTTAAATTTACATATTTTTTTCACCTTTTGAGCAAAAAAAACTCGTTTTTGTGAATTAATTCCTCAAGTGCCCGCGGACCCCACAATGTAAAAACATTGATAATTCCAAGAAGACTAATTCCAATTAGTAAAAAAGTTGTCCCTAAAATTAATTTAATTGTAAGTGGATGCCATTTTAATTCATTTTTTGCAATATTAATAAATGACGAAATTGAACCATCGCCAACAATTGAAGTTGCAATTGCAATAAAAAGATATATTATTGTCGTGATTCCAATTCCTAAAAGAATAGCAATTGGCGTTTTTTTAGGCTCTTTCATTTCCGATTGCAAACCAGCGGCAGTAAAAAATCCTTCATATGAAAAAAATATTCCAGCCATTGAAATTAAAACACCAACGCCAGGCAAACTCGAGGAAATTGAAACTCCTTCAGTTTTTATTTTTTCAACACTTGCAAATTCAGGTTGAGAAAGAAGTTTGTTTGAACCACCTTGAAAATATAAAATAAATCCGACAATAACTGTCACAAAAATAGGGATAAATTTTGCAATTAAAATAATTTTATTGTGAAATTCAGCAACTTTTGTGTTTAGACTAATTATAAAAAAGTAAATAACAATAGCAATTGAAACAACCAAAACAATAACTCAGTCAAATTTCATATTTCAATCACTAGATGATTCAAGGCCAAAAGCTGCAATTGCATCTTGCAAAATTTGCATAAAATAAACAGGCAGAACAAAATAAGTAAAGGGTAAATATAAATAAATTATGAAATTTTTCGAAATTTGAAAAAAACTCTCAGAATTAAAGAGTTTATTTCAAATAATGACAGATAAATTTGATTTTTTTGTTGCAGATGAAATTTCAATTAATGCAATTGCCATGGCGACAATTGCAAAACAAGCAAAAACTCAACTTCCAATTGCAAGTCCAAGATTATAACCTGAATTTTCAATAACAGCCTTGGATTTAAAAAAGATTCCCGCACCTATACTTGCGCCAAGGACGATTAAAAGAGCGCCAAAAAAGGTGATTTTCTGAGACTTGTTCTTTCCAAGCGTTCCTGTTGCCATATTTTTCCCTTCTTGAAGTTGGATGATATTATACCATATTTTTCAAAAAGTTCTATAAATTTAAAGCTTTTTTACTCTTGAATCAATGGCAAAAAATATTTTTTCACTAAATTTGTCTTGTCTTCTCCCATAATTGAAAAAGGCGAGTCTATCCCAAATTCATCGTATTTATCTTTTAAATTTTCTGTAAAAAATTGGAAAAATTTGGCATAAGCTAACTGATTATTTATATAAAGTTTGTCTTCATTTAGAAAAACATAGTCAGAATTCATCGAATAGTGAATTTTAGGGTCAAAAAACTCTTTCAAAAATTGATTAATTTGGTTGGCTAATGACTTCAGAGTTAAAAAATTATTTTCTTTAACAGTTTTTAGTTTTTGTTTAAGTGCTTGAATTTCTTGGTCAATTTTTTGAACTAAAGCGGAAAAATCACTCTTTTCAGGTTTATTTTTGTCTTCTTTTTCAGATTTGGCTTTTAAGTTTTCTTTTTCTTCAAAAAGTTCTTTAATTTGCTGACTTATTTTATTTTCTTCCTTTTCTGACTCATCTGATTTTATAGCAAAATCAATGATTGAAATAATAATATTTCTTGTAAGTTCTTGACTTAAATTAAGAAAATGCAAGTAAAATCTAGCAAAATTTATGTGTAAAATTAGTTTAATGACCGGGTCTCACTGTCTTTTTTGAGCTATTAGTTTTTCTTCGATAAAAAGATATTTTTCCTTATTTTTTAAAAATTCTTCTAAACTTTTTGACTTATATATGTTTATTTGTTCTTCGTAAAATTTTTGATCATCTAAATTATTAATATTTAAGTCTGTTATATCAATAGTTCCAAAATTTTCATCAAAATATTGGGCATCATCATTTGCACCAAGATTTAAAGTTAGGTCAATATTTTTAATTTTTTCTTTTAAACTAAGAAAAAGAACCTTTTTTTGGCCAAAATCCATGTTAGTATTATATGTATTAAAAAATTGAACTAGAATTTCTTCAAGACCAAAATAATCTTTTTCCTCAATTTGCCCAATTTTTAGCTCTTCAATTTTGCTTTGATCTAAAATTCCGCTAAATTTTGTCCTTGGTTTTTCTTGATTTTTTGGCAATCCTTTCATAATTGTTTCAAAAACAAACGGTTTTAATTTATCTGTGCTACTTTTTATTTTCCCCTTGTTTTGTGAATGGATCGAGTTTATATTAATTTTAAAGCAGCTTACAAATAAAAAAACAGGCAAAATCCAGGTTAATTTGAAAAAAAAGAAAATTTTAATATTTTTTTTGAGTTTATGCATTATAATTTATATTCGCTGTTTTTATCTATATTTTTTTAAAACAGTGAAAAAAGCGATTTTTTTACTTTTTTTTAGGAAAAAATCTAAGTATAACTGATTTTAATTTGGTTGTTGGTTAGGCAAATTAAAAAAATATTAAAAAAAAACTTTTTTTCTTTTTTTTGTGATATAATGTTATATGCTTTTAACTGAACAAACCATTAGTGCTCGAGTGGTGGAATGGTAGACACAAGGGACTTAAAATCCCTTGGGAGTAATCCCGTGCTGGTTCGAGTCCAGTTTCGAGCACCAAAAGCGCCCTTAGCTCAGCAGGTAGAGCAAATGACTTTTAATCATTGGGTCAGAGGTTCAAATCCTCTAGGGCGTACCATTTCAAATTTATTTGTCCAACGTTTTTTATAATTTTTCATTAAAAAGGCTTAAAATGTCAAAAAAAATAGCAATTTTAACTTCTGGTGGTGACTCACCAGGAATGAATTCTGCTATAAGTGCTATCGTTAAGTCCGCACTTAATTCAGGATTTGAACCATATTTAATTTTAGAAGGCTACCTTGGAATTTTAAATAAAAATATTATATTAGCCTCTGAATTTCCGTATAACGGTATCTCTAGTTTTGGTGGCACAGCAATTGGTTCTACCCGTTTTCCGGAATTTAAAGACGAAGAAATTCAAAAAAAAGCCGCAAAAATCTTAACAGATATGGGTATTTCTTCTTTAATTGTTATTGGTGGAGATGGAACTTACAAAGGTGGTTATAAACTTCATTTGCAAGGAATTAAAGTAATCGCTCTACCAGGAACAATTGATAATGATATTCAATTTACTGATTATACAATTGGATTTGATTCAGCTTTAAATACAATTGTAGAAAGTGTTGACAAATTAAGAGATACTGCTAATTCCCATCGACGTTGTTTTGTTGTTGAAGTAATGGGGCGTCATTGTCCAGATTTAGCTTTGTATTCAGCAATTGCAACCGGAAGTGAAATTGTTATTACTAACACAAATCCTCTAAGTGCAGAAGAAGCATCAAAAATTGTTCTTGAGCAATTTAAAAAAGGTAAGCCGAGCGTTATCATTACAGTTTTAGAGTATGTTTTACCAAATTTAAAAGAATTTGCTGCTCAAATTGAAAAATTAACTAATATAACAACAAGAGCTTTTGAAGTTGGACATATTCAAAGAGGCGGAAGACCTTCGGCATTTGACCGAATATTAGCAACCAAGATGGCAATGAAAGCAATTGAGTTAATTGATGAAGGTAAATCTGGACTTGCAATTGGTTATTTAGACGGAAAAATTCAAGCTCACGATATAACCGAAGTAGTTTCGACCTCAGTTGAAAGAACAAACGAATTAGCTCAAAAAATTAACAAAATTAATCAAAATTAATTTAGAAAAGGTATAAAATGCGTAAAATTAGAAAACTTCAAATGCAAAAAAGGCGAGAAGCACGAAGACTTAAAACTTCTAAAGCCGCTAAAAAATTAAATGCAAAATTGCAACTTTTAGTGGAAAAAAGTTTGCAATAATTTAAAAACAGTTAAATAAAAAAAGGTGAAAATCACCTTTTTTTATTTAAGAATTTAAACTGAAAAACTAAAAATTAACTATTTTTTCAGGAAATCAATAAAAATTCTATTGAAATATTCAGGATTTTCTGTGTAAATCAAGTGACCAGTTTTTGGTATGATTTCGGTTTGGACGTGCGGAATTAGACTTTCAAAATATGACTTAGTTTCTTGTTGTAGAACAATTCCATCTTTTTCGCCTAAAACAAGAAGTGTTGGACATTTTATTGATTTAATTCCGTCCTCAATTTGATCCATCATATTATTTTTTAGTAAATTTTTACTGAGCGTTACAATATAATAATTATTAAAATACTCGTAATTAAAGGTAGCTTTTGCTCATTCTAAATATTTAGGATCTTTATATTTTTCTTTATCATACTCATAAATTGGCAAAAATTCTAACATTTCTTCAGGTGTTTTTGGGAAGAATTTTTCGTAAAATAAATCTTTTAGAGGCAAATTAGCTTTATTCATTGGGCCAATGAAAACCATTTTTGAAATTAATTCAGGAATTCTTTTATAAACTAAAGCGCCATATCCGCCTCCCATTGAGTGGCCGACTAAAACAACGTTTTTAATATTTAATTTTTTAATAAATTCAACTGTCAAATCTGCATAATAATCAACATAAAGTTGATTGTCTTTTGCGGGAGTTAAATTATTTCCTGGAAGTGTGTAGGCATAAAAATTTACGCCAATTTCTTTGCTAATTGACTCAATTACAGTGCCAAAAATTTTATGACTTGAGTTAAATCCGTGGCAAAAAACAATATTAATTTTATTGTGCGGACTTTGATTAATAATAAAAGGGTAAGGTCAAATTGAATTAAACATTTTCTGATCTCCTTTATGATTTTCTGTGTATTAAAATATGTATTTAAGATAATTTTTTGTATATTTAAAAATAATTATAAAATAAAAAAGTTTTTTTGATTTTTTTATTTCAAAAAAAAATAAAAAGTGATATAATGTTAGTGCCACTAAAATAATAACCTTGTAACCTGGTCAGGATAGAAATATAGCAGCCATATCGAGAAGTATTGTGTTTAGTGGTCTTTTTAATCTTTGAAAAGGTAAAAAAACACTATGTCTTCTCGACAATCTAATAAATCAAGCAATGCGCATTGTTCTTGTTCTAATCAGAAAAACCATAATTTAGCTAAATGCTTAAAAAATCAACTTGTTTTACGTGCAGAGCGTGAAATTTTTCATCATAATCAAAGCAAAATAAACCTGAAAAATTTCTGGAAAAAACGAACCCTTTCAATCACAATGATGGCTATTTCAGCATTATTTTTTACATTAGGGGTCATTTTTTTCTTAGGAGTTGCAAAAACTGTCCCAACAGGTGTTTCAGCAATTCCAGCACTTACTATAATAATAATTAATTCTCAATATCAAGTAAGTATTGGCTGAAGTTTTGCAATAATTTACTTTGTTATTAATATTCCTTTAATAATTTTTATTTTAGTTAAAGTTTCAAACAAAAGTTTTAGCTATCTTACATTCATTTGGCTATTTTTTCAAATTGTTTGAAACCAGGTTTTTTCTCTTGATACCCCAATAAGAACATTTTTAATTAACAATATTTTAATTCAAGGCCAACAAGGTTCTTGGACTATTTTCTATTATACAATTATTGGCGCCATTTTGTCTGGTTGATCTATCGGAATGGCTTGAAAATTCGGTGGTTCTTGTGGAGGAACTGATTATATAACTTATTATATTGCGCTAAAATATCGCAAGCCTATTGGCAAAGTTATGTTCAGTATTTCGATATTTTTTGGGATTTTTTCAATTATTATCCTTTATTTTCTTGAACCTTCACAAGTTGATGGTCAACTTTTGGGTCAAAAATTAGCCGCTGTTTTTATTTATTTAATTGTAAGTTCGTCAATCGTTAGCCGAATTTATCCAAAATACGGAAAAATTCTTTTACAAATTTATACTAATCACCCAGAAAAAATTGTTGAACATCTTAAATCAATAAAATATTGGCACTCATATAATATTTGAGAAGGTGTTTCTGGATACACCGGCCAAAAACAATGAAGAGTTGAGACAATTATTTACATAATTGAAAAAAACGCAATTTTAGAAGAAGTTGCCAAAGCAAACGTTAATTTTTGGTATTCAGCAACTAAAATCTTACAAACAACTGACCGTTTTGATGCAACAAAAATTAATTAAATTTTTGCCTTTTGATTAATTTTTGTTTTTTAGTTGAATATTTTTTACACTAGTTTTAAATTCAGCAAGGATTTTTTGATAGTCATAATTAAGGCTGTTAAAAAATCCTTGCTTTTTATTTTTAGTCTTAAATTAAAACTTAAATTTTTTTAAATTTTTTCTGAGTTTACAGTTTGATGGCAAAATTCGCTTTTTAGTCAACAAAAATACACAAAAATACCAGTAAATCCGGGTTTTTTGATGCAAATCTTAATTTTTATTATTTTAAAATTAACCCGTTGCAAAAAAAAAAAAAAATGCTTGGTCAAAATAAATTAGTACACCAATTTCAGACTTATTCGAAAAAAGGTGTGTCAAAATGAAACAATACAAATTCACAATTGAAGAGAAATTTAAATACATCAAAATTGCCGAATCTAGAGGCTTAAAAAACGCAATTTTGGATTTTGCAGAAGAATTTAGAGAAATTTACAAAAACAAATCTAAAAGTAAAAAAGCGGATAAAGAATGAATGTTGCATATATACGCTAATAATTTGATAAGAAATTGGCAAAAAAAGTTTTATAATAATGATATGAAAAGTTTAATTAGTACTCGTGGAAAAATCAAATCTCCACGCAAACCAAAGAAGAAATATACAATTAACGACCTTTCTGAAAATGATCGTGAAGTTTATCAAGAGATAATGGAGAATGTTCTTAGAAGATACGGAATTGACCCCGCAATTGTTCTTGAGGAACTCAAAAAACGAAAACAAGAGCAAGAAAAAGATAAAAACAAAATCGAAAATTCCACTAGAATTTGTAGTGTTTTTAACATTAATCGCACTTCTATTTATGAGAAAATAAGGGTAAAAAAACCACCAAAGAAAATGATTTATGATGAAAAATTACTTGAGTGAATTCGTGAAAATTTCCATTTGAATCGAAAGGTAAAAGGCCGAGACATCCTATATAATATTTACATAAATCAGGGAAATTATGTAAGCACGTACGTGTTTCAAAAACACTACGAATTTTTAGGATTAAAATCAATTGCTTATAAAAGGCAAGGAAAACCGGCGCCAAAAGAGAAAAAGTTTACACGAATTTGGACTGAAGATCATATCAAAGGTGAATTTTCCTCAGAAAATTTTGGTGAAAAATGGTTTGCTGATATTAAATTTATCAAAATTAACAACGAATGATTTTACCTACACTCAATTATTGAAACAAAATCCAATTACTTGCTCAATTTTTCGATTTCTAAAACAAGATTTTCAGAAGAAACTATAAACTTAGTGAAACAAACAATTAAAAAGTATAATATTAAACCAAAATTTTTCCATTCAGATCATGGTGTGGAATATGCAAACTACAAATTTGCTAATTTTTTGAAGCAAAATGGTATCCAACAATCAATGTCACCAAAAGGAAATGCTCTTGCAAACCGCCCTATTGAATATTTTTATGCAGTTTTTCAACGCGAATTAATTAATATTGAGGGCGAAAATTTTGAAAATGTGGCTATTGCTTATCAAAAAATAAGTTCATTTATTCATTGGTATAACTATGAAAGACCTCAAAGTTGCTTATCATATAAAACTCCAAGTTATTATATGAGGTAAATTATTTGTCCAAATTTTTAAAATGAACATGCTAGAAAAAATTAACAAAAGCGGTGTAATCAAAATCATAGGTAAAAAACTAATTGTCTGAGATTTTTCTACCAATTTAAATGCTTGGTCAAAAATAAAATTATGTTATAATAACCATCACTTAAGAATAATTAATAAATTTGATATTGAATTAAGGGGGAATTAGTTATGTTTTTTGTTTAATAAAATTAGATAGTGCGAATTATCCATTATGTTTTTAAATATAATGGAATGCCTTAAATTTACCCGTTTAGAAATCTTAAAATTTAGGGCTTTTGGTTATTGTTCTTTCAAAACTTCATATGTTTTTTTAGGCTCGATGTAAGTAAAAACGAGTTTTCTTTTTACATTGAGTTTAAATAGTAGTTGTATTTTTTTTTATGATTTTTGTTATTTTAAAATAAATTAATTTTTGCCAGTGGTAATGTTAAATATTTTGTGTTTTTAAAGTAAATTTATTTTGATAAAATTTATTATGAAGGACCAAAATATGAAAAAACAGCAAAAAACATTATCCCCATTTGAGTTAGAAGCTAAAAAACTTGTTGACAAATACGCTGATTATAAAAAAATAAAAAAAGAAGATTTTCACAACGAAATTTCGCATATGTTTAAAACTTTTACTGAGGCGCTCTTAAGGGCGGAATTAAGCCAACATTTAGGCTATGAAAAAAGTAACCGAAGCAAAAAAGGCGTGCATAGGCCAAATAAGCGAAACGGATTTTCGGACAAAACTGTGAATTATAATCATAATAGTTTTCGTCTAAAAATACCAAGAGATCGAAATGGCACTTTTGAGAACAAATTACTCGGTAAATACGAAACAAATTTAGGCGATATCGAAGAGCAAGTGTTTTCACTTTTTGCATCAGGAATGTCATATGAAAATATTGTTAACACAATAAAAAGTATCTATAAAAAAGAAATAAGTAATGCCTGAATTTCTTCAGTTACTGACAAATTATTGCCTGAAATTGAAAAGTGAAAATCGCGAAAAATTGAGAATTCCTATCCAATTTTGTACATTGATGGGATGTTTTTTAATGTTAAAGAAAACGGTGTTTTTGTCAAAAAATCACTTTATCTTATTCTTGCAATTGATTGGGACGGAAATAAAAAAGCACTGGGATTTTGGATTAAAAATACCGAATCAGCAAGTAATTGACTTGATGTTTTTAACGAACTAAAAACTCGCGGGCTGGAAGATGTTCTAATAATTTCTTGCGATAATCTAAGCGGAATTAGTCAAGCAATTGAAGCGGTTTTCCCGCAAACAGATGTTCAAAAATGTGTTGTTCACCAAATTAGAAACTCGCTTTTAAAAGTTTCTAACAAAGACAAAAAAGAGTTTGTCCTTGATATGAAAAAGATTTATCAAGCGGCTAATCAAGAATTTGCAATGCAAAATCTTGATAAATTTGCGGAAAAATGAGGCCAAAAATATCCTTCAATTATCAAGTCTTGGTATACAAATTTCGTTGAACTAACGACATTTTTTAAATATCCATATGAATTGAGGCAAGCAATTTATACGACAAATTTAATTGAGTCAATGAATAGAATAATTAGGAAAAATACAAAAACAAAAGGCGGAATTCAAAGTGTAAATTACCTTTCAAAAATAACTTATTTAACTCTCCAAAACGCATCTACAAAATGACAAAAGGTAAGAAATTGATTCATGATTAAAAAACAATTAGAAATTATTTTCCCTAATCGGTTAAATAATGTAAAATTAAATTAGATTACATTTCTATTTGAAAAATCCATAAAAATTTAAAACACAAGATTATGAACACACCCTTGCCAGTGTTTTAAACTAAAAAAGGTAGTTTAAAAATTTCATAATTTTGCTTTTCAAGCTAAAATTTTAGCTTTTTTAGTTTGCTTTCTTTGATTAATAAGTAGATTTTGCATTCATTAGTCTTAAAAAAGTCCCTAAAAACCAGACGCTTTTTTAAGATTACTTCATCAAACTGGGAAACACGGGAAATACTGAAATTTTTTTAAATTTTTTAAACAAAATGTTCCAGTTTGATATTTTTTTAAATTTTTACTATATAATTTTAGGCAGAGTTATTAACTCTGTACACATTTTTAAAATTTAGGAACTAAATTATATGAATGATAATTTTATTTTAAAATTTGCTTCAAAAAACATAAAAGAAAAAAAATTAACTTTCAGTACCGGCCTAATTCTGTGAGCGTTAATTGTTTTTGCTTATATGATTTTTGTCATAAATTGAGGATTTGCATCAGCTGGACTCAACGGAAAAGCTGGCGTAAGTGGATATTTAGGACATTTTTTTCCAGATGCTAGTGCTGCGCCTGGAACTGTGGTTAATCAAGCAGTTAACTGAGGAATTACAATCGGTCGTGGAATTGGATCGATTCTAGTTGGTTGATTTATTGTAAAAATTTCGCATAAATATACCGTAGTATTGTCGCTCGTTTTAATGCTTTTTGGAATAGCAGCGCCTTATTCACCAACTTATGCAGGGTTTATAATTTTAAGAACTATTTTTGCAATTGGTGGAACAATGCAAATTGTTTTAATTCAACCAGTTGTTTCAAATTATTTAAATCCACGTCAAAAAGCGGTAATTTCACAGTTTTCACCGTTTTTTTACCCAATTGGTACAATAATTACACTTATTCCTTTTATATTGAATGATGTAATTCAAGCTTCTGTTCGTTCACATTGACAAACAATTTTCCTAGTAATTGGACTTTTAACACTTATTCCTTTAATTGGTTACATAATTTTAGGAGCAAAATTTGACCTGTATCCTTCAGCTTTAGCAAATCAAGCTAAACAAGAAAAGCTAACTTTAACAAGCTTTTTTAAACAAAAAGATACTTGATATTGAACAATTGTTTATGGTTCATGACTTATTGCGGTTGTTTTCCCCTTTACATTTTCTAAGCCAATTTTTGCTCGTCTAATTGGTGATAGTGCCAATACTTTTAACCAAAAAATCTCAGTTTTCCTAATTGTTTTCTTATCAGGAATGTTTGTTGGCCCATTTACAGTCGGACTGTTTTCAAAATATAAACTTCAAAGACGTAAATATATAACAACAGTTATTTCCCTTGGTGTTCTTTTTTATGTTCTTGCTACCGTTGTTTTTGTTACAAAAGTAGGAAAAGACCCTCTAAGTGCAGAAACTTACAAAGATGGTTGAACTTGATTATTTTTAATTTTAGGTCTTTTCATGGGAATTTGTCTCTGAGGTATTCAAGGTGTAATTCTTAATTTACCTCACGAATATCCAGGTGCAAATCCTAAAAGAGTCGGATTCCAATTTGGTCTTATTTGAGGACTAGGGTATGCCGCCTTTACAGTAGCGACAATAATAACTTCATTAATTAATACGCCTCCAGGTGTAGATCTAAAAACAGCAGTTAATCCCGAAAATGTTGATGGATATGCCTTAGGTGCTTATATTGTAATTATTGGATTTTCACTTGCTTCTGCAATCGGACTTGCCTTTATAAAAGAACCTCATCCAAATTATAAGAAACTCTTAAAAATCCGTAAACTCTCAGATATTGAACGTATTTAATATTAAAAAAAATTTCATTTTTTTCAATTAATTTGTAAAAAACAAGCAAAAGTATATTTTTGCTTGTTTTTTATTCAAAAATGTATTAAAATATTAGCATAACATTGATATTTAATATTTTTGTTATAACCATTATTAAAAACTAGGAGATACAATATGAAGCCAATCAAAATCGCTCTAATCGGCGCAGGAAATGTTGGAAATTCATTTCTTTATGCAGCAATGAATCAAGGTCTTGCATCTGAATACGGAATTATCGATATAAACCCTGATTTTGCAGAAGGAAATGCATTTGATTTTGAGGATGCCTCCGCTTCACTTTTGCGTCCTTTTTCAGTTCGCCGTTATGAGTATAGCGACCTAAAAGATGCAGATTTTATTTTAATTACAGCAGGAAGACCTCAAAAACCAGGTGAAACTCGACTTCAGTTAGTTGCAGATAATATTCGAATTATCCGTGATATTGCTTTTAAAGTTAAAGAAAGTGGCTTTAGCGGAATTACTGTTATTGCCTCAAACCCTGTTGATGTTATTACTCGCGCTTACCGTGATGCTTCAGGATTTTCTGACCAAAAAGTTATTGGATCAGGAACAATTCTTGATACTGCAAGACTTCAATTTGAAATTGCAAAAAGAGCAAAAATTGCCCCAAATTCAGTTCAGGCTTACGTAATGGGTGAGCATGGTGATTCATCTTTTGTTGCATATTCAAATATCAAAATTGCAGGTGAATGCTTCTGTCATTTTTCAGAACTAACCGGAATTAACGGCTCAAATTACGAAAAAGAGCTTGAATATCCAGTTTCACGTCGTGCTTATGAAATAATTAACAGAAAAAGAGCAACATTTTACGGAATTGGTGCTGCATTAGCGCGAATTGTAAGCAACATTATCAACGACACAAAGAATATTCTAATTGTCGGTGCGAATTTACGTGGTCAGTACGGCTTTGATGGCGTAAATATTGGAGTTCCAGCGGTCCTTGGTGCAAATGGTATTGAAAAAATCATTGAAATTACACTCAATGATAAAGAAAAAGAAAAATTCGCAAAATCAGTCGAAATTGTCGATACTATTTACAAAGACGCTATGAAAAATCTTTAGTTTTCAAAGTCACACACTTAAAATTTAAAAAAAAGCACTCCAAATCGGAGTGCTTTTCTTTAAATTCCTTATATTTCGAGTTTGGCAGTTTGGTGGAAAAAATTTAGTTTTTAGTGAGTATAAATAGGAAAAATACCTAAATCCATCTTTTTAACCTAAATTCTTAATTTTTATAGTTTTGAAATTATGCTTTTGCAAAAAAAAAAAAAAATGTTTGGTCTAAAATAAATTGGTAGAAAAATCTCAGACAATTAGTTTTTTACCTATGATTTTGATTACACCGCTTTTGTTAATTTTTTCTAGCATGTTCATTTTAAAAATTTGGACAAATAATTTACCTCATATAATAACTTGGAGTTTTATATGATAAGCAACTTTGAGGTCTTTCATAGTTATACCAATGAATAAATGAACTTATTTTTTGATAAGCAATAGCCACATTTTCAAAATTTTGACCCTCAATATTAATTAATTCGCGTTGAAAAACTGCATAAAAATATTCAATAGGGCGGTTTGCAAGAGCATTTCCTTTTGGTGACATTGATTGTTGGATACCATTTTGCTTCAAAAAATTAGCAAATTTGTAGTTTGCATATTCCACACCATGATCTGAATGGAAAAATTTTGGTTTAATATTATACTTTTTAATTGTTTGTTTCACTAAGTTTATAGTTTCTTCTGAAAATCTTGTTTTAGAAATCGAAAAATTGAGCAAGTAATTGGATTTTGTTTCAATAATTGAGTGTAGGTAAAATCATTCGTTGTTAATTTTGATAAATTTAATATCAGCAAACCATTTTTCCCGAGTTTCCCAGTTTTAAGACAAAAATTCACTTTTTAGTGAATATAAATATGAAGAAACACCCGTAAATCGGTGTTTTTTTAATGTAAAACCTTAATTTTATAAGTAGCATTTGGTAGCATTTTAAGTAATTTTATGGTATAATTATAAATTATGAAAAAACAAAAATTAACTAAGTTGGTTTAGTATCGATGTTGCAAAAATTAAGACAAAGGGTTGAATTTAACACTTTAGATCAGCAAATTATATTTAAAAAACACGATGGTGTCCCTAGCGATCCAAACATTTGAAATAGATATGATTTTTACTTTGATATCTTAATAAATCACTAATAAAATTGTAACCAACTTTTACCAAAAAACTTAAAAAAGTCCCTAAAACCGGATACTTTTTTAAAATTACCTTATGAAACTGGGAAACTCGGGATTTTGATAAATTTAATATCAGCAAACCATTTTTCACCAAAATTTTCTGAGGAAAATTCACCTTTGATATGATCTTCAGTCCAAATTCGTGTAAACTTTTTCTCTTTTGGCGCCGGTTTTCCTTGCCTTTTATAAGCAATTGATTTTAATCCTAAAAATTCGTAGTGTTTTTGAAACACGTACGTGCTTACATAATTTCCCTGATTTATGTAAATATTATATAGGATGTCTCGGCCTTTTACCTTTCGATTCAAATGGAAATTTTCACGAATTCACTCAAGTAATTTTTCATCATAAATCATTTTCTTTGGTGGTTTTTTTACCCTTATTTTCTCATAAATAGAAGTGCGATTAATGTTAAAAACACTACAAATTCTAGTGGAATTTTCGATTTTGTTTTTATCTTTTTCTTGCTCTTGTTTTCGTTTTTTGAGTTCCTCAAGAACAATTGCGGGGTCAATTCCGTATCTTCTAAGAACATTCTCCATTATCTCTTGATAAACTTCACGATCATTTTCAGAAAGATCGTTAATTGTATATTTCTTTTTTGGTTTGCGTGGAGATTTGATTTTTCCACGAGTACTAATTAAACTTTTCATATCATTATTATAAAACTTTTTTTGCCAATTTCTTATCAAATTATTAGCGTATATATGCAACATTCATTCTTTATCCGCTTTTTTACTTTTAGATTTGTTTTTGTAAATTTCTCTAAATTCTTCTGCAAAATCCAAAATTGCGTTTTTTAAGCCTCTAGATTCGGCAATTTTGATGTATTTAAATTTCTCTTCAATTGTGAATTTGTATTGTTTCATTTTGACACACCTTTTTTCGAATAAGTCTGAAATTGGTGTACTAATTTAATGTTTGGTCTAAAATAAAATTATGTTATAATAAATCTCACTTAAGAATAATTAATAAATTTTGATATTGAATTAAGGAGGAATTAGTTATGTTTTTGCTGTAAAAAATCAGAAAATGCGAATTTTCCATTATGTTTTTAAATATGATGGAATGCCTTAAATTTGACCGTTTAGAAATCTACAAATTTATGGCTTTTAATTATTGTTCTTTCAAAACTTCATATATTTTTTTAGGCTCAATGTAAGTAAAAACGAGTTTTCTATTTACATTGAGTTTAAATAGTAGTTGTTTTTTTTATGAGTTTTGTTAGTGTTTTAAACTAAAAAAGTAGTTTAAAAATTTCATAATTTTACTTTTTAAGTTAAAATTTTAGCTTTTTTAGTTTGCTTTATTTGATTAATAAGTAGATTTTGTATTCATGAGTGTTAGATTTAAAATTCGTGTTTTTGCTTTTATAGTTATTTTTCCTGAGTTTCCGAGTTTGATGGCAAAAATTAAGACAAAGGGTTGAATTTAACACTTCAAATTTAAAGAAAAGCACTCCAAATCAGAGTGCTTTTCTTTAAATTATTTATAATTAAATTAATAATATGAGAGGTATACTATATTTGGTGGCTCATATCGGACTCGAACCGATACGCATTGCTGCAGCAGGTTTTGAGTCTGCCGTGTCTACCATTCCACCAATGAGCCGTAAAAAGTTTTTAAAATTTATTGTTTTAAAGATAATTATAATATAATTATATCAATCATGGCAAAAAAACAAAATAAATCTTTGAAAAAAATACTAATTAAAATTCTCCCGCTAGTTGGAATTTCAACTACATTTTTTATCGCTTCTTGCACACCGCTTGGTGCGGTCGGCAATCTTGTCAAGCAACTCGAAATAGGCCAACCAAACCCTTGAGATCAAGAACTTAATCTAAAGAACCCTTTAGATTCAATAATTTCAGGTAAATTGGCTTTAGGCAGCAAACTTAAGGCATCTGATTTTTTAAAACAGTATTCAACCTTAGATTTAGATGATAATTTGAATGGAATAACTCACCGCGTATTAAATACGAGAAGTTCATTTTTAAATTCAGCAATTCTTTGAACTTTTATCCCAGGTGTTGATAATTTTGACCTAAATGCAAAATTTGACTTAAAAATTACCCCAGTTACAAATTCTGCTAATGATTTTTACGGTTCAATTAAAGTTAAGGTTGACTCTTATAATAAAGACTCAAAAACTTTGGTTCAATCAAAAGAGTTTGTTGTTAACGGCTTTGAAACCGATCAAACCGGAATTTATGCTTATAAAGAAAGAATTCAAACCGCTTTTGAAAAAATAGAAACTTTACAACTAAAAAATCAAGAAACTTTTGATATTGACTCACTAAAATCTGACTCAGATATTTGGGAACATATAAATTTACCGTCAAATTTTGAAAAAATTGACATAAATAAGCTTAAAAATTCAGATCAATTTGATGTTCCGAGTGAACAACAGGCAGTCCCAAGCATTCAAAATATTGCCAAAAATCCTTACCGTTTAAAGGTTAAAAATTTCTATTATTTAAAAGCAACAATTTTAAAGGACTCATATGATGCCCAAACTGGAACTGTCGATGTTGTCTTGTCAATTTATCATGATTCATACCATAATTATGTTTCAAAAATTGTGAAACTCAAAGTTAAGCAACACCAAAATTTAAAAAAATTAACTGAAATTAAAAGTTTCAAACTTAAAGATGAGTATTCTAACTTTTTGCCATCTTTTTTAATAAATTCCTCTGAAAATTCAGGTGAGACATTATCTAAATATATTGATTTTGGTAATTTAGATCACACAATGTATCATATTAAAAAAGTTCCCTCGCTTTCAAATGATCAAAATGGTGATTTTTACCTAATTTTAAGTCCAAAAGAAAACGACTTAACTTCAGGCCCAACAAGCCCTGGTCAAATTATTAAAGTTGAAGGGTTTAACTCATATAATAAGATATTTGCCTCAAGCGAATTTACAAGTCAAATCAATTTTAACTTTATTGATTCTTGATATAAATTGCCGACTACAGCAAATATTTCGGAAAAACTAAAAAATATTTCACAAAGTTTAAACTCCTCAGGTGATGCACTTTTATGGCCACTTTTTGGTCAAGCAGTCAAAAAAACACTATCAGAACCGACACTTTTTAAGAATACTGGTGAATTAAGTAATTTTGAAAAATTAAATTATAGTTATGGTAGATTAGCTGATTTTAAAATTGATGAGTCAGGAGTTTCATTTCACTTTGGTAATTCAGTTGAAGACTTTTACAAAATTAACGTAAAATTTACCAACACTAATGAAAGCAAAAATATTATTGAAGATTTTGGCGCAAAAGTTCTTGGAAAAAATATAATTAATGACTCATTGCGTTCAAGATCAATGGTGATTCAGTTACGTTCAAATGCTTTTGACCCAAGAACTAATTCAAATACAACCCGAATTACCTCAGGAACAGCTTGAGTTTTTGATCGAAAATTAAAACCTGACCCTCAAAATTCAGGAAAATTTTTACCTACTAACACTTATTATCTTGCCACAAATTTACACGTTGTTTCAGATTTAATTAACAAACCGGATCAAATTTATTCATTTTCTTATTTACTCGATGGAAATTTACAAAAATTAGATGACATTAGTTTTGATGATACTAATTTATTCCGACGTTTTGATCGAATTTCAAAAACTGAAGGAAACAGAGATTTTTTACCCCCTGAAGGATTTCAGTATATAAACTCTGAGTCAAAAAAATTCTGAAATAATTTAAAAATTAATCCAATCGGCCTAGATACGCCCGAAACAGGAAAATTTCGTGATATTGCAATAATTGAAGTAACTTTCCCTGATGATGAACAGATAAAAAATCCATTTAATATTGGCATTCCTTTTTTAGATACTGACTTGTTTGGTGTGGATCAATACATAAAAAATATTCCCGATGCTGTTCGACATTACAATGAGGCTCCACTTGATGTTTTAGTAACAAATAAATTTCTCCCTACTTTTACAAAAGGAAGCCAACTTAAGACCTCAAAAATTGAATCAGCTTTACCACTGCATGCTTATTTAGGTGGTTTTTTAGGTGGATTTGACTGAATTACTGACGATAAAAATTCATTTGTTACAGTCGATGAACTAAAAAAAGACAATCAGTTTAAACAAGATAATTCACCTAAATCTTTCCAAGGTGCAACTTCAATTTCACTTCCTGGACTTCGTGGCGGACGTGGAATGTCTGGTTCGCTCGTTGTAAATGAATATAACCAAGTTATCGGCATTTTTTGGGGAGGATATTTCCCGCAAACCACTCCAGGGAGAAGTCAACTTGTTAAAGGAATTGGTCAATTTGACCCAATTGGTGTAAAAATTGACAATAATCCAACAGTTTTAGCAAAATGACTTGCTCAAACAAAAGATATTCAAACTGATTTGGACAGAACTTCTGAAAAAGTCTTTTCCCTTGAGGATCCAGCCCAAATTGAAAGACTAGCTCACTCAGCACGTTGGCTTAAATTTTCTAACAATCAAAATCCTCAAGCAACCGCCGATGTTTAACTTTTATTTTTAAAATTTATAAAAAAAATTAAAATTTTAAAAATAAAAACGTAGGTTGAAGCAACAATGGAAAAAAAATTTTTAGACTCTTTAGAAAAAATTCATAAAAAATATCAAGACTTAAGTCAGCTTTTACTAACTGATGAAGTAATCAATAATCAAAAAAAATATTTGGAAATCGCAAAAGAAATTTCTTCAATTGAAGAAATTTCTTTGACATTTGAATTACTTTTAAAAAATCAGCAAACACTTGAAGATGCAAAAATACTTCTTAGTCAAGAAAAAGACCAAGAATTACAACATTTAGCAAAATCAGAAATTGCAACTGCCAATAAAAATATTGAAGCACTCGAGGAAAAACTCCTAATTTTAATGCTTCCAAAAGATGAAAATGACGATAAAGACGTAATTGTTGAAATCCGCGGGGCTGCTGGGGGTGACGAGGCTAATATTTTTGTTGGCGATCTTTTTCGAATGTACCAAAAATGAGCTGATTCCCAAAGAGCAAAAGTTAAAATTCTTAGCTCATCACTTGCACTTGCTGGCGGTTTTTCACAGATTTTTTTCCAAATTTCTGGTCAAAATATATACTCAAAACTTAAATTTGAATCAGGTGTCCATCGTGTTCAACGGGTTCCTGAGACTGAAACAATGGGCAGAATTCACACCTCAACTGCCACAGTTACCGTGATGCCAAAAATTGACAGCAAAATTGAAGTCGAAATTAACCCTTCAGATCTTAAAATTGATACTTATCGATCTTCAGGGGCTGGCGGCCAGTCTGTAAATACAACCGATTCGGCCGTTAGAATTACCCATATTCCCACCGGAATTGTCGTCACCTCTCAAGATGAAAGATCCCAAATTGGAAACAAAGAAATAGCGATGGGAATTCTGAGGTCAAAAATTTATAACTTGGAAGTGCAAAAAAGACTTGAAACACAAGCTAATTTTCGTAAACTTGCCGGATCAGGGGCTCGTTCTGAAAAAATTAGAACTTATAACTACCCTCAAGATAGGCTCACCGACCACCGAATAGGATTTTCTTGTTCATTAAAACCGGTCATCCAAGGAAGCCTAAATCCAATAATTGAAGCCTTATTATCTCAAGAAAGAGCTGAACTAATCTTGCAAAGCTATGGAGATAAATAGTCGAAAATTGGAACTTTTAAAGGAAAAACAACGTTATAATTTGCCCTTAGAAGTTTCCAAACTTGAACTTTTAAAGTTAGAAATGAACTATCCAGTCCAAAAAATCATCGGATTTATCGAAATGGAAAATGTTCGAATTTTTCTGGATCAAAAAGTTTTTATTCCCCGTTATGAAACACAAGAATTACTGCAAAAAGTAAAAAAAGTAATTAAAAAAGACAGTTTTGTTCTTGATTTGTGTTGTGGTTCAGGATTTATTGGCCTTGCTCTTGCCAAATTTAGCGGCGCAAAAATCACTTTGGTTGATATTAGCGATGAGGCAATTTTGCAAACAAAACTAAACGCAAAATACAACAATTTAGATGTAAGTGTTGTAAAATCTGACCTTTTTAGCAATATTATTGGCCAAAAATTTGATATTATTGTCTCAAATCCTCCCTATCTTAAAAGGCAAAAACTTGATGAGTCAGTTATTAATTTTGAACCTGAGAACGCATTATTTTCTGAACCTGAGTCTTTTTCATTTTATCAAAAAATAATGGACCAAATTGATAATTTTCTGAATGATAAAGGTTGAATTTTTTTTGAAATTGACAAAGATAGTGTCAATTTTTTCAAAAAAAATTTTCCTGAATTTAAAATTGAAAATGATATAAATCAAAAACCAAGATTTGCTTATTGGCAAAAAAACTCAAATTATCCTATAAATCTATAGGATAATTTGAGTTTTGCAATCTAAAAATTGAAAGGAAAAAATGAAAATTAGAACACGCTATGCCCCTTCGCCAACCGGATTTTTGCACATTGGTGGAGCTCGGACTGCGCTTATTAATTACCTTTTTGCAAAACATCACGGTGGTGATTTTATTTTACGAATCGAAGACACTGACACCCAGAGAAATATCAAAGACGGCGAGCGCTCTCAAGTTGAAAATTTAGAATGGCTTGGAATTTTTCCAGACGAAAAACCTGGCACAATTTCAGAATATGGTCCATATCGTCAGTCAGAAAAAATCGCACGTTATCAAAAATTAGCCCAAGAACTGGTTCAAAAAGGCTTTGCATATTATGCTTTTGACAATGCCAGCGAACTTGAAGAGCAAAAAAAAGAGCAAGAAAAACAAGGTATTTTTAGTTTTCGCTATGACAAAAACTGACTTAAAATTTCTGAACAAGAAAAGCAAAAACGACTAGAAAATAACGAGTTTGTTATCAGATTTGCCGTTGACAAAAACAAAAATTATTGCTGAAATGATTTAGTTCGAGGAAAAATTTGCTTTGAAGGTTCAGCCATTAGCGATTGAGTTATTATAAAATCTGACGGTTTTCCAACATATAATTTTGCTGTTGTTGTTGATGACTATGACATGAAAATTACTCATATTTTCCGTGGAGAAGAGCATATTTCAAACACTCCAAAACAAATTGCGCTTTATGAGGCCTTTTCATTTGAAAAACCAGAATTTGGTCACCTTACAATAATTACCGATAAAAACGGGAAAAAACTGTCAAAAAGAGACTCGTCACTTTTCCAATTTATTGAGGACTATAAAAATCAAGGTTATCATAGTCATGCTGTTTTTAATTTTTTAGCACTTTTAGGTTGAACTAGCGCTGATTCTCGCGAATTTTTTGACCACGATGAATTAATAAAAGCATTTGATTTTAAAAGACTTTCAAAAGCACCTTCATATTTTGACACAGAAAAATTAAACTGATTTTCAAAATCTTACATTTCAAAAATGGAAACAGACCAAATTTTACCGCATTTAAATCTTGAAACAAACTCTGAATGAAATCGCTTTTTTGTTCAAACATTTCAAAAAAGTGCTGTAAAATACAGCGACTTTTTTGAAAATCTTGATTTTTTCACAAAGCCCCAAGACTCAATGAGCCAAAAAATAATCGATTTACTAGAGCAGTCAAATCAGCAACCAATTCAACTTTTTGCACAAAAAATTGACTATGATAACTGGCAATTTTCAAAAATTGAAAATTTAATCAAGGAAATTGGCCAAACCTTAAATATAAAAGGTAAAAATTTATTGTTGCCTTTGAGACTGGCAACAACATGAGCTGAATCTGGTCCTGAATTAGCAAGGGCAATTTGACTTTTAGGTCCGCAAGTAATCCAAAAAAGGCTTAAAAAATGAAAGTAAGATTTTCTCTTAGAACTATTATTGACGACCAAAGCACAAAAATGGTCGAATTTATCAATACAATTTACATTTCAAAGCAAATAATTAATAACACCGAAACTGATGTTTATGAAACGCAAAATCCTGAAAATAACATGATGATAAGATTTGAAATTTTTGACAAAAATTTAACAGTATTTTCTGGCGAAAATACTTTATTTTTTGAATTAAATAACTATGTTGAAAATATGTTTATTACTAATGGAATGGAACTTATAGTCAATACTCTTTTAACAAAATTAGAAATAAATTCAGAATTTATTAAGATTGAATATGACCTTTTTCTCAAAAATAATGGTTCAGAAGATTCAAAAATTTCAACATATCTTACCACTTTGGAGTTTATAAATGATTAACATTGTGCTATTTCAGCCCGAAATAGGCCCAAATACAGGCAATATTATCCGTTCGTGCTTTGTTTTAAATATGAAATTGCACATAATAAAGCCGATCGCATTTGATCTAGATCCAAAACACTTAAAACGGCCAGCAGCTGGAATTCTTTTGTCAGAAATTGAGCACGAAATTCACAGTGATTGGCAAAATTTTGAAAAAAAATATAGCACAAAAAATTTTTATTTTATAACCCGTTATGGCCAAAAAGTTTATTCGCAAATAGATTTTAAAACCGAATTTAACAATAATAATAGCGAGATTTTCCTCATTTTTGGCAGGGAATCAACCGGAATTCCAATTGAAATTCTAAAATCAAACAAGGAAAAATGCTTGCGAATTCCAATGTCGCCTCATGCTAGATCGCTCAATTTAGCAAATTCTGTTGTTATCGTGGCATACGAAATTTATCGCCAACTTGATTTTAGCGGACTGTCTTGCTTTGAGGTTCAAAAAGGTAAAAATTATCTTGACTAACTGTTTTTGTTATATCTTTTAAAAAATTCTAAATCTTTTATCAAAAGTTTAGAATTTTTAGTCATTTTTTTATTTTTTCCTGAGTTTGCCAGTTTGATGGCAAAAATTCACTTTTTAGTGAATATAATATGAAAAATAACAGTAAATCCGTGTTTTTTGACGCAAAACCTTAATTTTTATTATTTTGAAATTAATCTTTTGCAAAAAAAAAAAAAAAATGTTTGGTCTAAGAAAAAATTATGTTATAATTAGTCTCACTAAGAATGAATTAATAAATTTTTGATTTTGAATTAAGGGGGAATTAATTATGTTTTTTGTCTAAAAAAATCAGAAAACGCGACTTTTCCGTCATATTTTTAAATATGATGCAATGCCTTAAATTTAACCGTTTAGAAATCTATAAATTTAAGGCTTTTAATTATGGCTCTTTCAAAACTTCACATATTTTTTTAGGCTCAATGTAAATAAAAATGAATTTTCTATTTGCATTGAGTTTAAATAGTAGTTGTATTTTTTATGATTTTGTTGTTTTATCCGTAAATTGATTTTTGCCATCAAACTGTGAAATTCGGGTATCTTTTAAAAAAATTCTAAATCGTTTGTCGAAAACTTAGAATTTATTGCCATTTTTTTATTTTTTAATTTAAAAAATAAAAAAATGGCAGAGGTGACAGGAGTCGAACCCGCAACATACGGGGTTGAAGCCCGTTGTTCTACCATTGAACTACACCTCTAAGCCAATTTAATTATACCACATTTTTAAAAAATAATATATTATTTTATTAAGTATGAATACAAAAAATATTAAAAATATGAAAATGAGAGATTTTTTAACACTTTTATGGTTTGTGGTAAAAATTTCTTTAATTTCTTTTGGCGGAGGAAATTCTTTAATGCCTATTATTTTTAGTCAGGCAGTTGTCAAAAAAGGATGAATTTCAAAAAGTGATTTTGATCAAGGTTTAATTTTGACCAATTTGCTCCCCGGACCTTCATCACTTCAAATGATGGCATTAGTTTGCATTAAAAAATTAGGCGCTTTTTGGGGCGTTATAGCAACAGTTTTGGGAATTTTCCCGCATGTTTTATTATTTTTTACTTTATTTATTTTAGTAAAAAATTTACCTTCAAGATATTTAGTCACTTTTAACCTAGCAATTTTTTCAACAATTATCGGAATTTTACTTGGATTTTGTTATATTTATTGAAAAAAAGACAAAAATTCAATGAATAAATTAGTTTATTACACCGTTTTATTATTAAGTTTTGCATATTCTTTGTTTGTTCCAAGCCCGTATAATTTAGCGATTGTCCCAATTTTAGTAATTATATTTATATATTCAGTTTTATTTTTGTTTAAAAAATGAAAGAAAAAACGTGATTTTACTAATTAGTTTAACAATTTTGGGGCTAGCAGTTATTAGTTTAATTGTCTTTGGTGGCGGGCAAGTTTTTATGCCTGTTTTTAATTGGTTTTGATTACAACTTGGAGAGTTAGGTCTTGAAATTGATCAAGAAAAAATTAATCAAATTTTCACTGTCGCAAATTCAACACCAGGTGTTTTTTCAATTAAATTGGCCGCAGTTACTGGATTTTTAATTGCAGATTTTGGAGTTTTAGGTTGATTTCTTTCATTTATTTTTTTAATGGTATTTATATTACCGGCAATTTTTTTAGTTGTAATTTGATTAAAGGCTTTAAAAAGAGTTTCGCAAAAAAATGACTCAAATTTTGCAAAAAAAGCACAAATTTTTCGACCAGCAATTATTGGAATTATTTTAGCGCTTGCTTTTCAACTTTTTATCAATTTAGTGCTTGTAAATTATGCTTTTAATTCTAATAATGGATATTTTGTCACAAAAGAAGTAAGTGATTTTATAAGTGGTTGAAGACTTTGAGTTTTTATTTTATTTGCAATTTTTTGATCTATAACAGTTTTTATTTTGTATTTGCGGAAGGTAAATGTTTTTCTGTTAATTATTATCGGAATTTCACTTTCACTTATTAGTTTACAACCTTGACTTTAGGATAGATATGTATACAAATCGTAAATTTTATAATAAAAAAGAATATTTTATTGACCATGAAAAACGGGTTTTAATTCTTGATCCTGCTTTTCATGAGAAATTACTTAACAAAAAGTTTGGTTTTAACACCGGTTTTAAAAAAATTGGTGGAACTTTAATTGGAGAAGTGCTCGGACTTGATAGTTTTAGTTCGCCATTTCGAGCTTTTGTCAAAATTTCAAAATTAGATATGCCAATTTTAGACACTAAATATATTGACGCCGGAGTTGCAATCGAACCTCTTGTCATTAAAGCCATTTCTGAAAAATTAGGTCTAGAAATTGAAACTTTTCCTCCCGAAAAATATAATTATGATTATTTTAGTGATGATCCAATTATTGGCGGAATTCCTGATGGTTTTATCAAAAAAACTAATATAATAATCGAAATTAAAACAACCGGCCTGAAAAATTTTGAAAGATGAGGTAAAAAAGGGGAAAATTTACCGCAAAAATACATAAAACAAGCCCAATTATATGCATTTTTAAAAAATGCTGAAAAATATGCAATTGTAGCAACATTTTTAGAAGAAGATGACTACGAAAATCCCAAAGAATTTCCTATAAAAAAAAGACATATAAAATCTTATACTTTTGATGTTAATGAATCTCAAGTTATGGATGATATAGAAAAAATTAAAAAATGGTATAATTTTTATACAAAGTTAGGTATTTCGCCAAGTTTTGACCCTATAGTTGATGCTCAAATTCTTGAGTATTTAAGTTGTGAAAATGAACAAGAGTGAAAACAACTTTGAGAAAAATGAACAAATTCAATATCTAAGCAAAATAAAAAAATATAATCATGTCGTCATATTCTAAAATTTATTTGCACAAAAATATTTTAATAGTTGTCTCAGAAATGACTGAAATTGTTAATAAAGCGGTTAATATTCACAAGTTAAGTAATATTAGTTCGCTTATTTTAGCAAGTTTTATTAATGTTTTTGGGCCACTTCCAACTTTGATTAAGGAAAAAACAACTGGATTTTCTGTTAAAATTAATTCTGAAACTGTTGAGTCATTAGTTCTTGAAACAAATAAAAAAGGCCAAATTCGTGCCAGTTTTTCAGCAAATAATTTTGAAATTCCGGCTCATGTTTTCAAAAATTACAACACAAACCTACTTGTAAGCTCATATATTGGAACTTCTGGTTTTTTAAAAATTAACCAATTTACAAAAAAAACTAATTATTCAGGTCAAGTTAAGCTTCAAAAAGGTGATTTTATCACTGATTTAGCTTATTATTTCCACCAATCTCAGCAAATTAATTCAGTAGTAAAAAATTTAATTGAACTTGATGAAAATTCAAAAATAACAAAAGCCCAATCCTTAATTATTCAGCTTTTGCCTAATCATTCCGAAGAAGAACTACAAGAGGTAGAATCCTGACTAGAAAATGAAAAAATCACGGATTTCATGAGCTTTTTTTCAAGTTTTAATCAGGTTGACTTCCAAAATTGAGATTATATTTGTAACTGTAAAAAGGCAAATTTTGAAGCAAATTTGAAACTTTTAAGTCAAGAAGATGTTGATTTTTTAATTGAAAAATATAAAAAAATTGAATTTAAATGCAATTTTTGCTCAATTAGCAAAAAATTTAATAAAAAGGACTGATTAATGGCCAATAAACCATTTAGCATTGCTACGGTTGAATCTTTAACTGGAGGCGCACTTGCTGCTGAAATTGTAAAAAAACCCGGTGCAAGTAAGTTTTTTGCCGGCGGACTTGTTTGTTATCAAAACGAAATTAAGGAAAAAATTGGTATTGACACAAAAAATGGTGTAACTAATGCCCAAACAGCCCTAAAAATGGCTAAATACGGTCTTGATTTTTTTCAAACCAAATATGCAATTGCTTTGACCGGAAATGCTGGTCCTACAGTTCAGGACGGCGAGCTCGGACAAGTATTTATTGCGATTAATGATGAAGTCTGAGAACTGAATTTTACCGGAAGTAGATCTGAAATTATACAAGCAAGTTTAGATTTTGCCATTGAAAAAATAAAAGAAATTTCAAAAAACAGCATAAAAATTTTTTAAATTTTGCAATAATAAATTATAATTTAAGTAAAAATAAAAACCTAGATAATAATAAATTATTAACCTTAGTTTTTAAATAAATAGATTTGCCTAAAAATCTAAGAGAAAAAGCTAAGTTTTTCCCGAGTTTCCCAGTTTCATAAGGTAATTTTAAAAAAGTATCCGGTTTTAGGGACTTTTTTAAGTTTTTTGGTAAAAGTTGGTTACAATTTTATTAGTGATTTATTAAGATATCAAAGTAAAAATCATATCTATTTCAAATGTTTGGATCGCTAGGGACACCATCGTGTTTTTTAAATATAATTTGCTGATCTAAAGTGTTAAATTCAACCCTTTGTCTTAATTTTTGCAACATCGATACTAAACCAACTTAGTTAATTTTTGTTTTTTCATAATTTATAATTATACCATAAAATTACTTAAAATGCTACCAAATGCTACTTATAAAATTAAGGTTTTACATTAAAAAAACACCGATTTACGGGTGTTTCTTCATATTTATATTCACTAAAAAGTGAATTTTTGTCTTAAAACTGGGAAACTCGGGTTAGTTTTTAAATAAATAGATTTGCCTAAAAATCTAAGAGAAAAAGCTAAGTTTTTTATTATTTTTTTTAAATTTTTAAACAAATTTACATAATTTAAATTATAATTAGTTTTATTTTACTTTTATATAACAATTTAAGGATTATTATTAATGATAACACGTGAATTTTTACCTAATAGTGCCGAACTTAAAATTAAGTTAGTAGCTGATCCGCAAAAATGAGTTGAATATTACGATAAAGCTGAAAAAAGACAAGTTGCAAAAGTGTCATTACGCGGTTTTAGAAAAGGGAAAGTGCCATTAGAAAAAGCCCGCCCATATTTAAATCCACAGTCAGTTTTTGAATTAGCGCTTAGAATGTACTTACCCGAACTTGAAAAACAAGCTTTTTCTAATGTAATGGATAGTGACAATGTTATTGAATCGCCAGTCTTTAATATTGTTCAAATGGACAAAAACACCTTAGAAATCGAGTTTCTCTACCCTGTTTATCCTGAAATTAAGCTTCCTGAATATCAAAATCTTAAGACAAAATATGCTGTAAAACAAGTCACAAAAGATGATATTGAAATCCAAAAACAAAAACTTTTAGAATCAAAAGGAAAATTTGTTAATGTAAATCGTCCTGTAAAAATGGGAGATATTATTAATTTTGATTTTAAAGGCTTTATTGATGATGAACCTTTTGAAGGAGGAGAAGCACAAGACTTTGAACTTCGAATTGGTTCAAATAGCTTTATTTCCGGTTTTGAAGAACAACTAGTTGGGTTAGAAATTGAAAAAGAAGCCGATATTCATGTGGTTTTCCCAGAAGATTACCATGTTCCAGCTTATGCAAGTAAAAAGGCAAGATTTCATGTAAAAATCAACAGAATCAAAGAAAGTCAACCTGCTAAATTGACTAATGATTTTGTTGCTTCATTAAAAATTCCAAATGTTGAAACAATTAGCCAACTTGAGGTTTATCTTGAAGATCTTACAAAACGTGAAAATGTTGAAAAAGCAAGAATTGAGTTTCAAAAAAATGCACTTGTCGAAATTGTTGATCAAGTTGAAATTCCCCTTGCAACTAAATTAATTAATGCTGAAGTTAGTCGTTTAAATGAAACTTTTGAATCAACTTTAAAACAACAAGGATTTACTCTTGAGGAATATTGCCGAATTACAAAATTCACTGAGCAAGATATTCATAGCCAACTTGAGGCTGAAGCAAGAAAATTACTTAAAAATTCCTTTATTTTTGCTGAAATTGCAAAACTTGAGGGATTAGTTCCAACCCAGCAAGATTATGACGAGCAAATTGCCTTGTTGTCAAAATTCACAGGTAAATCTGTCGAAGAATTGAACGAAACAATTCCTCACAGCGAAATTCAAATTAACATAACAAACAAAAAAGTTGTTGACAAATTAATTGAATATAACAGCGAAAAAACTGAGGAAAAAACAGAAGAAAAAACTGAAGAAAAAGTTGAAGAAAAAACTGAAGAAAAAGTTGAAGAAAAAACTGAAACAACAGAGAAACAAAATGAAACTAATGAAGAAGTAAATGAAAATAAGGATGGTGAATCATAGAAAAAGACCAAAAATTAAAATTTAATTTACAAATTTATGGAGGCGTAAGTGAGTAAAATCGGAAGATTTATATCGACAGTCTTAGCTGTTATTGTTGGGAATATTCTCCTATTTGCAATAATAATTGCTACTTTATATTTTTTATTTAAAAAGCAAATTGAAAGTTTTGAAATTGATAAAATCAAGGCGTCATTTGAAGAATTTCAAAAAACTTTTTCAAAATTGGACTCAGAGCAAATTAGAAAATTTCAAGAAGGTTTTGATAAACTTGCAAATTTAGATCTAGATTCGCTTAAAACACAAATTGATGCATTAAAAGATGCGCCAGAAAAATTGCAAAAAGCGCTACAATCTGTTGAAGAACTTTCAAAAGCATTAAAAAATATACAAACTGCACAGTCTGCCGCTGCTACTGGTGCCGCTACGATTGTTTCTCAAGCAGTTATGAATCTAGGATCAACTCCAAGTTTATTTAATTTTTTAAATGCTGCTCCTTTTATTAAAATTTAATTTAAAAATTATTTATTCAATTAAATTTTAAAATCAATAAAAAACTACCAATCGGTAGTTTTTTATTGCAAGTTTTTAATAACTTTTTCTTTTCCAAGTTTGATGGCAAAAATTCACTTTTTAGTGAATATAAATATGCAAAAATACCGGCAAATCCGTGTTTTTGATCCTAAAATCTTAATTCTTATTATTTTAAAATCAAACTTTGTAAAAAAAAAAAAAAAAAAATGTTTGGTCTAAAATAAAATTATGTTATAATAACTCTCACTAAGAATGAATTAATAAATTTTGATATTGAATTAGGGAGGATAAGATATGTTTTTGCCATAAAAAAATCAGTAAATGCGAATTTTCCATCACATTTTTAAATGTGATGGAATGCCATAAATGTAATCGTTTAGAAATCTATAAATTTATGGGTTTTAATTATTGTTCTTTCAAAACTTCATATATTTTTTTAGGCTCAATGTAAGTAAAAACGAGTTTTATATTTACATTGAGTTTAAATAGTAGTTGTATTTTTTATGATTTTTGTTATTTTGTCCATAAATTGATTTTTGCCAGTGTTTTAAAATAGATAATTAACTTTTGCAAAAAAGTTAAAAAGTGCCCAAAAAACTGGACACTTTTTAAGATTATCTTATTAAAATGGCAAACTCGGGAATAAGTTTTAGTCGTCAGATTTGATTGCCCGTTGTTTAACAATTACATCAGAAATATTTTTTGGAACAACTTCATAGTGATCAAATTGCATTTGGTAAGTTCCTCGTCCTGATGTCATTGAACGTAATTGGGTTGAATATCCAAACATTTCTGCTAAAGGAACATGTCCACGAATAACATTTGCTCCATCAGATCTAGTTTCTTGTTCACGAACAAGTCCACGACGGCGTGATAAATCACCCATAACGTCTCCGGCATATTCAGCAGGAGCAAAAACAGAAACGTCCATAATTGGCTCAAGTAAAACAGTTCCAACGGCATCACGAGCACGTGAAAGCGCTTTTGAAGCGGCAATTTTAAAGGCCATTTCTGAAGAGTCAACTTCGTGGAAAGAACCGTCAAATAAAGTTGCTCTTACATTAATTAAAGGATATCCGGCCAAAATTCCGGCTTGCATTTTTTCTTCAAGACCTTTTTGAATTGATTTTATATACTCTTTTGGAATTTTTCCACCGACAATTTTATCAATAAAATCAAATCCTTCTTCTGGATTAGGTTCAAATTTAATTCAAACATGACCATATTGTCCACGCCCACCGGATTGTTTGATGTATTTTCCTTCAACTTCAGCGGATTTTGTAATTGTTTCACGGTAAGAAACTTGTGGTTTTCCAACGCGTGCTTGTACGTTAAATTCACGTTTTAGCCGGTCAACAATAATATCAAGGTGTAATTCTCCCATTCCTGCGATAATTGTCTGTCCAGTTTCAGTGTCGGTTCAAGTTTTGAAAGTTGGATCTTCGTTTGCAAGTTTTTGGAGGGCATTAGCTAGTTTTTCAACTTCAGCTTTTGAAAATGGTTCAAGCGACTGGGAAATAACAGGTTCAGGAAAACTCATTTTTTCAAGCACAAAAGTTTTGGACTTTTCAGAAATTAGTGTATCACCTGTTGTTGTGTCTTTGAGACCAACAAAAGCACCAATATCACCGGTACGAACTTCGTTGATTTCTTCACGTGAATTAGCATGCATTGCTAAAATACGGCCAACACGTTCTTTTTTACCTTTTGTTGAGTTAATTATGTAAGTTCCTTTTGTCAGACTTCCTGAATAAACACGGAAGAAAGTTAGTGATCCAACAAAAGGGTCGTTCATAATTTTGAAAGCTAAGGCAGAAAATTCTTCATTGTCATCAGCTTGAATTGTAATTTCTTGATCATCGCGGAAAGCTCTAACTGGCGGAACATCAAGTGGTGAAGGTAAATAATCAATGACAGCGTCGATCATTTTCTTTACACCTTTATTTTTAAAAGATGAACCACAAACAACCGGGAAAAAATCACCACTAATTGTTGCTTTACGAATTGCTGCTTTTAGTTGCTCAGCTGAAATTTCTTTTTCCTCAAGAAGATCGTTAAATAAATTTCCATCATAGTCAGCAACTGCTTCTGCGAGAGCAAGGCGCATTAGTGCTGCTTTGTCTTGTAATTCACTTGGAATTGGAATTTCATATTCAACTTCTTCTTTTTGACCATCGTAGTTGTAAGCTTTCATTTCAACAAGGTCAATAATTCCGCTAAAATCAGACTCAGCACCAATATTTAACTGAATTGCCACAGCATTACCGTTTAATTTAGTGCGCACAGATTCAATTGAAGCCTCAAAATTAGCACCAGCTTTATCCATTTTATTAACATAAACAACACGAGGAACACCATAAGTTGTTGCTTGTCTTCAAACAGTTTCAGTTTGGGGCTCAACACCTGATTGGGCATCAAGAACAGCAACTGCTCCATCAAGAACCCGGAGTGAACGTTCAACTTCAACGGTAAAATCAACGTGTCCTGGGGTGTCAATTATGTTAATTCTTTTACCTTTTCAAAAAGCAGTTGTTGCTGCAGAAGTTATGGTAATTCCACGTTCTTTTTCTTGTTCCATTCAGTCCATTTGGCTAACTCCGTCATGAGTTTCACCAATTTTGTGAATTTTACCAGTGTGGAATAAAATTCTTTCGGTTGTTGTTGTTTTTCCGGCATCAATATGGGCCATAATTCCGATATTACGGTAATCTTTTAGTTCAAATTTTCGTGACATATTTCTAAATTCCTACCATTTAAAGTGTGCAAAAGCGCGGTTTGCTTCAGCCATTTTGTGAGTATCTTCTTTTTTCTTGAAGGCCCCACCTGTTTTATTATAAGCATCAATTATTTCATTTGCAAGACGAACAACCATTGTTTTTTCGTTACGTTTTCTGGCAAAAAGAATTAATCAACGCAAAGCAAGAGTCTGTTGACGTTTTAGGCGAACTTCCATTGGAACTTGATAGTTTGTTCCCCCGATTCGACGTGAACGAACTTCTGTTAAGGGAGTTACATTTTTTACAGCTTGTTCAAAAACTTCAAGAGCATTTTTTTGAGTTTTTTCTTCAACTAATTTAAATGATGAATAAAGAATGTTTTGGGCAGTAGTTTTTTTCCCGTCTAACATAACGCTATTTATTGCTTTTGTGATCAGTTTTGAGTTAAAAACTGGATCAGCAAGCACGTCGCGCACTGGGGCTTGTTTTTTTCGTGACATGTTTGTCTCCTTTTAAAAAATGTCGTATTTTATAGCTTTTTTTAGATTTTTACTTTGAAGTTTTAGGTTTTTTAGCTCCGTATTTGGAACGACCTTGGGCTCTTTTTGCAACACCTGTTGTATCTTGAGTTCCACGGACAATGTGATAACGAATCCCTGGTAAGTCTTTAACTTTTCCACCACGAATTAAAACAATTGAGTGTTCTTGTAAATTGTGGCCCTCACCGGGAATATAGGCATTAACTTCAATTCCATTTGAAAGTTTTACCCTTGCAAATTTACGTAATGCTGAGTTAGGTTTTTTAGGAGTCATAGTTGCAACTCTTGTGCAAACTCCACGTTTAAAGGGCGAGCTAATTTTTAGTTCTTTTTTGTGCAAAGAATTATATAACATATTCAATGCAGGAACTTTTGACTTTCAAGTTTTCTTAACTCGGCACCCTTTTGCTAATTGAGAAATTGTTGGCATTTTTTCCTTTAAATGAATGTTTTTTTCGGGTTATAACAACGGTATCAGTGTTATAAAAAAAATTATTAAAATAAAATTTAAGTTAAATTATAGATACAATTTTAACATTTTTTAAAAATAATACAAACTAATTTTCAATTTTTATGTTCCCTAGTTGTTTTGCTATTTCTTCAATGTTTGCATCTTGAGATAAAAGCTCATTTTTCTTTTCTTCATAAAAATTAATTTTTTCTGTTGCCTTTTTATAAACATTTTCAAAAACAAAAAAAGAAGAAAGCGAACTTACAAAACTAATAATTGCATTAATAAAAGCAATTGCAACAAATAACTTAACCGCAGTTGAATTAGGGTTTTTAGTAATTGCATAGGCTGATAAAATACCATTAAAAGCCGACATTAAAATTAAGGCAATACTAGCAAACAAAAAAATACTCTTAGAAACACGTGCTTTTGCCGTTAATTTTATAACATCAAGTTCAATTTTTGAAAGCAATTTTTCTTTATTCATTAGTTTGTTCCTTTTTATCAATGTTAGTTTTTTGCTCTTTTTGTTTATTTTCAAGGGCTTTAAGAATTCCTAAAAATTTACAAATTGAATTAAAAAGTTCAATTTGTAAATTTTGTGAATTTGCATATTTTCCTGTTTTTGTTTCAAACAAAATTATTTCAATTTTTAAAAAGTCATTAATTTCTTGGTTGCGAATTCAACGTGGTTTTATTAGAAAAAGCGCAAAAAGACTGTTAATAATTGAGATTGAAAGGTTAATTCATAAGACAAAAATTGGTCATTGGTCAACTTTTGCTCCATTTTCGTCAGTTGAAATAAAAAAATTGGCAAAAGGTTCAAATTCGTTTAATTTTGGCGAAGCTAATTTAAAAATACCCATTAAGGTCGAAAAAAATCCAAAAAAAATACTAAAAATGGAAACTGTTCAAAATAAAATTTGAAAAATCCTTGCTTTTACAAGCGTTTTTCTGTATAAAAATTTAGCAAATTCATAAGAATCTGAATCAAGTCGGACATTTTTTATAACCATTTTTTACCACCAAAAACTATTTTTTTAAGAATTTTTATTTTTGAAACATCCTTTTTTTGAAAATAAAAATCAGAGATCAATTGATAGTCCTGTTCAAATTTTTCAAAACTATAATTTGGATCATTTTGAATTTGAAAATATAAATAACTTAGCTCTCTTTGGGCTTTTTTATATTCTTTAAACTTCATAACTTCACGAAAAACTGCAAGAAATAAGTTAATAAAAAAAGTAAGACAAATAAAACTAGCCAAAACAATAGTTAGTCCAAGGTCATTAAAAACTGATTTATTTTCAGATTCAATCAAATTATAACGATTAATTTCTGTTATAATTACCCAAATTGCCAAGGAAATTACTATAATATTTGAGAAAAAAGTTATCCATTTAACAGCATTAGTGCCATAATAAGCAATTTTTTGATTTCTTTTTAGTCTAGCTTGTTTTGTTTGGATAAATTTTATAAGTTGTTCAACTGCTTCATTTTTATTCATTTTATTATCACTAACTTAATTGTTTTTATTAATCACAAAAATTAATAATTATATCACTTAATCCATTTATATTTTGAAAAATGTGCCAAAAAGTTAAAAAATGACTAGAAATTAAACGAAGTCAGCATAAAAACGCTAACTTCGTTTATTATGGTACAATGTTAGTTATTGAGACAAAATCACAAATTTTATTTAGCTACTAGGTAGCAAATAAAAAGATGAAATTTTTCAAGTAAATTAATTTACTAATTTATTTTCAATTGCTCTATATTTTTTTTCTTTTCTTATTTTTAAAAAATGAGTAGTGACTCTAAAAATAATAGTTGAAAATACAATATAGAATAATGAGATTCAAATAAGATCTAAACTAATGCGACCAATTATGTAACCTGCTGATCTATCGGCAACAAAATCACTAAAAAATGGCAATTTAATTGAAATAAAAAACAGTATAAAGCTAACAATAAGAATAAATAATGATATAAAAATTCAATATAAATTTACTTTTTTACTTATATCAACGTCAAAACTTTGAATAGTTCCATTGTTTATTTTGAAATTTCTTAAAGCAAAAACAAAAACAATAACAGTAGTTAAAAGTAAAATTATAATTACTGCACTTGTTGAAATTATTGGGTAGATATCAGCGACACCTCTATGAGTTACATAATCAATTTTTGGTGCTAATTCAAACCCTTTTTCTTTGAGTTTTGACAATAAATTTTGCTCGCTTTGATCGTAAAAAACACTTAGTCTTAAAGGTTTATTTTCATTTATTGAATCAGAAAAAAGCTGAGCTACATTTTGGTTAAATTCTATTCTATTTGCTTCATCAGTTTCAAGAATTCCAGTAATTTTAAAATTAAAAAGATGATCTCTGAAAAATAAGAAATTAATATTTTCTATTTTAAAAGTTATTTCATCACCTACATTTAAATTTAAATTGGAATTTTTACTTAAATGATTAATTAGACCTTGACTAACAAGAATTTCGTTTTTATTTTCAGTAAAACGACCTGTTTTAAGCTTTTTATCATTTTTATCAAGATTAAAATTTTCATTAGAATGTAAATCAGAAAATGTAGAAACTTTAGAATCAACAGCATTTTCTATATTTGAAGTTTTTACACTATTGTATGCTAAATTTTTAACTAAAGATTCAAAAAACCAATTTTGACCTTGGTTTTGATTGAGAAATATTTTTGACTTATCAAAAATATTTTCAAGTAAATTTTTATACGCATTATTAGACATTACAACAAGATAATCTTGATGATCATTATCAAATCCTACTGTTCCTACAACCTTAAATTTTTTAGTATAAATTAATTCATTTTTATTAGTTGCGCGATTTAATATTTGATATTTATAATCAATATAATCGCCAATTTTAACTTTTTTTAAATCAGCATAATCTCGCGAAACTATTATTTCATCATCATTTTCTAAAAATTTACCATGAAAATTAGTATAGTTTTTCATATCATTTTTAAAAAAATCATTGATTTCAACTGGCAAAATTTTAGTTGGTATAAAAGGTGGAGCGGTAGATGAGTCTTCATTCATAAAATCGCCAAAATCTAATTCTGATTCACCATTTGAAATATATTTAACAGATTTTAAGTTTTTTATCTCTGAAATTTCGTTACTTCCAAACTCTTTTCCATTTTTTCTGACAATAGTTATTCGTTGATTTTGCAAATTATAAATGGGTAAATCAAAATTTTTATCAGCTTCTCATAAAAATAAAATAAGTAAAATTGAAAAAATTGAAAAAATTATAAGGAAAAATGATAAAAATCAATTCTTCCGAAGATTAGTTTTTAAATATTTTGAAAAAATTAATGAATTTGTAAATTTTTTTTCTTTTGTTTTTTTCATCAAAAAACACCTTAATTTAGCTATATTAATAAATGTCGTAATCTCTAATTAGATTACCATTTTTATCAATTGCAAGTCCTCCCGAGTTTCCCAGTTTTAAGACAAAAATTCACTTTTTAGTGAATATAAATATGAAGAAACACCCGTAAATCGGTGTTTTTTTAATGTAAAACCTTAATTTTATAAGTAGCATTTGGTAGCATTTTAAGTAATTTTATGGTATAATTATAAATTATGAAAAAACAAAAATTAACTAAGTTGGTTTAGTATCGATGTTGCAAAAATTAAGACAAAGGGTTGAATTTAACACTTTAGATCAGCAAATTATATTTAAAAAACACGATGGTGTCCCTAGCGATCCAAACATTTGAAATAGATATGATTTTTACTTTGATATCTTAATAAATCACTAATAAAATTGTAACCAACTTTTACCAAAAAACTTAAAAAAGTCCCTAAAACCAGATACTTTTTTAAAATTACCTTATGAAACTGGGAAACTCGGGAAAAAACACCTTAATTTAGCTATATTAATAAATGTCGTAATCTCTAATTAGATTACCATTTTTATCAATTGCAAGTCCTTCTTCAAAAATTTCTGGATATGAATAAATCTCACCATTTGCGCTTAATAATTTTTGTTTAGGTGGATGATTTTTTATATAATCATCATCTATTTTAAATCCTCATCAATAACCCATTGATCAAAAACTTCAAATATCTCATTTAGAAATAAGTAAATTAGAATAATCCGACCATCCGAAATTTACAAGATATTTTTCTGTATCTGGATCATATCCATATAAAACAATGTTGTGGCCACCACCAAAATTAGCAAAAGATACCATAACTGGCATTCTATTTTTAAGTAAAAAAGTTTCAGGGTTACTTGAATGCATAAAATTGGCAGAATAATCAGTTGTTATATGGTTTTTTATTTCTTTTCCTTTTAGAAATTTTTCTAATGTACTAGTGAAATAAGAAGCATACTTAACATCTTGGTATTTATCATTAAGTTCAAACAATTGATATGGAAGTGAATTATATGTAGTAGTTCCATCTTTAGATTTTTTATATAAATAATATTTATGTTCTGCAACACCATCACTTAAGTTATGAGAATAATTATTTTCTATATCAAAATATCTACCAATTTCTTCATCACTAAATATTCCAGATGCAATGAATGTTTCAGCATATTCTAACATTAAAGACATAGCAATATATTCACAAAGCCCGCCTTTTTTCCCAGGACTCCTTTGATGTTCTATATAGCCAAGTTTTGAAACTGAATCTTTTGCCTTAAATCATCAGGAATTGTCAAGACCCATATTAAAAGAATAAAGATTTTTAACTTTTCCAGCGTTTGCTTTTATTTCGCTAGCACTTGCAGTTCCACGCCTTGTACGAAATTTATAATTAAAATATTCTGCTTTTTTAGCCTTGTTTTTTTCTGTATTCAGCCTAGTTACACTTAAATATATATGTTTTTGATTCTTTATAAGTTCAACTATTTTTTCATCTAATTTCTGTTTAGAAACTAACCCAAAATAGTCGCCATCAACTTGATAATGTAATGAAAATCCAGGAATATAAACGACATTATTTTTATCAAATAATTCCTTATCAAAACTAGAATTTGCAATTTCATTAGTTTCATAATTTTCAAGAGTTATTATTAAATAATGATTAGTAAATTGTAAAAATAACAGTGGTTGATCGAAAATGTTTTTTAGAACTCTATGATATAAAAAATCCTGAGTTGTATTAGTTTTTTTAAATAATTCTACTTTTGATGCTTTAATAAAAAAATCTAATTGTTGTTGATTTAAAATAGTTTTATTTTGATCTGCTTTTATAACAATGTGTTCAAATAAGCCTATCATTTTTAATTTTCCTATTTTGTAATATTAATTTTTGAAAGAGCAATTAACAATTTAAAACAAATAGTATATAAAATATTTTTTTGGGAGTGCTCACAAAATTTGTGAGGCAAATTTTTTCGTTATTTTACAAACTAAATTATACATCAAGTTTTTTAGAAATATAAAAAAAACTTGGTTTTTAAAATTTTTGTGGTATAATGCAAAGACAAATAAGAATTAATAATTTTGCTCTTTCAAAACTGAATATTTGCTTGTATTGGAAAGTATTTTTTTGTTTTTGTCTTTGAATTTGCTTGACTTTTTAATAATTTTTTTGATTAAAAATATTAAAAAGTGCTATAATTTTAAAGCAATAAGCGCCATCATAGCTCAGTCGGTAGAGCACATCCATGGTAAGGATGGGGTCGCAGGTTCGATTCCTGTTGTTGGCACCATATCTTTTTGGCCAATGATGCTAAAATAAAAGCATCTTTTTTAATTTTTTTTCAAATAAAATATTTGAAAAATTTAAAGGAATTGAATGAAATCTGCTACTGTCTTATTTGTTGGTGATATTTTTGGCGCGCCTGGTATAGAAATGTTTAAAAATCAACTTAATATTTTGAGAAAAAACTATAATTTTGACTTAATAATAGTTCAGGCTGAAAATATTACCGGCAGAAAAGGACTAAATAAAAGGGATTATTTATATTTAAAAGAGCTTGGTGTTGATATTTTTACTATTGGCAATCATGTTTGATCTAATCCTGAAATTGCTTTAATTATTGATAATCCAGATATTGTTAGGCCGCTGAACATTGACAAAGAATATAGTGGAAAAGGCACTACTACAATTTTAAAAAATGGAAAAACATTCAGAATAACTTCGCTTTTAGGTGTGGCATTTAATAAGTTAGTCAAACCTTGAAATCACCAATTTGCTGATAATTTTTTTGATGCAATTGACAAAGTTATTGCCGAAGATGATGCTGATTTTCATATAGTTGATTTTCACGCTGAGACAACAAGTGAAAAAAATGTGCTTGGAATTTATCTAAATGGTAAAATTAATGCGCTTTTAGGAACTCACACTCACGTTCAGACTTCTGATGCTAGAGAATTATCGCTTGGAACGCTTTTTATAACTGATGTTGGAATGACAGGTCCTGCAAATGATGCAATTGGTGTAAAATTCCTTGATGTTTATAATAGAATTCGCTATAATAAAAGCACAAAATTTCAAACTTCGGACAATGACTGCCAATTTAATGCTGTTATTTTAGAAATAACTGATAATTTAAAAAACCAAAAAATTATACCAATCAATATTTATAAATAAATTTTTTGATGTATAATTTTTTGGTTTTTTAAAAGTTTATTTGGACTAATTACTAATGCGGAAATGGCATATTTCTGCGTCTTTTATCAAGTATTCTTTTCCCTCAAGACGAATTTTACCTTTTTCTTTAAGTGCTTTTTCGCTTTTGAACTCAATAAAATCCTCATATGCGATAATTTCAACTCTTATGAATTTTTTAACAAAATCAGAGTGAATAATTCCACTACAATCAACTGCAGTTGTATTTTTCCTAAATATTCATGAGCGAACTTCTTTTTTTCCAACAGTAAAAAAAGTTCCTAAGCCAAGAAGTTTAAAACTATTAAGAACAAGAAAATCAAGAGATGATTTTTCTAGTCCAAATTCTTGTAAAAAGAGTTGTTTTTCTTCCTGGTCAAGTTGGGAAATTTCGTGTTCTAAGGCAACGCAAATTGGGATTAAAATTGCATTTTCCTTTTCAAGATAAGCCTTAAGCTCAGAAAAATAAGGATTTTTTAGGGGATCGCTGACAGATTTTTGGTCAATGTTAACAACATATAAAATTGGCTTTATACTTAAAAGTTGCCAATTCTTGATTATTTGACGCTCTTCATTATCTAAAGATAAATCGCGTAAAGACTTATCTTTTTGCAAATGGTCTTTTGCTTTTTTAGCAAGTTCAAACTCAACTTTTGCTTGTTTGTCGTTTGTATTGTTAATTTTTTTACTAAGTCGGGTAATAATTGACTCAATTGAACTTAAATCGGCAAGAATTAGCTCTAAATTTATTGTTTGGATGTCAAAAATAGGATTTACTTGGTTATTAACGTGAATTATTTTTGAATCATCAAAACAGCGAACAACATGAACTAGACAATCAACATTACGAATATTCTCAAGAAATTTATTACCTAATCCTTCGCCCAGTGATGCTCCTTTTATTAAACCAGCAATATCGACAAAAGAGTAAGTAGAAAATACAATTTTATTTGGCTTAACGATATCGGCTAAATTGATTAGTCTTGGATCACGGATTTCAACAGTTGCAATGTTTGAGTCTATTGTTGCAAAGGGATAATTAGCAATTTCAACATTCATTTTTGTCAGTGCTGAAAAAAGCGATGATTTTCCGACATTAGGAAGTCCAATAAGACCTGCTTTTAGATTCATATTATATTATTATGATTAAACTCGAGTTTTATCGTAACTTCCACGGATTCTGTCACCAATAAATGGAAGTAAAGCGACAAAACGTGCTCTTTTAATTGCTAGTGATAATTTACGTTGGTGTTTTGCGCAATTACCTGTAATTCTTGAAGGTTGAATTTTTCCAAAAGAGTTAATATAACGTTGAAGCACTTCAGTTGACTTATAGTCAATGTAAAAAAGTTTAGCTTCACAAAATTGGCACACTTTTTTCTTGAATTTTTTAGCGTATTTTTTGTTCATTTTTGCATTCCTTTTTAATTTTATTTGTTAGGATCAAGATCATCAATATCTCAGTCAGCAAATGGATCATTATCATCACTAGTAATTTCAACATTAGTTTCATCAAAGTTTATTGAGGGTTCTGACTGAAAAATGTTATCTTCTTGAAATGATCTTTTATCATTTTGGGGAAGTTGAAAATCATCAAATAAAGGTTCAAAAGTTGGTTCACCAACTTTTTGAGCTAATTTTTGACGCCGCATTTCTAATTGTTCTTTAGTTTCTAATAAACGAAAGTAATCAACATTTACTTCATAATTAGTAAGATAATTTGTTGTATTTGACACAACACGATTAGCTTGTAAAGAACCTTCGATTGCTACTAAACTTCCTACGGTAATTAGTTTGTCGAGCAATGTTGCATTTTGTCGTCAAGCAACTACGGGAATAAAATCAGTAATTGTAGGCGAATTTTGACTATATTTTCGTCTATCAATCGCTAAATTAAATCGAATAAAATTAACATTTGACTTTGTTGTCATAAATACAGGTTTAGAAGAAACGCGTCCAATTAAAATAATTCGATTCATAATTATTTTTACAGTTTTTACCTATTTTTATTTATTGACTAAAAAAGGTAAAAACTATTGGGATTCCTGTACTTTTTTAGCATTATCAACATCAGTTTCTGACTGGTTTGTTGAAGAAGATGAAGTTTTTCCGCGTTGAGATGAGTTAGCCTTATCTGATGACTGTTGGGCAAAACCTTGTTTTGCTCCGCCTTGGGCATTAGGTCTAAAATTTCGACGTTGAAACGGTTTATCACTTTTTTCTGTCTGGTTAGCTGCGTTTTGATCTTGGCGAGCTCGCGGCGCTGATTTGAAATTAGGTCGATCTGAATGATCACGTCTTACATTTGTTCTTTTATGGCGATCGGAATTTTTTGGTTTCTGGTTAAAACCTTTTTCAGAATCAAGATTAATTATCAAGTAACGTCAAATTGATTTAGTAATATTCGCACGGCGAACAAATTCTTCAATTAAGTTAGCTGGCGAATCAAGATTAATTAAAAAATATTGTGCTGTTTTTGATTTTTTAATAGGGTAAGCAAGACTTGAATTTTCAAGCTTAACAAGTTTGTATGACGAATTTTGACTAAAAATAGCAGAAAGCAAATTTTCTAATATTGTTGCTTCTGCTTTTGGGTCTAAAATTGTCATAATTTCGTATTTTGGCATATTAATTCTCCTTATGGGCTTGTGGGTTATAAAAATAACCAAGGATGTTTTATTTAATTTAAAACTAGTTTGAAATTATACCATAAAAAACTAAAAAAATAAAAAATTAACTAAAATAATTTAGTTAATTTTCTTGGTCTAATTATATTATATATGGCGCGCCCGGAAGGAGTCGAACCCTCAACCTCTTGGGCCGTAACCAAACACTCTGTCCAATTGAGCTACGGGCGCATTACATTTTGGAGGCACCAACCGGACTCGAACCGGTACATCAAGGTGTTGCAGACCTATGCCTTACCATTTGGCTATGGTGCCATTGCCTAAAAACCATTAAATATAATTATAACATATTTTAGTTTTAAACAAAGAAATTTTTGATTTTTTTGTTTTCTGAAAAATTCTTAGGCTTAAAATATCAAACTATTTTTCAGAGTCTTGTTGTGCAAGAATTTGAGTTAAAAGCTTAATTAATTCTTGTTTTTTTAACTGTTCAAAACCAGAAATTTCTAATTTTTGGGCAATTTCGTGTAATTGTGTTAAATTTAATTTTTCAAGTGCAATTTTTATTCTTTCTTCTTTTGTTTTAGGTTTGTTTTGAGCTTCTTGAGTTTGTGTGTTTTCAGGGTTATTTGCTTGCTGTGCATTCATTGGATTTTGGTGACCTAAGTCAAAAATATTCATAAATTCAGAATATGCCTTAGGATCTTTTTTCATTTCATCAATACGTTTTTCAATAATGAATAATGTTCGAGATAGTTTGAATATTGACTTAATTTTAAGCACTTTTGTATAGAAAAATGGAATTAAAACAAAAATTAGGCCAATAAGAATTATTTGAATAGTTAATATTGCGACAAAATTTTGATTATTAAGGCTTAAATTTCCAATCATTACTATTGTTGAATTTATAATTGAAAGAGCAGCAGTAGAAAATGAAACGAACGTGAAAAAGAAGGAACGATCGCCAAGAGGTGCAAAATCTTTCGCTTTATATGATGTAAAAACAGAATATACATAAAAAAATAAGCTTGTAACAGTAAATAAAATTGATAAAATCGAAAAAGCGCGACCAATATTTTTAATATCTAAGTCTAAAAAAAGTTGAACACTTAAAAAAACACCTAGCAAAAGGAGTAACACCGGATAAGAAAAAATTCAAATTCGGTATTGCTTTTTTTCATTTTTTCACAACTCAGCAACTGATGGAACTTTATTTTTTCCAAATGGATTTTCTCAAACCATACACCCTCCAATATAAATTACTATAATATAATTATAAAATAATTTAGAATAATATTATAAAAAAGATGACATATTTAACTAAGTTTGGAATATTGATCTATATCCTTGTTTTGATAATTGTACCAAATTCGGTCGATTTTTGAAATTTTATCAATTTTTTTTGCAGTATCACTAATTTCTTTTGAGGTTAAAAGCGCGGTAAAAAAAGAGCAAAAGTCAGTAGCATATTTTTTAGTTCCCTGAAATTTATTAAGACCAACTATCATTGTGTAATTTTTGTTTTTTCAAAGCAGCCCACGAAAAAAATATAAATTTTTAGTGTATAAAACTTCTTCGATAATTCAAGTTTCACAATAATTTCCTTCAAGAAATGATAAATAATAGTCTCAAACTAACAATTTAGCTTTGATTTGATTAAATAAGCTTCGATTTGTATGAATATTTCATTTTTGAAAACTAGTGAATTTTTCTGTTAATTTCCCGTTGTTAATAAGAGTTATTATCTTTTTTGTTGGTCAATTTTTTAAAAATGGTATTTTTTTAAGCCCAATTCCGTGTGGAAAATCAAGTAAATTTGGCTTAATTGCAAAAACTTTTTCAATTTGGTTACACCAAATTGCTATTGTTCGATATTGTTCAACAACCTTTTGATATCTTAACAGATTTTCTTGAATTTTATTAACTCAATGATTAATTGGATCCATTTTACCCTTTTATTAAAAATTTTAATAGTGCTTTTTTCAATAAAATTAAGTAAAAAAGAAATTTTGGGCATAAAAAGTAAAAAATAATTATTTTTTTTACTTTTTATTAGCCTAGTCTGTTATTGTAATTGTTTTTGTTTCAACAGGTAGACCTAAACCTGAAAGTTGACTTTTAAGTGATGCGTTTTCGACATAAATTTTGTTAAAAGTGGCACTTTTCTTTGCTACATCAACAAATTTGGATAATTGACTAAAGGCATCGCCAGAAAATGAACTACCAGTTATATAAAGCGGAATATTTGAAAGGGTTTTTCCATTTTCGTCTTTTATATAAATTCCCGGTTGTCGGATAGGTCCATTAACAAGTCTTGAAGTAAATTGGGAATTTTGAAAGTCGCTTGTGTCGACTTTATATACATAATTTGGTCCTGTTGAGCTAGAATCATTTGTTTTTGAGGCCCCAAAATATAAATATTGGAAAAGCAAAGTAATATGGCCAGGATTTTTTTGTGATTCAGCTTCAACTTCTCAACTTTGGAGTTTTTCATTAAAAAGTTTCTCTGTTTTAGCAAAGTCAATCCCTTTTAGCGTCTTAATTTTTTTAGATGAAGAAAAGTCAAGATGTAATGGATATCCTCCTCGACCACCAAAGGTTCCTTGAAAAACACGCTGATTAATTTTTGAACTAAAAGCAATTTCAAGCCCTTCGTTAACTTTGTTAGTATCATCTTCCTCATCTCAACGGAGAGTGTCAAAAATAATTGATCCAGCAACTTTTTCTCCAGGTTGGAGATGCATATCACCTTTATTTATATAATCAAAAGAAATAAAGTCGACATTTTTTAGGGCATTAGGATTAATTGCTCAATTGCTTTCGTTGGTTCGTGAATTACTATAGAGTTCTAGTTCGCTTAGTTTGCTGAATTTTTCAAGTCCACGAAGACCATTAATTGCTTGGTGGTCATCTAAAAAGAGCGAAACTTTTTGCATTTGCGGTGGCAATAGGTCTAAAATTTTTTTTATGTTTTGGGTTTTGTGTTTTGCTCCGACATTTTTAAGAACAATTGCTTTGATTGAATTGTCTTTATTAGCAGCATTTTTCATAATCTCGGCAAAAGCTTCAAAGGCAGCATTATCATCCGCATTTAGAACTAAAGTTTTAAATTCTGAAAGGCTACCAGCGGTATTTCCAGGTGCTCGAGTATATTTTATCAGTGAAATGCTACCGTTAGAAAATCCCTTACCATCGGTGAGAACACTAATTTCTGAACTTACATCAGTGTCATTTCACCCTTCATATTTTAGCGATCCAATTTGAGTTCCATCATATCTTGTTCATTTTGAATCAACGGCATTTAATCTTTTTTTATTATTTGCCCTAATTCCATTTACGACAATATTGACTTTTGGTTCTCATCCGTCGGTTGAAGGATCGGGAGTATAACCATCTTTTATCCATTGTAATTGTTGTTCTGTAAAAGGTTGGTCAAGTTGTCTTCGTTGCTCAATTACTTTTAAGTAATTTTGTTCACGCTCAAGATAATTATTTGCAACTCAACGAGTGTATTTATACCCCTCAAGATAGGATTCTAGACTAACTTTTGGCTTACCATCTTCTCCAGTTGGCGCATATTTTCCTCAGTGCTCTTTAATAATTGAAATAACACGGTCTGCTTCAGCAACTTCGGCTTGATATTTATCTCTTTCGCGCCTAACTTCAGCGATTTTTCGGTCTTGTTGTTGTTTTCACAAACCAAGGGCGCGTTGATAAGCTGCATCACCAACATTAACAGAACGCGAATTATTTCTAGTTTGAGTTTGAGGTTGACTTATTGGTCTTGAAGTTGAAATTGTTGGCCGCGATGATATTGTCCTAGTCGGACTTTGGCGTGCAGGTGTTGTTCGAATAGGGATAGTTGATTCAACAGCTTGAATTCTTCTTATCGGTTTAGGGGTTACTTTTTCAGGTAAGGGCTCTATTTTTTCTATTTTTGGTGTTACTATTTGTGGTTTAACTGGATTTTCAATTTTCTCTTTAGGCGTTTCAATTTTTGGTGCAACAAAAACAGTATTTGCTACAGGCGAATTAAATCCAGTATCATTTGGCTGATTTTTTAAAATTATTGAAGGTGCTTGAGTTGAATAGCTAACTTCATTGGACAAAAAATCAAAATTAACTAATGATTGATTAACTGAGTACAAACTTAAAGATAACAATGTTGTTGCCATTGCTAAAATTACAACTTTTCGACGACGGGAAAAATATAGTTTCATATTTGCCTCCAAATTTTCTTATTTATTATAAATGTTTAAATTTAATAATACTTATAATAAATTTTACCAACTAAGTCTAACTTTAGTAGTAAATTTATGTTTTTAAGAGCAAAAAATCATATTAGCCACCTCTGAAATCGTTTTTAAATTTAGATATTATACACTAAAAAACTAAAGTCCAAATTATTTTTACGAGTTTCCCAGTTCGATGAAATAATTTTAAAAAGATGTCCTGGTTTAGTTTTGGGCACTTCTTTAACTTTTTTGGCAAACCCAGAAAAAATAATTATCAAGGCAAAAACACTAAATTTTAAATCTGACCATCACGAAAGAAAAATCTACTTATTAATAAATAAAGCAAACTAAAAAAGTTAAAATTTTACCTTAAAAAGCAAAATTATGAATTTTTAAACTACTTTTTTAGTTTGAAACACACAAAAACCATAAAAAAACAACTACTATTTAAACTCAATGCAAATAGAAAACTCGTTTTTACTTACATCGAGCCTAAAAAAACATATGAAGTTTTGAAAGAACAATAATTAAAAGCCCTAAATTTGAAGATTTCTAAACGGTTAAATTTATGGCATTCCATCATATTTAAAAATATCCCGAGTTTCCCAGTTTCATAAGGTAATTTTAAAAAAGTATCCGGTTTTAGGGACTTTTTTAAGTTTTTTGGTAAAAGTTGGTTACAATTTTATTAGTGATTTATTAAGATATCAAAGTAAAAATCATATCTATTTCAAATGTTTGGATCGCTAGGGACACCATCGTGTTTTTTAAATATAATTTGCTGATCTAAAGTGTTAAATTCAACCCTTTGTCTTAATTTTTGCAACATCGATACTAAACCAACTTAGTTAATTTTTGTTTTTTCATAATTTATAATTATACCATAAAATTACTTAAAATGCTACCAAATGCTACTTATAAAATTAAGGTTTTACATTAAAAAAACACCGATTTACGGGTGTTTCTTCATATTTATATTCACTAAAAAGTGAATTTTTGTCTTAAAACTGGGAAACTCGGGAAAAAAACATATGAAGTTTTGAAAGAACAATAATTAAAAGCCCTAAATTTGAAGATTTCTAAACGGTTAAATTTATGGCATTCCATCATATTTAAAAATATAATGGAAAATTCGCGCTGTCTGACTTATTAGCCAAAAAACATAACTAACTCCTCCTTAATTCAATATTAAAATTTCTTAATTCATTCTTAGTGACTCTATTATAACATAATTTTTTCTTAGACCAAGCATTTTTTTTATTTTTTTTTGAAAAGGTTAATTTTAAAATAATAAAAATTAAGGCTTTAGGTCAAAAAACACGGATTTAGCGGTATTTTGCATATTATATTCACTAAAAAGTGAATTCTGCCATCCCGAGTTTCCCAGTTTCATAAGGTAATTTTAAAAAAGTATCCGGTTTTAGGGACTTTTTTAAGTTTTTTGGTAAAAGTTGGTTACAATTTTATTAGTGATTTATTAAGATATCAAAGTAAAAATCATATCTATTTCAAATGTTTGGATCGCTAGGGACACCATCGTGTTTTTTAAATATAATTTGCTGATCTAAAGTGTTAAATTCAACCCTTTGTCTTAATTTTTGCAACATCGATACTAAACCAACTTAGTTAATTTTTGTTTTTTCATAATTTATAATTATACCATAAAATTACTTAAAATGCTACCAAATGCTACTTATAAAATTAAGGTTTTACATTAAAAAAACACCGATTTATAAACTAGGGCAAAGAAAATTAACAGTTTAATATTATTATAACATCATAGCATATTGCTGTGGTGTTTTTCAATTTAAAATCGATTGAATTCTATAATTGTTGTATCAAAATATATAATCTGCAATTATTTTTTTCAGATCTTCAAAAGTTATTTTACTGTAGTTTAACTCGTTTAAGCATTCACTTTTTATAATTGAAAATCAGTATTCAGCCTCCCTATTATCCAAAGAATTTCCTATGCGAGACAACGAAACAGTTCCTCCCATTTTATTTATTTTGTCAATATAGACTTTTGAAGTGTATTGAAATCCATGGTCTGAATGAATAACAAAATCTTTATCAATAGACCTAAATGTCTTTATATTATCCATAACTAAATTAAGATCATTGTTTAGTGATAATTTAAAATCTCTGATTTTTTTAGTTTTATGCTCAATTATTACAGACAAAAATACATGGTTTTCCTTAACATCTCTGGGAGCTTTTATATATGTAACATCAGTAGCAAAAATATTTCTATTTAATTTATCATTGTAGTCGCGTTTAACAATATCCGGCAGTGCGAATTTGGTGTTCTTAATTTCGCTCTTTCTTCTTTGTTTTCTAATTTTGCATACTAAATTCAATCTTTTTAAATGTCTTCCAAGACTTCGAGGATTAATGTAAATATTATATTTTATATAAATATAAGCACTCAACCTTAAGCGACCATATCTACCTTTGTTATCAAGAAAGGATTTTTTAATTATTGCGTCATTTTTGTGTTCCTTTACTTTTATAACTCTAGTTTTAGATTTTGCCACTGCTCGTCTGCATACATTAAAAATTTTTGCAGATTTGCTGTAGGGAATATTTAGTGTTTTGGCTTCACTAAGTTTTCCTGATTTTGATTTATCTTTGTTGGTTTCGTAATATCTCTTAGCTATTTCTATTAATTCTTGTTTTGTAAATTCGTTTCAATCGGGTTCAATTTGTTTTTTAGGTTTGCCACTCCCTGGCTTTCTTCTTGCACCCTTTTTATCTAATAATTGGTCTTGCATACCATTATTATAATATCTAATAATTTTTTTGATTCTTCGAACTAGTTGATCTCTGGTTATAAAATTTGTATCTGGCGAAATATCATTAATATAATTTATTGTTTTTTTTAATCCAAATTCATTGTAAATTTTATAAATCATATCAAACTCGTCTTTTTTAAAGTGTCTTGACATTAGTATTCTCCTTTTTGTTGCATTTGAAAATTTAAAAAAGCTAACACTTTGAGTGCTAGCTTTCTCCTAAAATCGGACAAAAAAAGCCAACACCTTAGTGTTACTTTTCTTTGTCCTAGTTTATTACGGGTGTTTCTTCATATTTATATTCACTAAAAAGTGAATTTTTGTCTTAAAACTGGGAAACTCGGGATTATATTCACTAAAAAGTGAATTCTGCCATCAAACTGTCAAATGCAGGAGTCTAATCCTGACTAATTTTGGCTGCAAAATAAAAAAAAAAAAACCTTAGGGCAAGACCCTAAAGTTTGTGTTAGATAAAAGATTTTTTTATTTAATAATTTCAGTTACTGTTCCGGCTCCAACAGTTCTTCCACCTTCGCGAATTGAGAATTTTGTTCCTTGCTCAACAGCGATAGGGGCAATAAGTTCAACAGTAAGGTCAACATTATCCCCAGGAATTACCATTTCACGGCCAGCTTCAAATTCAATTCCACCAGTAACATCAGTTGTACGGAAATAAAATTGAGGTTTGTAATTTTTGAAAAATGGAGTATGTCTTCCACCTTCTTCTTTTTTGAGCGCGTAAATTGCTGCTTTAAATTTAGTGTGGGGAATAATTGTTTTTGGTTTGGCAATAACCTGACCACGTTCGATATCTTTACGGTCAACACCACGAAGAAGAACTCCAGCATTATCTCCAGCCATTGCAGATTGAAGGTTTTTGTTAAACATTTCAATTCCGGTTACAACTGTTTTTTTAGGTTCAGGACGGTAACCGACAATTTCAACCTCTTCATTTAGTTTAACTTGTCCTCTTTCAACCTTACCAGTAGCAACAGTTCCACGACCTGTAATGGTAAAGACGTCTTCAACTGCCATTAGGAATGGTTTATCCATTTCACGAACTGGGGAGTCAATGTAAGAGTCAACTGCATCCATTAGTTCAAGAACTTTAGCTTCTCATTCAGGTTTTCCTTCAAGAGCACCACGAGCTGAACCACGGATTATTGGGGTGTTGTCTCCGTCAAAATCATATGAAGAAAGAAGTTCACGAATTTCAACCTCAACAAGGTCAACCATTTCTTCTTCACCTTCAAGTAAGTCGATTTTGTTTAGGAAAACAACCATTTTTGGCACACCAACTTGTTTTGAAAGAAGAATGTGCTCACGAGTTTGGGGCATTGGACCATCTGTTGCGGCAACAACAAGAATGGCACCATCCATTTGTGCTGCTCCTGTGATCATATTTTTAATATAATCGGCGTGACCAGGGCAATCAACATGGGCATAGTGACGCTTGTCTGTGCTATATTCGATGTGGGCTGTATTGATTGTAATTCCACGCGCTTTTTCTTCAGGGGCTGCGTCAATAGAAGCATAATCCTTTGCTTCAGCTAGACCTTTTTTTGATAATACAGTTGAAATTGCCGCTGTTAGAGTGGTTTTTCCGTGGTCAACATGACCAATTGTCCCAATATTGATATGCTCTTTTGAACGGTCAAAATCTTTTTTTGCACCAGTTTTAACAACTGCCATATTTTTCCTTTCTTTTACTTGCTTTAAAACAAACTAAAAACCACCACTGAATAGCCTTGCAACTATTTCCTATCCTATTTAGTTGTTTTAAGTGCTAGAAATTTTCAAAAATTCTCAATTTAATTTTCAAGGTTAATTATACCAAAAAATCGAAAATTATTTTGAGAATTTTTTATGTTTTTCATTTTATACCTTTTTGACAAATAATAACCTGAAAGACAAAGAATAATTATATCACAAAAGCAGAATTATTTGAAAATAAAGTCATAAATTTGTTGAAAGTATCCTTTTTAACAAATAATAACCCGAAGGACAAAGAATGATTATATCACAAAAGTTAAATTATTTGAAAATAAAGTCATAAATTTGCTGGTAAGTCTCAACCGGAATAAATTTGATTGAGTTTTTAACCTCATCAGGTAGATCAACAAGATTTTTCTCGTTTGACTGCGGGATAAAAATTGTTTTAATTCCGCTTTTATAGGCCCCAAGTGATTTTTCCTTTAGACCGCCAATTCCAAGCACTTTTCCCCGCAGTGTAATTTCGCCTGTCATTGCAATGTCGTGTGAAACGGGTTTTTGGCTAAGGGCTGAAATTATTGCGGTTGTAAAAGTTATTCCTGCAGAAGGCCCGTCTTTTGGAACAGCACCTTCTGGAACGTGAATGTGAATTAGTGTGTTTTCAAAATCAAAGTCAATTCCAAAATCTTTTGCTTTAGACTGAACATATGACAGGGCGATTCTTGCTGATTCTTGCATTACATCTTTGAGCGAACCAGTTAGTTTAATATCACCTCGCCCCGGAATTGTGCTAACTTCAATTTGCAAAGTTGAACCACCCAGAGGAGAGTACCCTAGTCCATTTACAGTTCCAATTTGCGGACTAGCATCAACAGGATCGGGGTCAAATTTTTCAATTCCTAAAAGTTCACGGGCAAATTTGACATCAATTTTAAAGTTTTCGGCCAATGTGTTTTCAAGCAGTCTGACAATAATTTTTCTTGCAATTTTGTCAAAAACCCGTTTGAGTCCCCGGACACCTGCCTCGCGAGTATAGTAGCGAATGAGGTAGTCGATTGTCTCATCATCAATTGGGAAATATTTTGGGTCTAAGGAATTTTCTTTTAGAACTGCAGGAATCAGGTGTGATTTTGCAATTTGCAGTTTTTCTAAAAAAGTATAAGATGAGAGCTCAATTATTTCAACCCGGTCAAGTAAAGGCTCAGGAATGTCATGAATTTCATTAGCGGTGGCAACAAAGAGAATTTGTGAGAGGTCATATTCAAGTTCTAAATAGTGATCTTGGAAAAAACGGTTTTGTTCTGGATCTAAAACCTCAAGCATCGCAGCTGCTGGATCACCTTTAAAATCTGAACCCATTTTGTCAATTTCATCAAGTAAAATTAGTGGATTTGAAACGCCAGCTTTTTTGAGAGCTTGAATAATTTTTCCCGGGAGAGCACCAACATATGTCCGACGGTGACCTCTTATTTCAGCCTCGTCCCGGACACCTCCAAGGGAGATTTTCACAAATTCTTTGCCAATTGATTCAGCAATTGCCATTGCAATTGAAGTTTTTCCGGTTCCTGGAGGCCCGACAAGTGTTAAAATTGGAATTGAGTTAGTTCTTCCTTTTTGAACTTTAGAGCTGACAAATAAATTTGAATCACAGTAATCGCCATCAATTTTCTCAAGGGTTGGCTCTTGATTTGACTGTGAACGCCGGTGAATTAGGGCGGCAAGATATTCAATTATTCTTTTTTTAATTTCGTCAAGGCCATAATGTGCTTCTTCAAGTTTTTGGCGAACATTTTGAATATCTAAAATGTCTTTTCTTACACGTCTTCAAGGCAGGGCGACTAGTAAATCAAGATAATTTTTGGTGATATTAGACTCAGGTGAAGTAGCCATCATTGATTTTAAACGGTTAGCTTCACGTTTTATTGTTTTTGCAACTTCTTTAGGGAAAATTAATTTTCCAATTTCTGAGTGTAAAAGCTCTTCAATTTCATCTTCATAACGGGAATCTTCGCCTAATTTTTTACGGATTGCCTTAATTTTTTCTTTGAGGATAAATTCTGTTTGTTGTTTGTCAAGGTTAGATTTTAAAATAACATTAATTTCATCCTCAAGTCGAATTTGTTCATTAAAGGTATGAACGTGTTCATATAGTTTTTTAATTTTTGAGGCATAAGAATTTAGTGAAAATAAATGGTATTTTTGTTGGTAGTTAAGGCTAACTGATGAAGATAAAGTGTTTGTTACACCTTTGATGAATTCATTTTTTTCAACTTCGGTGTTACTATTTTGAAATTTGTCAACAACCAAAAGAAGCTCACCTGGCATCTTAAAGTTTTTTGTTTTTCGCCCAAATTCAAGTAAATCATTAATTAAACTTACGTGAATTTCACGATTTTTTATAATTTCACGAGTTGATTTAATAGTTATTTGGTCAGCTTTTGCTTTATTTGGGTCAGTTATTAAATCTACAAGTTGAACTTTTTCAAGAACAGTGAAATCTAAAATTACGGTTTGCCAATCGCTTTTATCAGGTCTAGTTTTTGCGCGATAACTTTGAACTCTAATTAGAGAAGCATATTTAGAAAGTTCATCAATGTCAAGAATTCTTGGCGAAAAGTCATTTTCGATTTTGGGATCTACAGTTAGCTTTTCATTTCCTGAAGTTTTAGACTTAGCAGCATCAGCAGCTCCTGACTTGTTTTGTTCAGCGCCTTTTTTGTCGAGTTGTTCGTCAATAATTTCTTCTTCAAATAAATCTACTTCTTCATTTTCTTTACGGTAAACAATTAACAACTCTTTGTTTGTTAAAGTTGTCCGTGAAGTTGAATGGTAAATTTCCCTGAGAATCTTAATTGATTCAGGGTCGCTAAAACTAATAGTTTGCTGAGCGGTGTTTGGGAAATAAACATCCTCTGATGCAACTAAAAAACGGTATGAATGAACTGGCATAGTAAAAACTCCTCAAATGTCCTTTGATTGTTTATTTCAATTTTTTCTAGATAATTATATCACAAAAACTAAAAAAATTTTAACAACTTAAAAAAATTAGCAAAATTACAAATAATATTTTTATTATAAAGAAGTTGGGTTAAAAATTGCTTAGTTTAGCCTCTTATTTTTGTGAAAATGTTCAATAATCATGTAAATAGGAGAGGCTAAAACTGACTGAAAAGCAAAATTTGCAAGATTAAAAGGAATAAAAACACTAAAAATAAAAGACCAATAGGAAAAATTTGCGTTTTCAGTAAAACTTTTTTGAATATCGTCTCACTTTTTATAAACTAAGTTGAGCGATACAGAATCTATTATATTAAAAAGCTTTAGATAAACTGGAAAAATCAAAATTCCGTTTAAAAAAGTCATCATTAAACTGGTTGTAAGTGTTGAGATAATTAGTGATAAAATGATAAACCTTTTTATTTTAGTGAAATTTTTAAAAATTTTGATAAAAAGATAACGAAAACCTAAAAATGAAAAAATGTATATTACTGAAGCTAAAAATAGTACAAAATGGCCAAAATAGATAATGTCAATTCCGCCAAAATGGTTAAAAATAAGCCAAGGGCCAATTGCAAACCGAACCAAAAGGCACCAAAAACCTAAATAAAAATTGCCCAGTAAGAATATTGGTACTAAGAAAAGGGTAGATAAGTCAAATTTTAGCCCAAGATTTTGAAAAAACGGCCAGGAAAAATAATTGTGTGAAAAAATAAAAAAAAGTAGCGAAAGACTAAATAAAATTCCAGTAATTGCTATTTTGAAATTATAGTTAGAATTTCACGAAATTGAAGTTTTCAACTCTAATCCCCAAAGAAACGATCACCGGCATCACCAATTCCGGGGATAATGTAGCCTTTTTCATTAAGTTTTTCATCTTTTTGGCCAAAAAAGATACTTACTTGCGGATATTTTTTGGCAATTTTATCAAGACCTTCTTGAACAGTTAAAATTGTAGCAATAATTATTTTTGCAAACCCTTTTTCAATAAGGTAATCAATCGTGCTAATTATCGAGTTCCCTGTTGCTAAAATAGGGTCCAAAATAATTGCAACTGAATTTGGACTAGCTTTAGGCAAATTTAGATAGTAAGTTGTATTTGAAAGATCTAAGTTTCGTTTCATTCCCACAGGGGCAACTTTTGCATCAGGAACTAGATTCAAAAAAGGATCTAACATTGCAAATCCAGCACGCAAAATTGGCACAAAAACAATAGAGTCGCTAACTTTTGTTCCTGAAAAAGGTTCTTTAAGAACAGAAGTGCCGCTAAAATCTGTTGAATTAAGTTTGGCTAAAACAGGGAAGGCAAGTAAATAGGAAATTTTCTCAATTGCAGCCCGGAAATCAACTAAAGAAACATTTTGCCTTATTTTAGCAATTTCGCTAGCAATTACAGGATGACTAACATTCACTTGCATAATTTTTCCTTTAAATTTAAAATTAAAATTAACTTTGAAATTTGAATTTTTTAAATTATAACATAATTTAAAAAATTCAAAGACTAATATTCAGATTTTTTATCGTCCAAGTTTTCAACAATGCTTACAGATTTAGAAGTCCCAAAGCGAGTTGCGCCTAATTTATAATATGTTTTAATATCTTCAATTGACGAAATTCCGCCGGCCGCTTTTATTTGTAAGTTTTTGGATTTATTAGCACTCATTATTTCAATGTCTTGAAGACTTGCCCCACGGTAAGAAAATCCTGTTGAGGTTTTAATAAAATCTGCATTTGATTTGCTTACAATTTTAGTAGCCTCGGCAATTTCATTTGCTGATAAAAGTGCAGTTTCGACTATAACTTTCAGAATTTTTGTTCCAATTTCCTTTTTTATTAGGTTAATTTCATTGATAACAAAGTCAAATTCTTTTTCCTTAAATTTGCCGATATTCATTACCATATCAATTTCATCAGCCCCGTGCATTATTGCAAGACTAGCTTCTTTTTGTTTTACAGCACTAACTTGATTTCCAAGCGGGAAGCCAATTACAGTGACAATTTTAATATCAGTGTCTTTTAGTTCTTGTTTTGCTAATTTAACTCAAGTAGGTGCGATGCAAATAGCACCAAAATTGTATTTTTTTGCCTCAGCGATCAGGTTTTTGATATCTTGAGAAGTTGTCTGGGCTTTTAAAATTGTGTGATCAATTAATTTATTGAAATTCATAAATCTCCTTTTAAAATAAAAAATATGTTTTTAAATTAGGCTAATTTAAAAACATATTTTCAACTTCTGGTTCAGGTTTAATTGAGAAAGTTTTTGCAATTAAATCCTGAATTTTACTCAAGTCAATTGGATTAGAGGAATAAAGGCTAAAAATTAACTGATCGTCTTGAACATATGTTCCAGATTCAACTTCTAGACAAATTCCGGCTTCATAGTCGATTTTTTGGTTTAATTTAGTACGACCTCCGCCTAAAAATGCAACAATTTTTCCAAAATTTATTGCATTTTCCCATTTTATATATCCGCTTTGTGGGGCAAAAATTTGTTCCTTATATGCTGGAATTCAAAAGTTTGAAGACTGAATTGTTGCCGGATTTCCGCCTTGGGCTACTACCATTTTTAAGAAAATTTCATTTGGAAGTTCAGACTCAATAATTTTAGTAACTTTTTCACGGGCTTTTTCAATTTTTAGCTTTTCAATTTCAGAAAGTGTTTGGGCCACTAATTCTTTTGCAAAGTCAGCGAGTTGGGACTGTTGACCTTGAAGAATCGCCAATGATTCAATAATTTCATTTTTATTACCGATCATTCGTCCAAGTGGGGCATCCATGTTGGTAATTTTAACAATAGTTTTTTTCCCAAATCTTTTTCCGAGCATTTTGATTTTACTTGCTAATTTTTTTGCCTGCCCAAGATCAGTCATAAAAGCGCCACTACCACATTTTACATCAATTAAAATAACATCTGTGTCAGTAGCAATTTTTTTTGACATTATCGAACTTGCAATTAACGGAATTGACGAAACTGTTCCACTAACATCACGAAGCGCGTAAATTTTTTTATCAGCAGGAACAATTGCATTTGACTGTGCGGTAATTGCAATTCCGATTTTTTGAACTTGATCCAAAAAACTAGCTTCAGTTAGCTGAGTTTGAAATCCTGGAATTGACTCAAGTTTGTCGATTGTACCACCAGTAAATCCAAGACCTCTTCCAGACATTTTGGCAACTTTGTAACCAAGCGCGGCAAAAATTGGTCCTATTATTAGTGATATTTTATCACCAACACCGCCTGTTGAGTGCTTGTCGATTTTAACTCCGTTAATTTTTCTAAGATTTATTGTCTTACCTGATGCAATAATTTCGCGAGTAAAAAAATAAAGCTCATCATCATCAAGGCCATTAATTAAAATTGCCATCAAAAATGAAGAAAACTGGTAGTCGGCAATTAGGCCAGACAGAAATCCATTGATCATGAAATAAATTTCTTCTTCGCTTAAATGTTCTTTTTTGACTTTTTTTTCAATAATTTCAAATAAATTCATATTTTAAAGCGCTCCAAGGGCAATTTCAATCATTTCTTCAAATTTTTCTTGTCTTGCTAAAGGATCAAGTGAAGTTTTGGTAATTAAACTATCAGAAATTGTAAGAATTGAAGCCACCTTTTTTTGCAAGTGATTAGCTATTGTAAAAAGAGCAAAAGATTCCATTTCTACTGCTTGTGCTCTTGAAAGTTCGATTGTTTTTGATAAATCGCGGGTAGAGTAAAAAACATCAGTTGAGTGAATATTTGTATAAACCGGACTCAAACCTAATTTTTCAGCACTATGGAATAAATTTGCTACAAGTTCCAAATCAGGGTAACTTAAATGAGATTGACCCTGACCTAAAAGTGCCGGAAATGAACAAGAATCTGATCAGGCTGATTTTGCAATAACAAGGTCAAAAATTTCAAGATCCTTATCATAAGAACCAGCTGATCCAATCCGAATTATTTTCTCAACATCATAAAACTTAAACAGTTCATAGGCATAAATACCAATAGAACCAGAACCCATCCCTGAGGCAGCGATAGTCACTTCTTTGTCTTTATATTTGCCGGTAAAAATTAAGTTATTACGGACTTTTGAAACAAGTTTGGCGTCGGTTAAGAAATTTTTAGCAATAAATTCTGCTCGAAGTGGATCTCCGGGCATTAATACAACTGGCGCAATTTCATGTTTCTTAGCTTCAATATGTGGTGTCATGATTCTCCTCTTAGGCATATTATAATATAAAAAAGCATTTTGGCTATTAAATTTTTGCAAATGTTAAAAATGATTTCTAAACGGCATAACATTTTGCGCAAATTCGAAACTTAATCCAAAACAGACTAAAGCAAGAACCAAAAACCAATGAAAAACTATAATATAAAAAAGCATTTTGGACACTAAATTTTTGCAAATGTTAAAAAGATTTCTAAACGGCATAACATTTTGCGCAAATTCTAAACTTAATCCAAAAAAGACTAAAGCAAGAACCAAAAACTAATGAAAAACTATAATAAATAATCCCGTACAACAATAAATTAACCAAATTGAAAATAATTAAAAATGAAAAAGCCAAAGAAACTGCAATTAAAAAGGGTTTACCTTTTTTGCGTGAAAAATTGCACAAATCTTTCTGGAATCTTTTGTCATTAAATAAACTATTTTTTCAATAAATTGGATTAATTTTTGGCAAAAACAGCAAAAAAAGCAACAAAAAAAACAAAAAACTAGCAAGACCACTAAGGCCTACAAAAATCGCAAAGGTGAAGTTTTGAAAGAACCAAAAGTAGAAAAAATTTTCTACAACAGAAAGGACAAAACCTAAAAGTGACAACAAATAGCTAATTTTCGCCAATAAAAGCAAAACATTAGTATTTTTTAGCATCCTTTGACTTATCCTCTCTGTCAATTTTAGCATCTTTTAGTAAAAAACCAAGAAAAAAGTAAAAACAAGCAAGTTTTCTTATTTCCTTTGGATTCTAAAGTTTTTCATTAATTTTAGGGGGGTCCTTTAGTCGCTTGAATTTTGCAAGTCAGAATTCTGGTCTGAGGCCGGTTTTTCTGTATTTTCCAGATTTTCTGACTCTTGTTGGTCGCTTGAATTTTGCGAGTCAAAAATCTGATCTTGTTCGAGTTTTTCTGTATTTTCCAGATTTTCTGACTCTTGCTGCCTGCTCAGCTCACCTTTGGCCATTTCTTTTTGCCTGTCAAGTTCTAACATTTTCATGATCGCATCCGGATCGTCTTTTACATCAAAAAAGAAGTTTGAAGGTAAAAAGTCGTCTTGTTTATTTTGGTTATTTTGGTTTTGCTGATCTGCTTCAAAAAAGTTCTCAGAGTTTTGGCCTGGCTCAGGTGCTGGCATTCCAGAGTCAATTTTGAGTTCTTTTTGGCCCAAAAGTTCAAGTTGTTCTTGGTTCATTCTTAGCAAAATATTACGTTTTTCGTCAAGGGGCATATCTTCTTTGAGATTAACAAGTTTATTGTTGGCAATTTGTCAGAGTTCAAATCCGCCGCTTGCATCGAGTCTTTGAATGTTATTATTTTTGAGTTGTTCGTAAATAAATTCAGGCTGGGATTCTTTTTCAATTTGTTTTGCATAAGCAATTCGGTCTTCGTTAGTTGCAATTAGCTGGGCAACGATGTGATCTGGGGTGTCAGATGGATAAGAAATTGCACTACCATCAGAAAGAATTGCCTGGACATATTCAATTTTTTCGGCATTAGAATTATTAAAAAGGCCAACAATTGCCTGAAAAGCGGACTCAGAAATTAAAATGTTAAATTTGGAAGTAGCCTGTTCGGTAAAAATCTGGTAAGGATTTTTTTGGGAATACTGGACTAAATTTGCCGAAGAGCGAAGTTTGTCAATTGTGTCAATATGATTTTGTCATTGATTATCAAGGACAGACAAAATTATGTGCCGCTCGGAGTCAAAATAGTTTTGGCCAATATTTTCTTTTAGTGTTGGCTGGAGAGTTTCAAAATAAATTTTATTTAGTTCTTGGACTAAAAAGTTGCTAAGTTCTTCAAAAGGGTATTTTTCCAGTCCGCTCTGGCCAAAGTCATAGCGAGTTATTCTTGAAAGGTTGTCGTTTAAAAAATCAACTAAATTTTTATAGTGAATTTCTTGGTTTGGCAGCAAAATAAAGTCATAACCTAAAATAACTTCAACAGTTCTAATGATCATTTTTTTAATATAGTGATCAAAATTATCAATCTGGAGCAAAATATCACGTTGAGTGTAAATTAAATCACGTTGCTGGCGAATAACATCATCGTAGCTGAGGACGGTTTTTCGCATATCAAAGTTAAAGCCTTCAATTTTTTTCTGGGCTGCTAGTAAAACTGAGTGAATATATTTCCCTTTAATGGCTCCAGCAGTTAGGCCATAGGTGTCAAAAATTTGTTCAAAATTGGAAAAACGACGTAATAACTGGTCTTGAAGGGAAATAAAAAATCTTGAGACACCAATATCGCCTTGGCGACCTGCCCGACCACGAAGTTGGTTGTCAATTCTTCTTGATTCAGCCTTGTCTGTCCCTAAAATATAAAGTCCGCCAAGGTCAATAACTCCAGGTTCAAGAATAATATCTGTTCCCCGGCCGGCCATATTTGTTGCGATTGTTATTGCATTTTTACGGCCTGCCTTTGCGATTATTTCAGCCTCGAGCTGATTTTGTTTTGCATTTAAAACTGTATGAAACAGCCCTTTTTGGTTCAGCATTTCTGATAAGGTCTCAGAGTCAACAACTTGGGAAGTTCCAATTAGTATTGGCTGGCCAGTTTTATGAACTCGTTGGACTTCGGCAATAATTGCTTTATTTTTTTGTTCAATTGTGGCAAAAATTTCATCTTTTTCATCGCGGCGCGCTAGTGGTTTGTTGGTTGGAATAACATTGACACGCATATTGTAAACATCGATAAATTCTTGCTCTTCGGTCTTTGCAGTTCCGGTCATTCCTGAGAGTTTTTTAAAAAGACGAAAAAAGTTTTGGTAAGTAATTGTTGCTAAGGTTTTTGTTTCAGGTTCAATTTCAATTCCTTCTTTTGCCTGAAGGGCTTGCTGGAGACCTTCAGAATAGGATCTTCCGGCCATAATTCGCCCGGTAAATTGGTCAACAAGCTCGATTTTACCGTCTTGGACAATATACTCAACGTCTTTTTTCATTACCTTATTTGCACGAAGGGCATTTTGAATTCGGTGAACAAGTTCAGAGTTTTCAATTTCATAAAGGTTGCGTAAACCAAAAAAGGCATTAGCTTTGTCAATACCTTTGTCATTTAATTTAATACCTTTTGTTTCTTGGTCGATATAAAAATCTTCATTTACAAGTGTATTTACAAATTGGTTGGCAGATAAATACTGAGCTGGAAGGTTGGACTTTCCACCACTAATAATCAAAGGAGTTTTAGCCTCGTCAATTAAAATTGAATCAATTTCATCAATAAGGCAAAAATTTAGTCCTCTTTGAACTTTTTCAGCAGCACTATAGACCATGTTATCACGCAAATAGTCAAATCCTAATTCTGAATGAATTGAGTAGGTAATATCTGCAGCGTACATCATTCTTTTAGTTTCAGGATCCATTTGGGCTTTATTAATTCCAACAGAAAGACCTAAAAAATTATAGACTTTACCATTATCTTCAGCGTCTCGCTCAGATAGATATTCATTGACAGTTGAGACAATAACTCCTTGACCTGAAAGTGCATTAAGATAAACTGGCGCAATTGAGGCAATTGTCTTACCTTCTCCAGTTTTCATCTCAGCAACCGAACCCATGTCAAGAATTAGTCCACCAAGAATTTGGACGTCATATGGCGTTTTTCCAAGGATTCTTTTTGTTGCCTCCCGGGCTACAGCAAAAGCATCAACTCTGATATCTTTGAGTTTTTCACCATTAGCCAGGCGCTTTTTTAGAACATTTGTCTGATTTGCAAGATCCTGATCGGTCATTGAACCATAATAACCGCGCTTTTGGTTTATCTGCTTTAAAAGACGGTATGCAAGCCGTAGTTCTGAAGAAGTCTTAAAAAAATTGATAACCTTTTTCATTAGATTAGTTTCCCCCTTAATTTATTAACTCATTCTTTCGCTAAAAATTATACCACATTTTTTAATATAATATATAATTTATTTTTATTTTATTTATTAGGGCGGTTTTGGGCTTGGTTAGTTTTGACACTAGTCTTACTACGGACGCAGAAAATGCCTTAATTTTAGCATATTTTTGAATAAAAAGGAAAAAATAATTTTCTTTTTGGTATAATTTTACTATTTATGAAAATTATAGTTTAAAAAAATAGGAGAAATTCATTTATTAAGTCAAAAAAATAATTTATAATATATTTGGAAATTCAAACAACCTGCAAAAAAAAAAAAAAAAGGATAATTAAGTATTTCAAAAATAAAAAAAATTAATTTTTTTTGGTATAATTTTTTACATTATGAAAAAAGAAATTCGCAACAAAGTATTAATAGTTTTAGCGGGACTTAGTTTCATCGGAATTACAGCCGGAGTTGGTATTGGTCTACAGAGATCAGCACTTAACTCGTCCTATCAGTCATTATTTGATAATGATAAGTCCGAAACGAAATTAAACCCGCCAATAAACGATGCTGATTTGGTCGCTGCCATCAGCAATTTTAGTCTAAAACCCGAATGAAGCAAAATTTCAGCTTCACAGGCATTTAAATTACATAACGATAAATTATATGCCTTTAAATTAAGTCAAGCAGTTGATTTTTCAAAAGTTGATAATAAATTTTCTAATTTATTTTTCGATATTCAAGTAACTGAAGAAACAAAGGTTGAGTCAAATTCAATTAGGAACTTGACTGTTTTTGTTTTTGATAAAAAAACAAAAAAAGAAGTAGCAAGTCGTGCTTTTACTGCAAATCTTTCTGGATTTAGTGCTATTGCCAAAGAAGATTTTCTTGAAAATTTCATTGCTGAGTCTTCAAAATATAATCTTGATAAATCACAACTAACTAAAAAGTTTGCTTCAGATTCAATTTTTCCTTCAGCTTTTGCCCTTAAATTTCAAGATCAATTACTAACCAATCTTCGTAAGATTTCTCCTGAAATTTTTGATGCTGCAACTAAAACTCCAGATGGCGTTGCTGCTGGAGTGGCAACTCAGTTTCAGCAAGAATCAACTGGATCTGGAGGAAATGGAGGATTAGGAACTGGTGAAGCATCAGGTGGAGCCGCAGGTGGTTCAACTGGAGGAGCATCTGGCGATGCTGGTTCAGCCGGGTCTGGCACTGGAGCCCAAAATGGTGCATCACAAGATGGTTCAAATCAACCAACCACACCTGAAACCCCTAAAGTTGAAGACACCCCAAAAACCCCTGAAGTTCCTTTAGTTTCTAAATTAAAACCAACAAATCCTAATCTTGAACTTGCACTTAAACAAACTTTAGAATCATTTGGTGGACTTGAATTAATTGCCGCTTCTGGATTACAGAGTTTAATTCCAAATGAGTATACTTTATTACCAGTTACTTCTGAAAAATCACTAGTTAAAATTGATATTGACGATGCAAAAGGTACTGCAAAAATTTGACTAAAATTATTGGATAAATCTAACAAAGAAAAATTAATTGGACTAGAAATTACTGGTCTTAGTTCAGTTGACTCAATTAAAGATAAAATATTTGCAAAAATAAATAAAAATCAAAATAAATATATTAGTCTAAAACCACAAGTTGCGGAATATTTTAGAAAAAATCCTAATCAAAGTATTGCTAAATTAATTTCAGATTATCAAACCAGAAGTTCAGCTGCAGACTCAAAAGTGGCTAAAGTTTTTGAAGAGTATTTAAAAGACAATAATAAAATCAAGCAAGCACTTATGGGTGAGGCGTCAGGTACAGGAACTAATCCTGGTGAAACTGCACCAGCAGTTTCAGCACAACCTGAGTCTCAAGCTGAAGAAGGAACTAAAAGCGAGTTTGAAAAAAAATTAAAAGAACTTAGCTCAAAAGATTCAAAAGCAACCGAAGCAATTAAAACTTATCTAAAAGAAGAATATAATATCGATCTTAAGACAGATCCAACTTCTCCAACCCAACCTGCCGCTGTTCAGACTGCTGTTGCTGCAGTTTCATCTGATGGTGGAGTTCAAGGACAAGAACAACAACAAATGCAGCAACAGCCGCAACAACAGCAACCTCAGCAGCAACAGCCTCAGCAGCAGCAACCACAGCAGCAGCAGCCACAACAACAGCAGCCTCAAGAAGAAACTATTGAACAAATAGCTAAAAAAGATAAAGAATTTTACGCTCCTTATTTTGAAATTTATAATTATCAATTGCCAACTACTCAATCTGAAGGTATATCTGCTTTAGTTACCCCAGATCAATTAGATTTTTGATTTGAAACTAAAGATAACCTTAAAGTTGATGATTATAATTTTGATTTTTCTTTAGATAAAAATCAAGATGAGTCAAGCACAGATAAAACTTTAAAACTTAATGTTAATTTTGAAGCTGATTCTAATTTCAAATTAGAAGTTAGACCTGAAAATGTTCCATTTTTAGATGTTTCTAAAGATATTGTTAGAGAATCTGAAGTTCAAAGTACTGAGCCTAAAACGGTAAATGTTGCTATTGAAGTAACTCCTAGTGCTCCAGAAAAAGATCATTCTTCATATAGATTTACTGGTTGAACATTTCCAATCACAATTAACACAGAAGGTTCTAAAGTTCAAAATGAACTTGAAAAGTTAGTTGGTAATAACCACCAAGGAACCCTAAATAATTCACTTCCTTATCTCTTGTTCCAAAGTGATCTTGATTTTATTTTCAAGACTGCAAAACTTGACTCATGATTTAGTATTTCAGATACTGAAAAAAATAATGCCAAAGCTTATTTAAAATCAACACTAAATCCAATTACTAATGAAATAAGTTTGCAAAAACCTAAAGTTGAAGCTGCTCCAGCTCCAGAACCAGCTCCGGCTACTCCGACACCACCAGCTCCGGCTAACCCAGGTTCAGGTACAGCTGCAACTCCAGCTCCAGGTACATCTACAACTCCAGCGGCTGGTTCATCTGGTTCAGGTAGTTCTACAGCTTCAGCTGGTTCAGTAGATTCTAGCTCATCTTCATCTTCAGGTTCAAGTTCTGGCTCAAGTGCAACAGCCGCTTCATCAACTTCTTCATCTTCAGTAGCAACTACAGCAACACCTTTCCAAGATCCAGCAACCCCTGCTCCAGAAAAAGAACAAACTTTTGCTTTTGGTGATTATTTAATTAATTATCTTGATAAGTTTGAAAAATTTAATAAAGCTCAAGGGCAAAAATTAGCAATATCAAGTCAATATGATGAGAAAAAACGTTCATATAATTTTGTTTTTGAAGTTCGTGACAGCGATAATGACACAATAGCTTCATCAACATTCGGACTTGTTGGTGTTAATAAAAATAATACTGCTCTTAAAACATCACTTGCTTATGGCCCAGATGTCTTCATTGACGGAAGTTCTGGTCTTGATTTTCATGCCCATGAAGGTCAGACAAATTCAATTTTAACTAATATTAGTTCAACAAAAACATCCTTCCAATATAAAGTAAATAATTTTACTGACAATCCTGAACTTGATAAGTTACTTAAAGAAAATGGCTTTTACAACCAAAGAGCCCAAAATGGCAAAGGTATAACAATTAAGCAACCACTTGTTTATAAGTATGATAACCAAGGTTCCGATTATGAATTTGACGGTAACACCAAAAAATTCATTAAAACACGTGGACGCCAAGTTGAAAAATCAACTCTGCAAGAAGGTGTAATGTATTTTGTTTTCAAACCTGAAGATACTATTGCAAAAACAGATAAACTAGTAGATCAGTCATATAAATTATTATCAACTGCCCCAGAAGCACAAAATGGTTCTTTTGGAGCAAGTTATCTTGAACTATTTAGAACTAGTGAGCATAATCTAGACAAAAGCGCACTTTTACAAACACTAAATCTTGGTTGAAGAATTGAAAAAGCCCGTTCTTTAGCAATTGATAAAAATCAAATAGCAACAACAGAACATAATTACCAAACAAAATCATTAGTTGTTTTACGTGATGCTGATCCAGCAAGTACACAAGATCCATCTAAACTTTATGATTATACAAAGCAAACAGCTGAAAATTTTGATCTAGGTGACACTCAAGAAATCACTGAGTCTAAGAAATTGTATGACACTAGTAGTTCAATTGGCACAGGTGGTGTAGCCGCTATAGGAACCGAACAATCTCCAACCGTTAAACCTGAAGACGTAAATGACATTTTCAAAAAATTCATTGAGGCTAAATCCACCGACGGCCAAGGTCAAATTTATCAAGATGGTATTTGGTTTAATCACACAAGACCAAAAGATAATGTTTCACTTGAGTCATTCTTAAATAAAACTTGAATTTTAGAAGTTCGTATTGATAAATCATCCGTTACATTTAGTCTAATTGCCCAAAGAGAGCCAAATCAAGAGCCATATGTTTGAACAAGTCAACTACAGTCAATTTATAAAGACGCTAAACAGAATATTAATCCTGATACCCCAATTGGTGTAATGTTTGGTCGTGGAATTGATTATTCCCAAATTGGTGATCGTATAATTAGTGAGCTTGATTCTTCAGGCAAAGATCGTGAAGGAATAACATTTAAAGCTCTTGCAGTCTTTAAAGGTGAAAAAATGGCCAAAGATGACAAAGCTCGTCTTGAGATCCGTAAAGCCTTTATTGATCAATATTTTAAATAATCAATAATTAATAATTAATAAACACATTGTTAATTTGTTAATAATAAATATTAATATATTTAAATTAAGTCTTTAGTTATTAAATAACTAACTTAAATTAAAAAAGTATACTAAAAAAACCTGGAGGGGTTTTATGCAAAAGAATAAGGCAAAAATATTAATTGGTAGTGCCGCTGCAATTGTACTAATGTCGACGGTCTTTGGAACTGTCGCCGGACTTGCTGCTAAAACTAGATATCGCGGAGTT